>NZ_JAYKSL010000007.1:0-278992 GCF_035481585.1 Salipiger marinus | reverse complement strand
TCTCGATGACAATGCTGGGTCAGTTCTCAGTGACATCCAACATCCTCGGCCATGCGCGGCTTGAAGTAGACACCGTCGGCCCAGATGTAGAGGAACCGCCGGGTTCCGAGGTCGCGCTTTTCCCAAGCCTCGTATTCGGACCACCAGTTGGCTTTCAGGCGGGTGACGGTCTTAGCCGACAGGCCCTTGGCGTCCGGCCCCAGCAGGGCGGCCAGCGCCTCGCCGAAATCGCCGGTGGAGACCCCCTTGAGGTAGAGCCAGGGCAGCAGTTCCTCGACCGATTTGGCCTTGCGCAGGTAGCGCGGCAGGATGCTGGGCGTGAAGGAGATCCTCTCCGCTCCCGGCTTGCGATCCCGCACCCGCGGCACCTTCACGGCGACCGGACCGACCCCGGTCAGGATTTCGCGCTCCGGCAAATGTCCGTGCCGCACCAGCCTGGCCCGACCGTCATCGAGCCTTTCCTCAGCGAACGCGGCGAGGAGCGTTGCCAGCTCGGCCTCAACCGCTTGTTCGATCAGCTTGCGCGCACCCTCCCGGATGAGGTCCGTCAGCGGATCCGGCGAAAACCCGGATGGATCGGGCAGCGTGCTGATGGTAGTCTCCGACATGTGGCATATCCCTTTCTCGGCTGAGAATTGACGGCGTCTGAACACCGCCATGGTATGCCGCCCCTCAGGGCATCACCAACTTTCGCGCGTTACTCGCGGAGAATCTCCCAGATCCCAGGTCCCAGATCACAGCGTCCTGTTGGCCGGCAGAGGCTATGATGTTGACTCAATTAAAAAAAGGAGGTGCGGAACGTCTTCACCCAAATTCCAATGCGCAAATCACGCAGAATGCGCATCGGAGTCGATCATGCGCTGTATGCCCTGCGGAACTTGGTCGAGCGGTGCTTCAACATGCTGAAGAACGCTCGCCGCGTCGCAACCCGCTACGACAAGACCGCCGAGAGCTTCCTTGGCTCCATAGACATCACGTCCATCCGCCTCTGGGTCCGTCTTTTGTCAACATGACCCAGCTTCCGGCGAGCTCGACGCTGTTCGATTGGTTTGGTCACAACAGCCTTCTGCAAATTAGAATTTGGTATAAAGTTGAACATTTTCAGTTGATTGGCGATGTCTTAAATATCTTCAACAGGTTTCCGAGACGCCATTTCCAATCTTTCAACCACATGCAGTCCTTGACAGACTGGTTCCTCCGCCTGCACAGTATTGGTAACGTTCCCAAAGAGTCTTGTGGAGGAGGTTCTCTTGGGGTCGTCTTGGAAACCGGCGTGAACTGAAACGTGCCGGGCCATTTTATCAGGGAGGAGATTATGCGCGATTTGAATGCGGCGCTGGTAGGCGCCTTGTTGCTCGCCGGTATGGCGACGACAGTGAGCCATCCTGCAATTGCACAGAGCAGCGACCCTGTCAGGGGCGGGATCTTAATACAATCCACGGATGTCGAGCCAGCAAGTTTTGATCCCGGGTTTGGTAACGCACCGGGTACAGACATTCGAGCCTACCGCCTGATCTATGAAAATCTTTTCATTCAGGATGAGCAGGGAAAGCTGATACCACAGCTCGCAACGGATTGGTCCATCTCTGAAGACGATACCACCATGACGTTCCAGCTGCGCGAGGGTGTGACATTCCACGACGGAACGCCGCTCAACGCTGAGGCTGTTACCTATAACCTCAACCGGATGATCAGTAGCGAAAACCCGACGCGGAACGGTGAATTTCTAGGGGACTTGGCGTCGGCCGAGGCGGTAGACGAATATACACTGAAGCTGACAATGAAACAGCCATCAGCGGTCATCATTTCGGCTCTTGCCAATGAATCCGGAATGATTGGATCGCCAACTGCAATGGAAGAGCATGGCTCCGATTTCGGACGCAACCCGGTCGGAACTGGTCCATTCAAATTCGAATCCTGGTCGAGCGGTGATCATATTTCGTTCACGAAATTCGAAGACTACTGGCAGACGGGTGAGAATGGTGACGACCTTCCGTATCTGGACGGGGTTGAAGTGCGCGTCATCGTGGATGCGACGTCGAAACTGATCGCGGCCGAGGCTGGGACGGTGCATATCATCGACACGATTCAGCCCCGCGATTATGCCAAGATCGAGGAAAACCCTGAGCTGTCGTTGGTTGCCGGTCCCGAGACGCTGTTCAATCTGGTGTCTTTCAACCTAACTCAACCGCCCTTTGACAACGTCAAGCTTCGTCAGGCGGTCGCTCATGCGATCGACCGCGAATCTCTCCTCAAAGTGATCTATCCGGAAACCGGTATGGTCATGAAGGGTCGCTTTCCTCCCTATGCTCAAGAATATGCCGAGAATCTGAATGATGTGACCTATGATCCAGAGTTGGCGGCAGAACTCTACGCCGAGTCTGGATATGATGGCCCCCCCATCACGTTGACGCTGATTCAGCGTGACCCTGATACGACCATTGCGCAGGTTCTTCTGGCACAACTTCAGCAGGCTGGAATTCCGGCCAAATTGGAGCTGCTCGAACGCCTGTCCTGGACCGACAAGGTCTATGGTCACCGTTACGAAATGGCGCTTCACCGCTGGGGCTCTCCGGCTGCCAATTCGGATATTTCCAATCTCTATGGCCGGAACGGCGGGGCAAACCATACGGGTGTTGATGCTCTATACGACCTTGTCGACCAGATTCGGGGCACGCTTGACGATGATAAACGCAATGGCCTGTTAGCCGATCTTCAACAGTACCTAATCGACAATGCCATTCAGGTGACACTTGTCGGACAGAGGGAGCACTGGATCGTCAACAACAAGGTACATGGTCTGACCCAGGAACAGAACGGCGCGTTCAATCTCAAGGCCGCCTGGCTCGAACAGTGAGGATTGGAAGATGACCGATGCCCGGCCCGTGCTTGTCGAACTCAAAGACCTCAGTATTTCCTTCGGAAGCCGTTCAAACCCGATCCAGGTTATTCAGGATGTGAACCTGATTATTCGAAAGGGAGAAACTGTTGCCCTGGTAGGCGAGTCGGGGTCGGGCAAATCGGTCACCAGCCTTGCCATCATGCAACTGCTGCCATCGGTACGCATAGGTGGCAGCGTCCTCTGGCACTCCGAGAGTGGTGTGAGCGACCTACTCACACTGTCACCCAAACAAATGCGCGCATTCCGCGGCGGCGCAATCGGCATGATCTTTCAAGAGCCGATGACCTCGCTCAATCCTCTGTTCAAGGTTGGTGACCAGATCATCGAGGCCGTGCGGCTCCACAGGAGCGTCAGTCGGCGCGAGGCCCGCCAGATTGCCGAAGATGCACTCAGGCTGGTGGGTATTCCTGAGCCTGCAACCCGGCTGGACAACATGCCGTTCGAAATGTCCGGTGGTATGCGGCAGCGGGTTATGATCGCGATGAGTCTGGTCTGTCGGCCTGCCCTGCTGATCGCTGACGAGCCGACAACGGCACTGGATGTGACAATCCAGGCGCAGATCCTCGAATTGTTGCGTAGGCTGCAGGCCGAACTCGGCATGTCGATGTTGTTCATTACTCACGATTTTGGCGTTGTGTCGGAAATCGCCGAAAGAATAGCTGTGATGTATGCGGGACAGATCGTGGAAACCGGCACGGCAGAGCAGGTGCTTCACGCACCGGTCCATCCCTATACTGCGGCCCTGTTGGAAGCCATCCCACGGACGGATTTCAAAGTCGACAGGCTAGCGTCGATCGAAGGTGTCGTGCCTGACCCGATGTTTTGGCCCACTGGCTGCCGGTTCGCGCCCCGCTGCACGGCGGCAAAGACGGGGCTTTGCACCGACAACGTTCCGCCCCTTGCCGAGGCCGACCCAGGCAGGCGTGTACGTTGCGCGCGGTGGAAGGAATTTGTGGAGAAAGCCTATGCCTGAGAATTCAGAAACACTTCTGGATGTCCAAGGGCTGACAAAGCTGTTCCCTGTCCGGGGCAAGACCGTTCTGCCAACCTACAGGTATGTGCAGGCTGTCAAGGACGTGTCGTTTCAGGTCCGACGCGGCGAAGTGCTCGCGATTGTCGGAGAAAGCGGATCGGGCAAGACGACGCTTGGGCGGATGCTGATACGATTGCTTGAACCCACCGCCGGCAGCATAGATTTCGACGGCACCAGTCTCTTGGCCCTGAACAAGACACAGCTTCGTCTTGCGCGCAGCCGGGTGCAGTTCATATTTCAGGATCCGTATTCGTCTCTCAATCCCTACATTTCCGTTGGCGAGGCCATCGGAGAAGTGCTGGAAGTCCATAAGATCACCCACACGCCCCATGAGCGTGATGCCCGTGTAGCCGAACTGCTTGAAATGGTCGGTCTACGGGGTTCAGCGGCAACCCGGTATCCCCATGAATTCTCGGGGGGTCAGCGTCAGCGCGTGGGCATCGCCAGAGCAATTGCCGCAAATCCCGATTTCATTGTCGCCGACGAGCCGGTTTCGGCCTTGGACGTTTCAGTGCAGGCGCAGATCTTGAACCTGATGTCAGACCTGCGTGCCCGCATGGGGCTGACGATGGTTTTCATCTCTCATGATCTCGCGGTCGTGCGGCACATCGCCGACCGTGTCGCGGTGATGTATCTCGGGCACTTGATGGAGATTGCCACGGCCGAGGATCTGTTCCGGAAACCGATGCATCCTTATACGGAGGCGCTGTTATCGGCCGTTCCGGCAATCGACCGCAACAAGGTGAAAGAACGTCAGGTTCTGCACGGCGACATTCCCTCGCCGCTCTCTCCGCCGTCCGGATGCGTGTTCCGCACGCGCTGTCCCTATGCCATCGAAGCTTGCGCCAAAACCGTTCCGGTCCTTGAAACCTGCGGGTCGACCCGCTCACGCGCCTGCATTCGACAGGACATCATGAACCTCTCCGAGAGGGAACCGGCATGATAGGGCAAGGAAATGGAACCGCGTATGTGGCGAGGGAGGTATCGATGCGGGAAAGGGTAAAGCGCCCTCCGTCATCGACGATGACAGAAAGTTTCTGGAAGCCCAAAACGGATAGCGCCGTCGAGCACCGTTTCAGCCATGAACTCTGGATTCACCTAGTTCACGTGCGCATGCTCGAAAAGCAGGGAATAGTGTCGTCTTCCCATTGCTCCGACATTTCTGCGGTAATCGTGGAGCTTGAGGACCTCGGAGCCGGGGTGCTGGAAATAGACGGCACGGTCGAAGATCTATATTCCTATACAGAACGGTATCTTGCGCGTCGGCTGGGGCCTGATGTGGGAGGGAGGCTTCATACCGGCCGTAGCCGCAACGACCTCGGCGCCACGTCTGGACGGATGGTGTTGCGCGAGACGATGCTGCGCCTTCTCAGCGAATTCGCAAGGCTGCGACATGCGGTTCTAGATCTTGCCGAAGATCATCGTGAAACCGTGATGCCGGGCTACACGCACTGCCAGCACGCTCAGCCCATAACGATGGGATACTATTTCCTCGCATTTGCCGATCACCTGCAACGCGACTGGCATCGGTGTATGGAGGCGCTGCGCCACACCAATCAGTCACCTCTCGGCGCCGGTGCCTTGGCCGGAACCAGCTTTCCGCTAGATCGGGTCTATTGCGCGGAAAACTTGGCTTTCGATGGCCTGCTCGAAACAGCCTATGATGCCGTATCCAGCCGTGACGACGGGCAAGAGGCCACCGCCGCTCTGGCCGTGCTGATGACCGCGGTTTCCCGGCTGGCCGTCGATCTGCAAAGCTGGAGCACGCAGGAGTTCGGGTTCATCGAGCTGGCAGACGAACATTCGTCGGTTTCAAGCATCATGCCGCAGAAGAAGAACCCGATTTGCCTTGAACATCTTCGGGCTGAAGCGGCGCGCGTTACCGGATGTCTGACGGCGGCGCTTGCCGTTGCCAAGAACACGACGTTCTCCGAAGTGATCGACGGTGCTGCGGGGGTTGAAACCCCCGTTCGGGAAGCGGCTGAGATCACGATCCGCAGCCTCCGTCTGATGACAGAAGTGCTGGAACGGATGTCAGTTTTTCCCGAACGCATGGCAATTTCGGCGGCCAGGGGGTTCGGGACGGCGACGGAACTGGCGGATACGATGGTGCGGGACTTTGGCCTGTCGTTCCGCACCTCCCACAATATCGTTGCGGCGGTGGTTGGCAAGGCAATCGGGAATGGCAAGCGGGCCGACCAGATCACGGTTTGCGATGTCATCGATGCGGGACAGGCCGTTCTTGGCAGGCGGCTCGACATCTCGGAAGCATCCCTGCGCCAAGCGCTGAATCCGGTGCTGAACGTGGCCCGCCGCGACATTATCGGTGGGCCTGCTCCCCATGTCGTAAGCGAATGTCTGCGCGACCGCCGTAAGGTGCTCTCTGACCACCGTGCCATGATCGACGCGATGCAGACGAAGATAAGGGAAAGTCGGGCCGCCGTCTTTGCCCGGGAACGCGCGGGGGGGCTGGGATGAGCTCCTTTTTATGGACCCGTCGATGTAAAGGAGGACGCGCGGATGCTAAGACTTCTCGTTCGTAGATTGCTTCAGGCAATACCGGTCATGCTGATTGTCAGCGCCGTGATCTTTGCAGTGGCGGTGGCGCTGCCCGGCGATCCGAGCCTAATTATCCTTGGGGAAAATGCCCCCGAGGCGGCACGCGAGCGGATCAGACAAGAATTGGGTCTCGATGATCCGATCGTCATCCAGTTCTGGAACTGGTTGACAAACGCAATCACCGGCGATCTGGGCAAATCTTTCAAGTCTGGCGAGGCTGTCGTCAGTATCCTGATGGACCGAATTCCGGTCACGCTTGAACTTGCGACCCTCTCGCTGGTGTTTTCCGTCGTGATTGGTGTGCCGCTCGGAATGATCGCAGCGATCCGGCGCAACACCTGGGTCGATGCCGCAGTTAGCGTACTTTCGGTTTCGGCCTTGGCGATGCCATTTTTCTGGGTCGGCATCCTGTTGATCATGCTGTTCACCCTTCGCTTGGGCCTGCTACCGCCTTCTGGCTACGTGCCCTTCACCGAAGACCCCGTGGCGAACCTGACCCACATGATCATGCCGGTCGTCACGCTTGGATCCGCCTATGTGGCCATTGTCGCCAGGCAGACGCGAGCGGCGATGATCCAGGTTCTTTCAGCCGATTACGTCCGCACGGCACGTGCTAAAGGGGCAAGTGAATTCCGCGTGGTGGCCATCCACGGGTTCCGGAACGCCCTGGTCGCGATCGTGACGGTCGTCGGGTTGCAGTTCGCCGGTATGATGGGGGGCGCCGTGGTGACGGAGACGGTGTTCCAGCTTCCGGGGCTCGGGCGGATGATCACGAATTCGATCTTCGACCGTGACTATGGGCTTCTTCAGGGCGGTGTGCTGATCGTCGTTTTGGGGGTCATCATTGTCAATCTTCTGACCGATCTTCTTTACAACTTGCTTGACCCGAGAACGGAACAATGACCCTTTCCCCCTCTTCCGTGGCAGACGAGCACAAGTCCCGGCCCAGAAAGCGCAACCAGGCCATCGGCGCCACCATTCGGGTGTTTCGCCACCGACTGGGGATGATTGGCGGCACGGTCATGGTCCTGCTTGTTCTGGCGGCGGTTCTTGCCCCCGTGATATCGCCGCACTCTCCCTTTGAGATCAATTACGAAAGCTTCCTTCAACCGCCGTCCTGGACACATCCGTTCGGCACCGACGAACTTGGACGCGACATCCTGACCCGTGTTCTATACGGGAGTCAGGCATCCCTGCAGGTTATGGCGATCTCGATCATTGGGGCTCTCCTGATCGGTTCGGCCGTGGGTGTCATCTCGGGTTATTTCGGTGGCTGGTTGGACGAGATCCTGATGCGGATCGTCGACGGTCTGCTCAGCTTTCCGGCAATCGTCCTCGCGTTGGCGATTGTGGCCGCACTGGGGCCCAGCCTGACCAACGCCATCATCGCCATCGCGATCGTCAATGTGCCCGATTTCGCCCGACTGGTCCGAGGTCAGGTCATCGCGATCCGCAGCTTTGAGTATGTGCAGGCAGCCAAGGCCATCGGCCTGTCGCCTGTGCGGCTGATGTGGCGGCATGTGTGGCCCAGCGTGCGTGGCAGCGTCATCATCTATTCTACGCTGAAGGCCGCGCAGGCAATCATCACCGAAAGCGCGCTGTCGTTTCTAGGACTTGGCGTTCAGCCGCCGCAGCCAACCTGGGGCTCCATGCTGTCGACGGCCATGCGTTATGGCGACCAGTGGTGGATGAGCGTTTTTCCCGGCCTTGCCATCTTCGTAACCGTGCTGGCGCTGAACCTACTCGGTGATGCGCTGAGGGATGTGCTCGATGCGACGACACGCTGACGGTGCCAAGGCCCGCGCAGCTGAATCAGAGACTGAAACCCGAGAACGCCTCTGCCCCGTCAGACGGCATGACCCTAACCGACTGGAATTGAGTAATGTTGCTTGAAGGAGTGAGCGTCGTTGAGTGGAGCGATGACATCGCCTCACAGTTTGCGGCCCGGTTGCTGACTGATATGGGGGCGACGACCCTAAAGCTGGAGCCGCCCGGCGGTTCGGCCCAACGACGCAAGGGGCCATTCTGGCCACAACAGGAGAACGGCCAGTCCGATCCGGCAAGTGCCTTTTTCGATTTCCTGAACGCGGGTAAATCCTGTCGCACCGCCGGTTCGGCAACTCAGGACGCGGCCAACGAGCTGCTGGGCGCCTTGGAAACGGCAGGTGTTCTGGTGGAAAGTGGGCTTGACGCCGCATTAGGCAGTCAGGGCATCACGACCGAAAGCCTGCGCCGAAAATTTCCGGGGCTGGTGGTCCTGAGCATCTCTCCGCTGGGGCTTGAAGCGAAGGCGGATGTGCCGGACAGCGATTTCCTGCTTCAGCACCGCTCGGGCTTGACCCATTGCATGGCCCGGCCCGTAAGTGATCCGGCCAGTCAGCCCCCTCTGGCGGCCGCGGATCATGAGGCGCCGCTCGCCGTCGGCGTCTGTGGCGCGCTTTCAGTGGTCTGGGGGCTTCTTGTCGCCGAAACCGGAGAGAACGCACCGCGGATAGATCTTGCCAGTCAGGATTTCTACACGAGTCTTTTGCTCGACGAGTTTCGGCAATGGATACGCGGCGAACGCAACTTCGCGCGCGGGCGCGGCCCGCGTCAGGGCGTAGCGCCAGCGGGGGGAATAAGCTGGCTGCTGCCGGCGCGGAATGGCTATTTCATGGTGTCGCCCCGCGAACAGCATCAATGGGAACGGTGGGTGGAGGTTCTGGGCAGCCCTGACTGGGCCCGCGATCGAGATCTTTGTGGCACCGTCGACGTGCGCAAAAGCCAATGGGAAGAGCTTCTGGCGCTGATGAGCGATTGGTCTGCATCTCAGGCTGCGGAGGATATCGCGGAAAAGGCGCAGGCCGCCGGCGTCGCCTGCTTTCCGGTCAGCAGACCCGCGCAGCTGCTCTCGAATGCCCAGCTTCTTCACCGTCAGTTCTTTGACCGGCTGTCTGGCCCGGACGGGACCAAGGTTCCGGTTCCCGGGCTGCCCGGGCAGATCGTCACGACCTCCGGGAGGCGCTTGGGGCGGAACCGCCTGCTTTGATGCCTTGTCGTGCTCCAACCGTTTAGAAATTCAGAAGGACCCTGAGATGTCCAAAGAAAAACTTACCGGTCTCATGCCCCTCAAGGGTGTGCGGATCGTGGACTTCAGTTGGGTCGTCGCCGGTCCGATGACGACGAAGATGTTGGCGCTGATGGGCGCCGAGGTCATCAAGATCGAATCCCACACCCGAGCCGAACACCGCAATCGGGGCGATTCATTCCAGATGCTGAACAATAACAAGCTGAGCTGCACCATCGACATCAGAACCGAGGCTGGCCAGGATCTGTTGCACCGGTTGGTGGCTGTCAGCGACGTGGTGGTCGAGAATTTCTCGGCAAGGGTGCTTCAGAAATACCGCCTTGGGTACGACGAGCTGAGCCGGATCCGCAATGACCTGATCTATGTTTCGGCCTCGGGCGTTGGCCGCAGCGGGCCACAGCGCAACGCCCTCGCCTATGGCACCATGCTTCAGGCCTATAGTGGTCGGGCGGGGCTGATCGGAGAGCCAAACCCCATGGTCGAGGCGATGGGAATTCTGCCCATCTGGACCGATCCCGTCACCGCGATGTGGGAGACATTCTCGATACTCGCGGCGATCCGCCATCGTCGCAAGACGGGTGAAGGGGCATACATTGATCTTTCAATGCTCGAAAGCACGGTCAGCCTGCTGCCCGAGGCGATCCTGCGGCTGTCGCTGGACAGCGCGGGAGACGGGCCCGGCGGAACCTCCGACGGGCAATCCGCCCCGGGCGGATGTTTCCGCTGCGCCGGCGCCGATGACTGGCTTGCTCTGGCGGTGCAGTCAGATGATCAATGGTCGGCGCTTTGCAGTCTGATGGGCAAGCCCGATTTGGCGGCCCGTTTCCCGACGCACGGGGATCGTCTTGCCGCACGCGAAACTTTGCACGAAACGATCGCTCGCTGGTGCGCGACAAGCGATTCACGGGAGCTGGAGCGTCGGCTCGCCGCGACCGCGGTCCCAGCCATGCGCACCCGGAACTTCAGCGAAGCCATCGAGGATCCGGACCTGAGCCTCCGGGGCGGCTTCGTCGAGATGGAACCCGGCAAGTACAGCTATTCCTTGCCCTGGCGCGATGCCGACACGGGCTGGCGCGGCAATCTGGAGCCTGCGCCGGAACTGGGCGCCGATAACGACCACGTCTTCAGGTCAATCCTCGGCCTTTCTGACACCGAAATCGAAACGCTCAAAGAGAAGGGACTCGTCGGGTGAATCCCTGCCTGCACGGTTCCCGTCCACAACTGAAAGAACAAGCATGCCGATAAACTTCGAGAAACGCGATGGTGTCGCCTACATCACCCTGAACAACCCGGCTCAGGCCAACGTCATGGACCGTGAAACCTCTGACGAATTGGCCGAGGCCTGGCAGGATCTGTGGGAAGACCGCGACATCCGTTGCGCCATCCTGACCGGCGCGGGCGACCGGCATTTCTGCGGGGGTCACAAGTTGCACTTGGCCCCCGAAATCACCGAGGAGGAACGAGAATACCTTCAGACCCGGCGGGCGTTCTGGCCCTTGGGCCGCACGATAAATGGCGAGAAGATCGGCACCGATGGCCGCATGGGGGATCATTACCCGCGCGTCTGGAAGCCCGTGATCGCTGCAGTGAACGGTTGGGCTGCGGGTGCCGGATTCTACACATTGTTGTCCTCGACGGACATTCGCATCGCCAGTGCCGAGAACGCGAGGTTCAAATTCGCGCTGCTTTCCCAAGGCTGGGTCGGCCACGGGCCGGGCGCGACGCTGCTGACACGTCAAATCCGCTATGCCGATGCCATGCGAATTCTGCTGACGGACGAACCCTTCGACGCGCACGAGGCGCTGCGCATCGGCATCGTCAATGAGGTGGTTCCCCATGAAAAGCTGATGGAGCGGGCAGAGGAAATCGCCCGGAAGATCGTCGAGCTGCCTCCCGTCGCGGTGCGCATGATGAAGGAGTTCGTGATCCGCTTCGGCGAAATGCCGACGGATCAAGCCTGGCAGGTTCAGACGATGATGAACTCTCTTCTGATCCACGCCACAGCCGACGGCGAGGAAGGGCGCCGCGCCTTTACCGAAAAGCGAAAGCCGGAATTCACTGGAGCGCTTCGGCGCCGCGGAGAGTCGTGGGAAGAGCCGACGGGGGAGGATGCCGAGCGCCTCGACCGGGTTTTCCGGAGCGGCAACTACTGAACGCCTTCAGGCGGAACAGACACAACGAGGTGCGCGATGAACTCGGATCCACGGTTTCCCGAGCGGATGAAGGTTGTCGAAATGCAGGGTCCCGGCGGCCCCGGGGTGCTGGCCCTGGGGCTCCGGCCGATGCCCGCGGTCCGAGCGGGTGGTTTGGTCGTTCAGGTCGCGGCAGCAGGCGTCAATGGGCCCGACATCATGCAGCGTCTGGGTTTGTATCCGCCGCCCGAGGGGGCCTCGGATCTGCTGGGCCTGGAGGTCTCGGGAACGGTGGTGCAGGTTGGCGACAATGTGTCAGGATGGAGTGTGGGCGATACCCTGACCGCCCTGACGAACGGGGGCGGTTACGCCGAATATGTCGCGGTCGACGCTGCCCATTGTTTGCCTCTTCCGCCAGGTGTCTCGCTGCGCGACGCTGCCGGTTTGCCCGAGACCTTCTTCACAGTCTGGAGCAACATCTTTTCCGGCGGCATCCTGCCTGAGGGCGGGACACTTCTGGTCCATGGCGGTGCGGGCGGCATCGGTTCGACGGCCATCCAGATCGCGAAAGCATGCAATGCCCGCATCTTCGTCACAGAAAGTCCCCAAGAACGCTGCGCTTTCTGTCGCAGGCTAGGGGCTGACCGGGTTATCGACTATGCCGAGGAGGATTTTGTCACTGTTTTGCGCTCCGAGGCAGGTGGCGCAGATGTAATCCTCGATATCGTCGGTGGCCCCTACATCGCGCGCAACATCAAGGCAGCGGCACCCGGAGCGACGATCGTGCAGCTTGCCTTTGCACAGGGGTCAAAGGTCGAGATCGACCTCATGCCGGTCATGCTGAAACGGCTGAAGCTTACGGGTTCAACCTTGCGGAGCCGCAGCGATGCCTCCAAGGCAGAGATAGCAGCGCAACTCGTGCGCCATGTGTGGCCCCTGTTCGCAGACGGTCGTGTCAAGCCCCTGACCGGCACCGTCCTGCCGATGTCAGAGGCACGGGCGGCCCATGAACTAATGCAGTCGGCGGGACATGTAGGCAAGATTCTTCTCGTTCCTGACTCCCGGATGGCATCGGGGGACCAGGCATGACCGCCGCCTGTCGTCACTGCCGCACATTGTGCCCGGTAGAGTTGCGGACAACGACATCGCCGGGCGCGACGCGGATAATTTCGGGCGACGGTCGGTGATCGTCGATGATGGACCTGAACAATCTGATGAGCTCCCGGACAATCGTATCCCGTGGCATCCGCAGTGTCGTCAAAGAGTGCGAAGGCCAACCCGCCATCGCGATGTCGTCGCAACCGGCGATCGAAATATCTTCGGGAACCGAGACATGAAAATGGTGCCGCATCCCGTCCATCAGTCCAAGCGCCAGAATATCTGCGGCGCAGAATACGGCATCAAGGTCGTCCAGCCGCGCCACGACGTCCGCCGCCGCTGCCATTCCCGCCTCATAGGTGAAACCCTTGGTTCCGAACAGCAATGGCTGGTTCAAACCCGTTTCGGCACAACGTGCGCTGAATCCCTGATGCCTCTCATGATCGGTAGAGGAGTCCATCCCCGAGGAAAGATATGCCAACCGACGATGACCGAGGCCGATCAGGTAATCTGCCATACGGGCGCCTGCGGCTCGGTTATCATATGCAACGCCCAAAACAAGGGAATCCGCAGGCACCCGGTTGAAATAAAGCAATTTATTCCGGGCTGTCGGCGACAGCGCGATCGAATCCGCATCCGAAAAGCTGGATATCACCAGCACAGCAAGAGGATCATATGCCATCAGCATATTCAGGCCCTCCTGCAATTCATGGACATGCTCACCAGCGACAAGCATCAGCGTCAAATTATCCTCGCGCAAATGCTCGGCTATACGGTTGAGAATCTCGTAATAGAATGGCGAACTGATCCGCGACACCAGCACGCCGACGATGCGGCTTTTCTTGCCGACAAGACTTCTGGCGAAAGGATTTGCTTTGTAGTCCATTTCAGCGGCGCGGGTCAGAACTATTTCCCGGGCGCGATCAGAGATCGGCGAACCTTTCTGAAAGGCGCGACTGACCGTCGAAACCGACATACCGAGATCCTCGGCAAGATCCTTGAGCGTCACACGCGGATGCGGCGGGCGGTCTTTTTCGGATCTGTCTTTACCGTTCACTCTGTCCCCACCCAACGTCGATTGCAAATCCAGCGGATGATCAACTGCATGTCACTCCGCCTGCCAATTTTGGTTTCAGATGCCATTTTCGTCCAGCCTTTATCGTGTGGCGCCGCGCCGATTCCAAGCTGGCGAACTCTAAGGGAACCACGCGGTAGGCGCATCCGGAAACTTCACCGATCCGGCGGGCGCCTTCGCGCTACGACCGTCAGCAGACCTAAATGAAAGGGAGGAAACCATGTCAGATTATGCATCCACCGCAAGCCGCGTCAAGGATCCCGGAATTCGGGAACTCTATACCGTCGAATGCCGCTGGCAGGCCTGGCTTGATGTCGAGGCGGCACTGGCGCGCGCCCAGGCCGAAATCGGCATGATACCGGCCGAAGCGGCCGAGGCCATCACCGCTGCAGCCCATCTTGATCTTCTGGACCGCGGGCGCATCGACGAAGCCTTTGACCGCACCGCACACACTTTGGTGCCGCTGATCTGGGAACTTTCCCGGAAGGTTGGTGAACCACACGGTGGCTGGGTCCACTGGGGGGCCACGACGCAGAACATTATGGAAAGCGGCGACCTGCTGATCCTGCGGAAGGTGCACGAAAAACTGCGCGGTCAGCTTCGCACGATCCTCGCCGCCATGGCGGACATGGCCGAGCAAACAGCCGATATGCCGCTGGCAGGCCGCACCCATGGCCAGCATGCGGTCCCGGTCACCTTCGGCTTCAAGGTTGCAGGATGGATCGATCAGCTTTTGCGGCAGTTGCAACGTATGGACGAGGCCGAGCCGCGCATCTTTTCCGCCGTGCTCGGCGGTGCGGCCGGCACCTTTGCCTCGCTCGGAAAGGACGGGCGCAAGGTCCAGGAGGGCCTTGCGCGTGAACTGAACATGACGGCCCGCAACGTTCCATCGCGGGCAATCATGGATGGCTTCGCCGAGAACATCCTGCACATGGGCATGCTCGCGTCGATCTGCAGCCGGATCGGACGCGAAGTCTATGAACTCATGAAGACCGAATTCGGTGAAGTCGAGGAGCCTGTGCCCGCCGGAACAGTGGGCAGCTCTACCATGCCGCAGAAGCGCAATCCCAAATTCGCCCAGGACATCGTCGGCTATGCCGCCGAGATCCGCTCGCAGGTGCCGCTTGCGCTTGAAGCGATGCAGACAGAGCACGAGGCCGATCGCACCACTCACCTGATGATCGGAACGGCCGAAAGCAGGGCGTGTATCGCGGTCGGCGACATGTTGGCCCGGATGGTCGAGCTGTTCCCTGGTCTTGAACTGCACCCCGAACGGATGCGCCAGAACCTGGACATGAGCGGTGGTCTGATCATGGCCGAGGCAGTGATGCTGGAACTCGGACGCCAGATCGGCCGACAGGAGGCGCATGATGTCGTCTATGACGCGGCCCAGGACACAGTGACCCGGAAGCGGTCTTTCTCGGAACTGCTGTCCGAGGATCCCAGGGTCAACGCACACCTCGACGCTGCTGCCATCGAACGGCTTCTCGATCCCACGGCCTATACAGGATTGTGTGCCGAAACCGCACGCGCGACCGCGCAGCAGGTGCGCGACTATTTTCGGTGATTTTTAGTCAGCCGACCGGTGACGCGCCGGTCGGTCATCCTCCCCCTGATCTTTCCGGACAATCCAACCAGTCACAGGAGCTCTCATGATAATCACCGAAATCATCACCGAAGAATACAGATGGCCCCGGGCCCGTCCGATCACCAACGGGCTGCATACCTACACTGATGTCGAATTCGCGCTGGTGCGAGTCAGAACCGATGAGGGGATCGAGGGTATCGGCCTCGGTAGTGGTGGTGACATCTGGCGCGCGACCATAGAGCATCTCAAACCGCTGCTGATCGGCCAGGATCCGGTCAATGTCGAACGTCTCTGGGCACGTATGTGGGTGCCGAAACTGATCGGTCGGCGTGGCCTGACCACGCGCGCCATTTCATCCATAGACATCGGATTGTGGGACATCCGCGCCAAGGTTGCCAATCTTCCGCTCTACAAGCTGCTTGGCGGCTACAGGGATTCCGTGCCGACCTATATCGCTGGCGGCTACTACGAAGACGGCAAGGGCCTGAAGGAACTTGCGGCCGAGATGGAGGAAAACGTCAGACTTGGCGCGCGCGCGATCAAAATTAAAGTCGGTGCTGTCCCGATTGCTGAGGATGTTGAACGTATCAGGGTCGTCCGCGATGCCATCGGACCCGAGGTCAAGCTTCTGGTCGATGCCAACTGTGCGTATCGCTGGTACGATGCCGTCCAGTTGGCCCGCCGCATTGAACGCTATGATATCTTTTGGTTCGAAGAGCCCGTGGCCCCCGACGATTACGCAGGACACCGTAAACTTGCGAACCAGACAATTATCCCCATCGCGACTGGCGAGAACGAATATACACGCTATGGCTTCCGTGATCTCATCGCCCATGAAGCTGCAGCCATCTTCAATGCAGATGCGAAGATCCTGGGCGGTGTAACTGAATTCATGAAAGTTGCCGCTCTTGCGCAGGCTAACGATCTGGACATCGCTCCCCATGGTTCACAGGACATCCATGTTCACCTTGTTGCCGCGATACCGAACGGTTTGATTCTAGAATATTACCGCGAGAATTTTGATCCCATGTGGGGTGAGATTTATCGCGACACGCTGGTTCTGAACAAGGACGGCACCGTCAGTCCTCCGAACGTGGCCGGGATCGGTGTCGATCCGAATTATGACGTGCTGAAGCAGTACCGCGTTGCCTGAATTCAGCTTTCCGCCGGAGAACGGCCGAAGATAACCAGCTCGATATCTCATCTGTTTAACTTGAAACTTGGGAGCTGACCATGCGTATTGAATCTGTCGAAAGCCTGTTGATCGATAGGTATTTCTTCGTCCGCATCACAGCCGAAGACGGCACTGTGGGAATTGGCGAAGGTGGCGCTTGGGGATTCCAGGAGGCGACGGCCGGAGCCGTCATCCGCTTCAGGGACTATCTGCTGGGAAAGGACCCCTTGCAGATTGAACACCACTGGCAGTACATGTACCGCTGGGCGCACTTCAGAGGGTCGGCGGTGATGGCGGCGATCAGCGCCATCGACATTGCCTTATGGGATATTGCGGGCAAACGGTTCGGTGTGCCCGTGCACCAGCTTCTTGGCGGAAAGATCAGAAACCGCGCACGGTGCTACTATCACGTATTTGGAGAGACCAAAGAGGAACTTTTTTCAGGTATCGAACGGGCCAAGTCTCTTGGTTTTACCGCTGTCGGTCATCTGACGCCATTCCTCGACACACCACGTCAAGAGCCATACTATCAGTCCCATGCCGAACTTATCGGTGACGCCATCGACACCGTTCGACAATACCGCGACATTGCCGGTCGGGAGGTGGATTTGTGCATCGAAATACATCGTCGATTAAAACCCTACGAGGCGGTACAGCTTGGCCGCGGCATAGAGGACTTTCACCCGCTGTTCATCGAGGATCCTGTAACTCCCGACAATCTTGACGAGATGTCCTATGTAGCCGGCAAGATTGCGATACCCGTGGCAACTGGTGAGCGACTAACGTCGCTCTGGGAGTTTCAGATGCTCCTGGCGCGGAACGCCGTTCAACTGGTGCGACCGGACGTCTGCATTGTTGGCGGGATTTCGGGCGCCAGGAAGATCGCCGTCTTGGCGGAGGCTTCCCATGCGGGTGTCGTGCCGCACAATCCGCTCAGTGCGGTCTCCACGGCGGCCTGTCTCCAGATAGCCGCAACGGCACCAACCTTCGTGGTGCAAGAGTTTCCGAACGATACATGGAACGTGACGGAGCAGCGGCCAGAGACGGACCTTCTGTTCGAGGGCGCCGCACGTCACGATGGCGAAGGATTTCTGAAGATCAGCGACACGCCGGGGATAGGAATCGCCCTGCGTGACGATGCCGAACAGAAATTCCCTTACAGACCACTTGGCCTGGTCACCAGATTGCACAAGGATGGTTCGGTGGTTGATCAGTGAGACGAGCTCAAGCTTGGTTCACGGTCTCGCTCCACCTCCCTGGGTGGACGATCTCGGGACTGGGAACCTGCCGGGCCTGTGGTTGGTGACACGCGTGGCCGCGACCTGTGCACAGAGGGCGGCCAAACGCCGGCGGGCGCGGGGTATCGCCATCGGCTGATGGGAGTTGTCCCACTCACTCGCTGGGAGAAGATGATGCGAAATTTTCGAATCAGCGTTCCGCAGTTGAAACACACCCTGCTGATCTATGCGGGCGCGGTTCTCTGCGGGGCCATCGGTAACTGGCTTGATCTGCCGTTGCCTTGGATGACGGGCGCGATGGCCTTCGCCACAGTCGTGCGCCTTTCGGACCTACCAGTTCAGGTGCCGCTGGTCACGCGTCCAATAGGCCAGATGATTGTGGCCACCTCGGTAGGCCTCTCGTTTACACCAACTGCAGTTGCAGCGCTGTCTACCCTGTTCGCTCCGATGATCACTGCGGCGCTTCTCACCATAGTCGCTGGTTTCACCGTAGCCGCCCTTCTGATGCGCATGGCACGGGTGGATGTCATCACGGCGACACTTTCCTCGATCCCAATGGGACCGGTCGAGAGCGCCAATCTGGCCCAGCATCATGGCGTTGCACCCGGACCGGTCATCCTTGCTCAGACCTTACGCATCATGATGCTGGTGATCTTCATCCCGCCGGCCTTGGTTGCGTTGTCCGACGGCATTCACGACCCTATTGCAGTGCTCCGCATGATCCCTTGGACGGTAACTGGGGCGTTGTTGTTGTGCAGTTTTGGGGTGGCTGGGGCGTTCGTGGCCCGTGCGCTGAAGTTGGGAAACCCCTTCTTCGTGGGATCGCTCGGCGGTGCCGCTTTGGCAGCATCGCTGGGTTTTCCGGTTACGGCCTATCCTTATCCGCTTCTGGTCGGCGCCCAGATCTTTCTTGGAGTCTGGTTGGGCGCGGTGTTTGATCGCGATCTTTTGCGCCAGTCGGGTAACTTCGTCCTCGCTGCGATAGGATCTTCGCTCGCCATGGTAACGCTCTGCGCCGGAATGGGCTTGGGCTTAGCCTGGATCACCGGTCAGCACTGGCCGGTGATGATTTTATCAACCGCTCCCGGCAGCGTGACCGAAATGGCGCTGACTGCCAAGGTGCTGCAGGAGGGTATCGCCGTGGTGACCGCGTTTCACCTGGTCCGGATTTTCATCATCCTGCCGACCGCCCCATGGATCATCGGCATGACCGCCCGGTTGGCGGTTTTATGGGGACTGCATCCCCACAGTGGGGAGTCAGGGGGCTCTGCTTCGCAAAAGGAGTGAAGGCCCAGAGTTCCATGCTCTTCGAACTGATGGCCAGGCGCTACGAGATCAAGAGCCTCGTGATCGCCGAGGTTCCATGTCTACNTCGCAAAAGGAGTGAAGGCCCAGAGTTCCATGCTCTTCGAACTGATGGCCAGGCGCTACGAGATCAAGAGCCTCGTGATCGCCGAGGTTCCATGTCTACGACTAGTTCTACGCCTATGCCTGCGACTGGTAGCTTGCAGTTGGTCGAGGCGTTCGTTGAGCGGCTGGACGGTGCGCCGGTCGGCGAGCGGCGTCGGTGGTCGGATGAGTTCAAGGCGCAGGCTGTCATAGCGGCGCTGGAGCCTGGCACCAATGTTTCCGCGTTGGCCCGCCGTCTGGGGATTTCGCCTCCGCAGCTGTTCGGCTGGCGTAAGGCCTTCCTGGACAAGCAGAAAGAGGATGTCTCCCCAGAGGCGCCTGTGCCGCTGGTAGAAATCGTTGTAGGCGATGTCATCATCCGCGTCGGGCCCGATCTTGGCGAGGCTGCGTTGCGCCGCCTCAACCGGGCGGTGCGCCGGGTGATCGTCACCCGCCGCCCCAAATACGTGTTCAAGGTGTTCAAGGTCACGTCCAGTCCGCATGATGGCCCCGCCCCCTCGATTGGAGGGGGCGGACCCGGATCGGGAAACTCCGGTCAACTGTTGGTGGCACCGGCCCAGAGGTTGATGTCGCCCTCGACGGCGTACCGGTCGATCTCGGCCAATTCCTCGGCAGTGAATTCGACGTTGCCCAGTGCACTTACACAGTCGATGACCTGCTGCGGCTTCGATGCGCCAATCAGCGCCGAGGTGATCGTCCCGCCCCGCAAGCACCATGCAATCGCCATCTGCGCCAGTGACTGGCCGCGGCTTTCGGCGATACGGTTGAGTTGACGGATGTTCTCGATGTTATCTTCCGACAGGAAGTCCTCGCTCAGGGTGGCACCGCGTGAGCCACGGCTGCCTTCCGGCATGCCTTTGAGGTATTTGTTGGTGAGCATCCCCTGCGCCAGCGGCGTGAAGACGATCGACCCCATGCCAAGCTCGGCCAGCGTTTGCTTCAGACCGTCGCGCTCGAGCCAGCGGTTGAGCATGTTGTAGCTGGGTTGGTGGATCAGGCAGGGCGTGCCGAGTTCCTTGAGGATCGCGGCGGCCTTGCGGGTCATCTCGGAGTTGTAGCTCGAGATCCCCACATAGAGCGCCTTGCCCTGACGCACGATGCTGTCGAGCGCGCCCATGGTCTCCTCCAGCGGCGTGTTCGGATCGAAGCGGTGCGAGTAAAAGATATCCACGTAGTCCACGCCCAGACGTTTCAGTGACTGGTCGCAGGAAGACATCAGATACTTGCGCGACCCGCCATCGCCGTAGGGCCCGGGCCACATGTCCCAGCCGGCCTTGGAGGAGATCAACAGCTCGTCGCGGTAGCCCTTGAAATCGGTGCGCAGGATTTCCCCGAAGGCTTCCTCGGCCGAGCCGGCGGGCGGGCCGTAGTTATTGGCCAGATCGAAATGGGTGATCCCGAGGTCGAAGGCGGTCTGGCAGATCGCGCGCTTCGTGTCATGGGCGGTGTCATGGCCAAAATTGTGCCACAGGCCCAGCGAGATCGCCGGAAGCTTGAGACCGCTGGTTCCACAAATGTTGTAGATCATGCTGTCATAGCGGGTGTCGCTCGGGACGTAGCTCATGGATATTCCTTCCATTTCTGGTCATAGGATGGCAAGCGGGGCAGTCCCCCGCATCGGGGCCGGTCAGGCTGACGCCTGTTGTGGCCCCCATGTTGCGAAGCGCTTCGTGGAACGGAAGCGATTGTATTTGAAGGGGGCGGGGTCGACCGTGGGGCGTGTGCCCGTCACCAGTTCGGACATGAGCTGCCCCACCGCCGGCCCTGCCCCGAAGCCGTGGCCCGACAGGCCCGCAGCGATATAGAGGCCCGGCACCTGCTCGACACCGTCGATCACCGGCACACCGTCCGCCGTGGCATCGATTGCCCCGCCCCAGGCGTGGGTGACCTTCGCGTCCTTGAACGCGGGGAGCGTCTCTCGCATGCCCTTCAGCGCACGTTCGAGCATCCAGTCGGAGGGATCGGGGTTCAGCACCCGCACCGCCTCGAAGGGGGTGACCTGATCGAGGGACCAGCGCTTGCGCGCCATCAGTTCGTCGAAGAAGTCCTTGCCGAACCGCAGACGCAGCTCGCGCCAGCTTTTCATGAAAACCGGCAGGTAATCGGAGAACAGGCGGAAGCTGTCGGGCGTGATCGGGGCGATGTTGATGTTGCGCGGACCCACGGTATAGCCGCCGTCAGAGCGTTTGCGCAGGCCGAAGTCTGCACCGCCCATGGGGAAATCGGGTCCATTGTGCTGGTTGGCCGCCACCTCCAGCCGCGCCGCCGCGGCAATGATGTTGAGCTGCGGCAGATGCACGCCCATGTTGAGCAGGAACGGACGCGTCCAGACGCCGCCCGCGACCACCACCGAAGTGCACCGGATCGTGCCCTTTTCTGTGACGACCGCCGAAATCGCGCCGCCAGATTTCTCGAAGCCACGCACCGCGCATTGGGTGACGATCTTGGCGCCCAAACGGCGGGCCGCCTCGGCGAAGGCGGGAACGGCAAGCGCGGGTTCCGCACGTCCGTCGGTCGCGGTATGCAGCCCATAGTTCTGGCCGCTGGCGATGCCCGGAATCATGTCCTTGATCTCGCGGGATGTCAGCTCCCGCAGAGGCAGGCCGTGTTCCTTGCCGGTCTTGGCCCACCCCTTCGCCTGCTGGATCTCCCAGTCCTTCTTGCAGACGTAGACGATACCGGTTTCCTTATAGCCCGCTTCGATGCCGAAACGATTCTTGAGCGTCCGCCAGAGGTTGAGGCTCTGGATCGTGAGCGGCATCTCGAGCGGATCGCGCCCCATCTGACGCGTCCATCCCCAGTTGCGTGACGACTGCTCGGCGGCAATCTCGCCTTTTTCACAGAGGGTAACGCGAACGCCCTTCTCCGCGAGGAAAAGCGCGGTCGACACGCCTGCCGTCCCCCCGCCGATGACGACGACATCAGTTTCGGCCGGAAGATCGGACTCGCTCACGACGGTGTTCAGCGAGGGGACAAACCCTCTGGTTTCACTGTTAATCATGGGAATTTCTTTGCTCAGGAGGAGATGGAACGGGCGAAGAAGCGGGGCGCGGGAAGACACGCCCCGCAAAGGGGGGCAGACCCTTCAGGCCCCCAGACCATAGGTCGCCTTGGCGATCTCCGCGCTGATGCGACCCTCCGCGATGTCGCGTAGGACAGCCGCTTCGGGGCGTTTCGCAGGGTCGCCGTAGCCACCGCCACCGGGGGTGGTGATCGAGACGATCTGCCCGGGCTTCAGGTCAACCATCCCCGCGAAACTCGTGCGCCCGTCGCCGAAATCGAGCGTGGTGCCCTTGGCGCTCAGGCCCCCGTCGAGACCCCAGGGCTGCGAGCCCACGCGGGAGCTCTCGACGGTGAAGCGGCAGGCTTTCTCGGCACGGTAGACGCGCCGCACCCCCATACCGCCGCGGAACTCGCCCAGGCCGGCGCTGTCGTCCACGAGTTCGTAGCGCAGCAAGGTGAGCGGGTATTCCAGTTCCAGCGCCTCGACCGGAAGGTTCGAGGTGTTGGTCAGACCGACATGGATGCCCGAGAGTCCGTCCGCAGTGGGACGCGCCCCGCCGCCCCCGCCGATGGTCTCGAGGTAGACCCACATGTTGCCGTCCTCGTCCGCACCGTTGAAGATTGCGCCGGTACAGCAGCCGTTGCCCGCCGCCATGACCTTGCCGGGCAGCGCCTTGGCCAGCGCGCCGTAGACCAGATCGGTCACACGCTGGGACGCAGCGATCCGCCCCTCGACCGCGGCCGGATGGGCACAGTTGAGGATCGAGCCCTTGGGCGCCGTCACCGTCAGCGGGCGCGCGAGACCCGCGTTCGGCAGAACGGTCGGATCGAGTACGGATTTCACCGTGAAATAGGCCGCAGCCAGAAGCGAGGTGTAGATCAGGTTCAACCCGCCACGGACCTGCGGCGGTCCGTCGAAGGCCAGCAGCATCTCGTCACCCTTGACGGTGATGTCGACCTTGAAGGTCATCGCGCCGGGCCACTGGTTGCTGTCGAACTGGTCCTCGAAGCGGTAGGTGCCATCGGGGATCGCCTCGATCGCCGTACGCATCTTGCGCTCGGCATAGTCCTGCAGGGCGTCACCTGCTGCTAGGACTTTCCCAGTGCCGTATTTGGCACAGAGGTCGCTCATCCGCTGCACGCAGAGCCGGTTGGCGGACATCTGGGCCCGCAGGTCCGATATGCGTTCGCGCGGCACCTGACAGTTGAGCAGGAACATCTCCTGCAGGTCCTTGTTCAGAACGCCTTCGCGGTAGAGGCGCACCGGGGGAATGCGGATGCCTTCCTGATAGATGTGCTCGTGGCCACGGTCGGCGAAGTCCGAGTGGTGCGCAGTGTTGACCGCCCATGCCACCAGCATGCCGTCGACGAAAATCGGCTCGGCCAATACGATGTCGGGCAGGTGCGTCGCACCGCCGGCATAGGCGTCGTTGGCCATGAACACATCGCCCGGCTTAATGTCGGACATCTCGAAGCGGTCTTGTATCGCGGGTATTACTCCGAGGAAGGAGCCGAGGTGCATCGGGATATGTTCGGCTTGGCACAGGGTGTTGCCGCGATGATCGAAGAGTGCGGTGGAGCAATCGCGCCGCTCCTTGATGTTGGTCGAGTAGGACGCGCGTACCAGCGCCTCGCCCATTTCCTCGACGATCGATTGCAGGGCGGAGCCGATCACCTCGACCGTGATCGGGTCGATGGCCATTTTCTCGGTCGCGGTCATGCCTTCACCTCCAAGATCAGGTTGAGATAGCTGTCCACGATGCCCGTCATATCGGGTAGGATGACCGTGGTTGTATCCATTTGTTCAACGATTGCAGGGCCTTGGATCACGTTCCCCGGGCGCAGCTTTTCGCGGGCGTAGACCGCGCAGGACAGGAAGTCCGCAGCCTCCGCCATATAGACATCGCGGGTGGCGATCTGCGCGGCGGAGGCGTCGGGGCCCTCTTCCGGCTGAGGCTTGAACTGGGCCTTGTTGACGACACCAGCGGCCTCCAGGCGCAGGGTGACGAGCTGGATCTGCTCGCCTTCCGCCACGAAGCCGAAGCGTTGGCGGTGGGCCGCCTCGAACCCTTCCTCGAGCGCCTTGAAGGTCGCGGAGGTGATCGGACCGGCGGGCACGGCCACGGAAAGCTCGTAGTTCTGGCCCATGTAGCGCATGTCGGCGGTGCGCGTCATCACGCGGCGGTCGGCGGCAATGTCCTCGGCATCGAACCACGCGGTGGCCTGCCCCATAAGGTCGGCGAAGCCTGCGTCGATGGAGGCCAGCGCGCTGTCGTCGAGCGGCAGCAGGCGCGAGATCGCGAAGTCCGCGCGCAGGTCGGTGAGCAGCAGGCCGAGTGCGCAAAGCGTTCCCGGCGTCAGCGGCACGATGACCTTGCCCATATCGAGCTCGCGGGCCAGACGGGCCGCGTGCAGCGGCCCCGCGCCGCCGAAGGCCATCAACGCGTAGTCCCGCGGGTCATGGCCGCGCTGCACGGAGATCACGCGGATTGCCTTCGCCATGTTGGCAGTCACGACCGAGATGATACCCTGCGCGGTTTCCATAACGCCGAGACCGAGCTTGTCGGCGAGACGCTGCACGCTCTCGACGGCCAGATCGCGGCGCACCTTCATGCGGCCGCCGAGGATCTCGACGGGATTGAGGGTCTGGAGCACGATGTTGGCGTCGGTCACCGTGGGTTCGGTCGACCCGAGCCCGTAGCATACCGGCCCCGGATGGGCGCCGGCCGACCGCGGTCCGACCTTGAGCAGGCCGCCGCTGTCGACGTTGGCGATGGAGCCGCCGCCAGCCCCCACGGTATGGATGTCGAGCATGGGAGCCTTGATCGGGTAACCATGGACATCGGCCTCGCCGGTGAGCTGGCAGACGCCATTCTGCAGCAAGGCCACGTCGGACGAGGTGCCTCCGACATCGAAGGTGATGATATTGTCGAAGCCGGACATCTTGCCGATGGCCTGCGCCGCGACCACGCCGGTGGAGGGACCGGACAGCACAGTTCGCACCGGCAGGTTCGCCGCGGTGTCAAAGCCGATCACGCCGCCGTTTGACTGGGTGAGCTGCGGCGCGATTTCAAGACCGATCTCCGCGAGGTTCTCCTTAAGACGGCGGATGTAGCGCTGCATGACCGGACCGAGGTAGGCGTTGACCACGGTGGTCGACAGCCGCTCGAACTCGCGGAACTCGGGCGCGACATCATGCGAGGTCGAGACGAAGACGTCGGGAAGCTCCTCGGCGATCACGCGTTTGGCCAAGTCCTCGTGCTCGGTATTGAGGAAGCCGTAGAGGAAGCAGACTGCGAGCGATTTGATGTCCTGACCGGCAAGCGCGCGCAGCTCGGCGCGCAGCGCGGCCTCGTCAAGCGGCACATCGACTGTACCATCGTATTTCATCCGCTCCGGGACTTCGCGGCGCAGGTCGCGCGATACGAGCTGTTCGGGCTTTTCCGCGTTCATGTCGTAGAGGTTCGGGCGTTTCTGCCGGCCGATTTCCAGCAGGTCTCGAAAGCCATCGGAGACGATGAGACCAGTCTTCACGCCGCGCAGCTCGATCAGCGCGTTGGTGGCAACCGTAGTGCCGTGACCTAGGAAGGACAGGTCTTTGGCGGTCTTGCCGACCTGGTCAAGGCCCTCGACCACCCCCGTGGTGATGCCGCGCGAAGGATCGTCTGGCGTGGACGAGACCTTCCAAATTTCGACCTTGCCGCTGTCTTCATCGAAGAGGCACACGTCGGTGAACGTGCCTCCGGAATCTACGCCAATTCTCCAGGCCATTTCTGCCTTCCTACCTTTGGTTCAGGCCGCGCGCGCGGCCGATTTCTGGAATATGTCGCGCCGCGGCGCGACACGTGAGGACGCCTTTTGCTTCCGTAGAGGGAAGGGACTCCGGCCTCGGTTCACACGAAAAGTCGGTTTATCCCCGCCCACCCACGAATTGAACGTTCTGCAAAACGTGCAGACAAAGCGATCAAGAAGCGTCACTGCAAGATCAAGGCAGCCGCAGTTCTTACGGCGCTCCTGCACCGTGCGTGCACCCAAGCGAAGCAGGGTGCCGAGTGCGTTCGGCATAGTGCCAGAGCACGCGCTACGGTGAACTGACAGGATTTCAGTAATCGACGGCATCGACCTCTGCCTTGCTCGTATGTGGTGCCGGAGAATCGTGATCGTCTCCGCTGCAGAGCCTACCGTTGCTCATTTGTGGTAGAAAGTGAACGAAAATTTTTTCTTGGGTGACATATTGCGTGGATCTCGGCGCAAATTTACTGAAAGATCCGAAATTCATGCCAAAAGTGAGCAAATTCTATCATATTTTGTGACGTTAAGTGAAACTTTCTTGACGAAAGAGGTTCGGTTGTGCCTGCATGCACGCATCATTGTGTACGCATCAATGATCGGCGCGGCGTACGCCTCCGTCCGAAACGATAGCAATCGCAGGGAGCTTTACCATGACACTCACTCGTCGCGCGTTCATGCGCACCGCCACCGCTACCGGCGCGCTCGTCGCGTTCGCCAGTCCCGCCCTAGCCAATGTCCGCTGGGACATGTCGGACGAATACGGTGCGACATCCTCCACCGGTCAGGCGTGCAGCTTCTTCATCAAAGAGATGAACAGGCGGGTCGGCGACCAGCTGACTATCAACTATCAGGGCGGTGGCGCGCTCGGCTATAAGTCGATCGACCACTTCGACGCCGTGCAGGATGGCGGTGTGCAGGCAGCGGTCACGCTGATGACGCAGCTTGGCGGCATCGACCCGCTGTTCAACCTCTCCTCGCTGCCTTTCATCGCCGCCAATCTCGACGAGGCCTATCTGCTCTGGCAGGCCGCGCGAGAGGAGTACGCGAAAGTGTTCGAGGAAAACGACATGGTGCTGCTCTGGGCCATGCCCAACGCGCCTTCGGGCATCCACGCCAAGATGCCCATCACCTCGACCGATGCTCTCTCCGGCCTGCGCATCCGCACCTATGACGTGAACGGCACGCAGACCCTCAAGAACGCCGGCGCGGCACCGTTGCAGGTGGCATGGTCCGACCTGATCCCGCAGCTGTCGACTGGAGGCCTCGACGCCGTCCTGACCTCCGCGGATGGCGCGATCCAGCTGTCGATCTGGGACTACCTCAGCGACTTCAGCGAACTCAGCTATGCCATGGGCTTGTTCATGTGCCACGTAAACAAGGACGAGTTCGACGCCCTGCCCGAAGAGGTTCAGATCGCGATGCTCGAGAGCGTCGATGCCTGCGACGCCTTCAACTGGGACACCATCCGCGCCTCCATCGACACCGCCTACACCACGATGGCCGAGAACGGCATGACGGTCACCCGCAATGGGGATGTTCCGGCAGAGGTCTTCGAACATCTGCAGGCCGCTGGCGAACAGGTCCGCGAGAGCTGGCTGGCCGAGACCGGCGAGCGCGGCGCGGCGATCCTCGCACGTTTCGAGGAGCTGAAGTCCCAACAGGGCTGAGCCACTCCTTCCCCGCTGCGTCCCCTTCCGGGGGCGCGGTTCTTGCGACTGTTGAACCATGGAGCACGCCGTGAGCCCAGAACTCCCCGAGATCGAAGAGCACCATCACCCCGACCGCAACGACGATCCGGTCTGGCTTGCCGCCATTGCCCGCGTCTCGACGATCCTCAACCGGACCGCAGCCGTCGTCTCTGCCGCCCTTCTGGTTGGAATGACGCTGCTCATCCTGCTCGAGATCTGCATGCGGATGTTCTCCACCTCGACCTATATGGCTGATGTCCTTGTCGGCTTCGGCGTTGCCGCCATTACTTTCCTCGCGGCTCCCTGGGCTCTCGAGGAGGGCGCCATGATCCGCGTGACCGCGCTCACCGACCAGCTGTCGGGCGTGCTGCGTTGGATCGTTGAAGCCTTCGCGATCTCGACCTCCGCCGGCATCATGGCCTTCCTCGCGATACACCAGTGGTCCGCGGTCACGAAACTCTTCGCGCGCGGCTCGGTGAGCGAACACCTGATTCCGATTCCTCTGTGGATCCCTGAAAGCTTCTTCTTCGTCGGCCTCGTCCTGCTCCTGCTGCAGATGGTCGTGCGTGCGACCCGTCTCGTCGTGGTCGGCCATGCCGACGAACACGCCCTGACCCTCTGACCGGAGAGACCCCATGTCCATCACGTTTTCCGCCACGGTCATCCTGCTGCTTCTCGTCGTCTTTCTTGGCTCCGGCGCATGGATCTTTTCCGGCCTGATGCTGGTCGGCGCCTCGGCGATGTATTTCGTCCTCGATTTCAGCGACGCCCGCATCGGCACCATCGCCACCAAGGTGATCTCTTCCTCCGCCATTTCCTGGGAGCTGGCCGCCATCCCAATTTTCATGTGGATGGGCGACATCATCTTCCGCACCGATATCTCGCAACGCCTCTTCCGTGGCCTTGCGCCGCTGGTCGCACGCATCCCCGGCGGCCTGCTGCATACCAACGTCTTCGGCTGTACCGTCTTCGCGGCGATCTCGGGGTCCTCCACCGCCACCACTGCGACGGTCGGCAAGATCACCATCCCCGAATTGCAAAAGCGCGGCTACGACTTGCGCCTCGCCGCAGGCTCTCTCGCCGGCGCGGGCTCTTTCGGTCTGCTGATCCCGCCCTCGATCGCCATGATTGTCTACGGAGTGCTTGCCGAAGTCTCCATTGCCAAGCTCTTTGCCGGCGGTGTCCTTCCCGGTCTAATGATGGCCGGCCTCTATGCGGGCTACATTGCGCTCATCGCGATCCTACATCCCGAGCGCGCCCCGCGTTTCGAAGGCACCGTAAACGCGCGCGCCATTGGCCGTGGGCTCGTGGAACTGCTGCCGATCATGCTGCTGATGTTCGTCGTGCTCGGTTCGATATACTCGGGCATCGCCACGCCTTCCGAGGCGGCGGCGGTCGGTGTCTTCGGGGCGATGGTGATCACCGTGGTCACCGGGCAGTTCACGCTCAAACTCATGCGGGACAGTCTAGCGGCGACCATCCGCGTCTCGGCAATGATCCTCATGCTGATCGCTGCGTCCTCGTTCCTCTCCGCTGCCATCGCGTTCCTGCAGCTGCCCAATCAGATTACCGGAGCCATCTCGGCACTCGACCTGTCGCCTTACGGCGTCCTGCTGATCCTCGCGGGTCTCTACATTGTGCTGGGCATGTTCCTTGATGGCACCTCGATGACCGTGATGACGGTGCCCATCGCGGTTCCGCTCATCGTGCAGGCTGGCTTCGACCCGCTATGGTTTGGCATCTACCTCGTCATCATGATCGAGATGAGCGCCCTCACACCTCCGGTCGGACTAAACCTCTTTGTTCTGCAGGGTCTTACCCAGCGATCGCTTGGCGAAACCGTGCTCGCAACGATGCCCTTCTTCCTGCTGCTGTGCCTCGGAACGGTCATTCTTGCCGTCTTTCCGCAGATCGTTCTCTGGTTACCTAGCCTGCTTTGACGCAAATAGCTTAGATACCGGTAACTTCATCACACCGACTAAGCACCAGATTAGGAGGTCCACTTGCGGAAGTCAGAGGACACATTGAATGAAGAGATGCTGCCGGCAGAACGTCGTCAACATCTCATCGACTGGTTCAAGCAGAACCAAGCGGGATCCGGTCAGGATCTTGCCCGGATGCTGGGCATTTCAGTATCAACCATTCGCCGCGATCTTGACGTCTTGGCGAGCGAGGGTCTCGTTCGGCGCACCCATGGTGGCGCAGTGGCGATCCGTTCGCGCTCGAGCTACGAGCCGTCCACCGATCTGTCACAGCGGATAGCGGTCGAGGAAAAGCTGGCTATCGTGGGTGAGGCTCTTACTCTCATCGAGCCGGGCCAGTCCCTCCTGATCGATACTGGCGCGGTCATTTGTCACCGTCTGGCCGACGAGATCGCAAAGATTGACTTTCCACTGACGGTCATCACAAACGATCTCTACGTAGCCAAGCAATTGACGTACCGCGACAATATTACCCTGATCGTGCCAGGAGGCGCATGTCGTGTCGGCTCTTTCAGCTTGTTGGGGGAACCCGGCCTGGGTTTCCTGAAGAATATCCACTGCGATATCTTCTTTACGTCGGCCACCGCAATCGACGAAAGCGGCACGTCGGAGACAAATCTGGAGCTGGGGCACATGAAGCGAGCAATGGTCGCCGCGGCAAGAGAGGTCGTGCTCATTGCGGACAGCAGCCGGTTCATGTCCTGCGCGCTCCACCGCACGGTCCCCATCAACTCCATTGATCTCATCATAACAGACGGAGGGCTGCTCGAAGAGGACCGCGCTAAGTTTCCGCCGCACAAGCCGCGCTTCAAGATCATCGACAGGCCTCAATTGGCCGTGCCGGACGCGGATGATGTTGGTCCGAATACGCCCTCCTGAATTGTAGATTTAGAGATGCCGAACATCTGAGCCAGCCCCATTGCTCTGCCCCCTGAAAACTGGACCGTTCGAAGCTGGAGTTTTCGGCTAAGCTTTCCTGGCTGGGAGAGCAGCGCAAACCCCCAAGGACTCTCGTTATGAACGAGAGACGACCGGGGGCAGGTCAGCGGTCGTCCTCGGCGCCCCAGAGATTTCTGGTGCTGGCAGACGGCACGTAGTTTGAAGCTCGAAATGCCGAGCGTCTTGGCGCCGACTTCGGAATTCTAGCAATAAAAGCCCAGGAAATAGAGAGCGGGCGATCCGTCCGGCAACTGGCCGGCCTCGTTCGGAAGGAGGTTGTCGACCGGCTCTGTTGCACAAAAGAGCCTTTCCTCGCGTTCCGCAAAGCAAAGGCTATGGCCTTTGAGCGCCGTGGCCGAAGGTGAGAGATATGTGGGAGGCATTCCGCCAGAACTCCGAAACCATCGGGGTCCGACCGGAGCGGACACTCCCGCTGCGACGGCGGCCTCCTCGCTGAACAGCCCCGCTGCAATCTCCCGCCAGAACCGGCACAGATGCTCACGCTGCCAGACTGGCGGCCGACCTGGCGAGGATAATTTGCTTCGCGTCAAGCGCTCTGACTTCCGTCTTCCAGTCGTCATCTACACCTCCAAGGTCAAGGTGTTGCGACGACCGGTTGAATCCGCCCAATACTGTTCGCACGACTATAAGAAGATCCTGCGCGAGCATGGGTTCAAGGTGTCGATGAGCGGCAAGGGCAATTGCTACGATAACGCCGCCGTTGAGACCTTCTTCAAGACGATCAAGGCCGAACTGATCTGGCGCCGCACGTGGGAGACCCGACGCCAGGCCGAAACCGCCATCTTCCAATACATCAACGGCTTCTATAACCCGCGCCGTCGGCACTCAGCATTGGGAGGCAAAAGCCCCTTGGCCTTCGAACGCCAAGTGGCCTAAACGAGCACTCGGAGCGGCACAAGTACGTGACAGGTCCAGTCTTACGGTACATCCAGCCCCGGTTCAGACCGACAGCGTCGCCTCGACCGCCCTGCGCCATGCGGCGTGGCGTGTTTCGCGCAGCGCGGTGGGCAGGGACGGGGTGAAACGGGTGCCGCAGGTCCAGTCCTCCGAGAGGCGCTCCGCGTCAGGGTAGATCCCGGCCCGATGCCCGGCAAGCCACGCGGCCCCGAGCGCCGTCGTTTCGAGCCCCTGAGGCCGATCCACCGGCGCGCCGATGATGTCGCTGAGGAACTGCATGGCGTAATCCGAGGCGCTCATGCCGCCGTCCACCCGAAGGATGGCATCAGGACTGTCGCGCATCGCCGCCTCGAACCTGCCGCCCATGTCGGCGCGCATCGCGTCCAGAAGGTCACGGGTCTGGAAGCCGACCGACTCCAGCGCAGCACGGGCGATTTCCGCAGGGCCCGAGCCACGCGTAAGGCCAAAGACCGCGCCGCGGCACTCTGCGTTCCAGTAAGGCGCGCCGAGCCCGGTGAAGGCAGGAACGAAGATCAGATCCTGTGCCGGATCGGCGCGCTCTGCCAGCCTCTGCGTCTCGGAGGCCTCGCGCACGATCATCAGCCCGTCGCGCAGCCATTGCACCACAGCCCCTGCGATGAAGATCGACCCTTCGAGCGCGTAGGTCGGCTTGCCGTCGAGCTGGTAGGCGATGGTCGTCAGCAGCCGGTGCGTGCTGCGAACGGGCGTGTCGCCGGTATTGAGCAGGGCGAAACATCCGGTGCCGTAGGTGGATTTCATCATGCCAGGGCGAAAGCAGGCCTGCCCGACGGTCGCCGCCTGCTGGTCCCCCGCGATCCCCAGAATGGGGATGGGCCGGCCAAAGAGATCGGGGCGCGTCATCCCAAACTCGGCCGCGCAATCGCGCACCTCGGGCAACATCGCGGCGGGAATGCCCAGCCGGTCGCAGATGGTGGTGGACCAGCGCCCCTTGTGAATGTCGTAGAGCATGGTCCGCGCGGCATTGGTCGCATCGGTCGCGTGCACCGCCCCGCCGGTGAGGTTCCACACCAGCCAGCTGTCGACGGTGCCGAAAAGCAGTTCTCCGGCTTCGGCCCTGGCGCGGGCGCCGTCGATATGTTCAAGAATCCACGCGATCTTGGTGGCCGAGAAATACGGATCAAGCAGCAGGCCCGTGCGGTCCGTCACCGTTTCTTCGAAACCCTCGGCTTTCAGGCGGCGGCACAGGTCGGCGGTGCGCCGGTCCTGCCAGACAATGGCATTGTGAATGGGTCGCCCGCTGGCGCGCTCCCAGACCAGAGTCGTTTCGCGCTGGTTGGTGATGCCGATGGCGGCGATCTCGGCGCCGCCCGCGCGTTCGATGGCGGCGCGGCAGGTCGCGGCGGTGGTGGACCACAGGTCCGACGGGTCGTGTTCGACCCAGCCCGAGGCGGGGAAATGCTGCGCGAACTCTTCCTGCGCCGAAGCTTTGATGCGCATCTTCTCGTCAAAGAGGACGGCGCGGGTGGACGTGGTGCCCTGGTCGATGGCGAGGATATGGCGCATGGCAAGCCTTTCCCGTGAGGCCGGGAGCCTTTTCGGTTGGTCGGAATGTCTGGGGGGAGGGGATGCCGGGGCCAGCACATGGCCCCGGCGCGGCAGGTTTACTGCCAGCTCTTGATCAGCTCGTCATAGGAGATGGTCTTGGGTTCTTCATCCTCGTTCTCGAGCTTGGCCTTGGGCGAGCCTTCCTGAGACAGCCAGTATTCCGGGTCCTGCTCCTCGTTGAGCTTCGGACCAATGTCGCCCTGGATGCCCGCGCGCTCGAGACGCTCCATCACCCGCTCTTGGTCCGCGCAGAGCGCGTCGAGCGCCTCTTGCGGGGTCTTCGCGCCGGACATGGCGTCCCCGATATTCTGCCACCACAGCTGCGCCAGCTTGGGGTAGTCGGGAACGTTGGTGCCGGTCGGCGACCATGCCACCCGCGCGGGCGAGCGGTAGAATTCCACCAGGCCGCCCAGTTTCGGCGCGCGCTCGGTGAAGCTCTCGTGGTTGATCGAACTGTCGCGGATGAAGGTCAGACCCACATGCGACTTCTTGGTGTCCACGGTCTTCGACGTGACGAACTGCGCATAAAGCCATGCCGCCTTGGCGCGGTCCTCGGGGGTGGATTTCATCAGCGTCCAGCTGCCCACGTCCTGGTAGCCGATCTTGGTGCCTTCTTCCCAGTAGACGCCGTGCGGCGAGGGGGCCATGCGCCATTTCGGCGTGCCGTCCTCGTTCATCACCGGCAGGCCGGGTTTGACCGTGTCGGCGGTGAAGGCGGTGTACCAGAACATCTGCTGGGCGACGTTGCCCTGCGCCGGGACCGGGCCTGCCTCGGAGAAGGTCATGCCCATGGCGGCGGGCGGCGTGTATTTCTCCAGCCACTCGATGGCCTTTGTCACCGCATAGACCGCTGCGGGGCCGTTGGTCGCGCCGCCACGGGCCACGCAGGAGCCCACGGGCTGCGAGTTCTCGTTGACGCGGATGCCCCATTCATCGACCGGCAGGCCGTTGGGCTCGCCCTTCGATCCGGCACCGGCCATGGACAGCCACGCATCGGTGTAGCGCCAGCCGAGCGACGGGTCCTTCTTGCCGTAATCCATGTTGCCATAGACTTCGGTGTCGATGCCCATGTGCGACAGGTCGCGTCCGGTGAAGAATTCTGCGATGTCCTCGTAGGCGGACCAGTTCACCGGAACGCCGAGGTCATAGCCATAGGCTTCCTTGAAATCGGCCTTGTTCTTCTCGTCGTTGAACCAGTCGTAGCGGAACCAGTAAAGGTTCGCGAACTGCTGGGTCGGCAGCTGATACAGCTTGCCGTCCGGCGCCGTGGTGAAATCGGTGCCGATGAAATCGTCCAGATCCAGCGTGGGCGAAGTCACGTCCGCACCCTCGTTCGCCATCCAGTCGGTCAGGTTGCGCACCTGCTGATAGCGCCAGTGGGTGCCGATCAGATCGGAGTCGTTGACATAGGCGTCATAGATGTTCTCGCCCGACTGCATCTGCGTCTGCAGTTTCTCGACCACGTCGCCCTCGCCGATCAGGTCGTGGGTGAGGTTGATGCCGGTGATGTCCGAGAATGCCTTGGCCAGCACCTGACTTTCATATTCATGCGTGGTGATGGTTTCCGAGACGACCTTGATATCCATGCCGCGGAACTGCTCGGCGGCGTCGATGAACCACTGCATCTCGGCTTCCTGCTCCTCGCGGGTGAGCGCGGACTGGTCGCCGATCTCGGCATCGAGGAACGCGCGTGCGGCCTCCATGTCGGCGAAGGCGGCGGTGCCCATCAGGGTCATCGCCAGCGCCATCGCGGTGGTGTTTCTAAAGTTCATGGTTCTCCTCCCATTTTGAACCCGTTGGAATATGCCGCCCCGGCTACGCGGGGTCGGCGGATGCATCGTCAGACCCAGCGGAACACCGCTGCGGCGTAGACGAGACAGACGGCCATAGCCCAGGGCTGGGTGTCGACTCCGACAAGCCCCAGCCAGGCGAGATTGATGAAGGCGCTGCCAAGCAGCGTGACGAAAAGCCGGTCTCCGCGCGTGGTCTCGGTGCGCAGGATGCCGACACGCGGCGTTTCGGGAAATTTCACCGCAAGCACGGTGAAGATCACCAAGAGCAGCGCGATGATCGCGAAGAAGGCCGCCGTGGGCCAGGTCCATGCCATCCAGTCCATGTCAGGGCTCCTTCAGACTCGGCCCAGGGCAAAGCCCTTGGCGATGTAGTTGCGCACGAAATAGATCACGAGCGCGCCGGGGATGATGGTCAGGATGCCCGCCGCTGCCAGCAGCCCCCAGTCGATGCCGGATGCCCCCTGCGTGCGGGTCATGATCGCGGCGATGGGTTTCGCGTCCACCGTGGTGAGCGTGCGCGACAGCAGCAGTTCCACCCAAGAGAACATGAAGCAGAAGAAGGCCGCGACCCCGATGCCGCTGGCAATGAGCGGGGTGAAGATCTTGATGAAGAAGCCGCCGAAGCTGTAGCCGTCGATATAGGCGGTCTCGTCGATTTCCTTGGGCACGCCGCGCATGAAGCCTTCGAGGATCCACACCGCCAGCGGCACGTTGAACAGGCAATGCGCCAGCGCCACCGCGATATGGGTGTCGAAGAGCCCCACCGAGGAATAGAGCTGGAAGAAGGGCAGAGCGAAGACTGCCGGCGGCGCCATACGATTGGTCAGCAGCCAGAAGAACAGGTGCTTGTCGCCCATGAAGTGATAGCGGCTGAAGGCATAGGCCGCGGGCAAGGCCACCGCGAGGCTGATGACCGTGTTCATCACCACGTAGATCAGCGAGTTGACATAGCCCATGTACCAGCTCGCATCGGTGAAAATGGTCACATAGTTCTGGAAGGTCAGCTCGCGCGGGAAGAGGGTGAAGTCGCCGAGGATCTCGGCATTGGTCTTGAGGCTCATGTTCAGCAGCCAGTAGATCGGCAGAAGCAGGAACAGGAGATAGAGCGTCATCACCACGGCGCGGGAATTGACCCGGAAGCGGGGGCGTGTATTGGCGCCTCCGGCGGTGAGCTTTTCGGGGATGGCGGTGGCGGTCATCTTACATCCCCTTTTTGTCGAGGTTGGTCATCACGGTGTAGAACACCCAGGAAATCGCCAGGATCACCAGGAAGTACATCAGCGAGAAGGCGGCGGCGGGGCCGAGGTCGAACTGCCCGAGGGCCATCTTCACAAGGTCGATGGACAGCAGCGTGGTGGCGTTGCCCGGCCCGCCCCCGGTGACCACGAAAGGCTCGGTGTAAATCATGAAGCTGTCCATGAAGCGCAGCAGGATGGCGATCATCAGCACGCCCATCATCTTGGGCAGCTCGATGTAGCGGAACACCTTCCAGCGGCTGGCCTGGTCGATCCGCGCGGCCTGATAATAGGCGTCGGGGATGGATTTGAGGCCCGCAAAGGCCAGCAGCGCCACCAGCGAGGTCCAGTGCCAGACATCCATGACGATGATCGTGACCCAGGCGTCGAAGATGTTCTGGGTGTAGTTGTAATCCACCCCGAGCTTGGCCAGAGTATAGCCCAGCAGGCCGATGTCCACCCGCCCGAAGATCTGCCAGATGGTGCCGACCACGTTCCACGGGATCAGCAGCGGCAGCGACATCATCACCAGCACGAAGCTGGACCAGAAGCCCTTTTTCGGCATGTTGAGCGCCACGAAGATGCCCAAGGGAATCTCGATGGCAAGGATGATCGCCGAGAAGGTCAGCTGGCGGCGCAGCGCGTTCCAGATGCGCTCGTCGTTCAGCATCTCTTCGAACCATTCGAGCCCGGCCCAGAAGAACTGGTTGTTCCCGAAGGTGTCCTGCACGGAATAGTTCACCACCGTCATCAGCGGGATCACCGCCGAGAAGGCCACCAGCAGCAGCACCGGCAGCACGAGGAACCACGCCTTGTTGTTCTGTGTCTTGTTCATTGTTTCCTCCCCGGGGCGTCTCCCGCGCTCCTTCGGTGCTCAGGCGGCGCCCGGCACCCTCCAGTCGTTGACGTAGACGTTCACATGCGCCGGATCGAAGGTGACGCGGGTCATGTCGGGCGAAATGCTCTCGTCCTCTCCGGCAAGGACGTTCAGATCCTGCCCGAAGAAATCGGCGCGCACGATCTTGTGGCGGCCCACGTCCTCGACGCGGCGGATCTTGACCGGCAGGCCCTCGTCACGGCTGAGGCGCGCGAACTCGGGGCGCACCCCGATCTCGACCTTGCCCGACAGGCCGCTATACCCGCGCGTCAGGCGGATTTCCGAGCCATTGACCATCGCCGTGCTGCCGTTCACCTGCGCCGGGATCACGTTCATCCCGGGCGAGCCGATGAAATAGCCCACAAACGTATGCTCGGGTCGCTCGAACAACTCCTCGGGCGTGCCGATCTGCACCACGCGGCCGTCATACATCACCACTACTTTGTCGGCGAAGGTCAGCGCCTCGGTCTGGTCATGGGTGACATAGATCATCGTGTGCCCGAACTCGTGATGCAGGCGTTTCAGCTGGGTGCGCAGCTCCCATTTCATATGCGGGTCGATCACCGTCAGCGGCTCGTCGAAGAGCAGCGCGTTGACGTCCTTGCGCACCATGCCGCGCCCGAGGCTGATCTTCTGCTTCTCGTCCGCGCCAAGGCCGCGCGCCTTGCGCTTCAGCATGTGTTCCATGCCGATCATCTTGGCGATCTCGCCCACGCGCTCGGCCACATAGGCCTCGTCGCGGCCCCGGTTGCGCAGCGGAAAGGCGAGATTATCGTGCACCGTCATCGTGTCGTAGACGACCGGGAACTGGAACACCTGCGCGATGTTGCGCTCGGCGGTGGGGGCGTGGGTCACGTCCTTGCCGTCGAAGAGGATGCGCCCCTGCGACGGGTGCAGCAGGCCGGAGATGATGTTCAGCAGCGTGGACTTGCCGCAGCCGGAGGAGCCGAGCAGCGCGTAGGCCTCGCCGTCGATCCAGTCGTGGTTCAGTTCCTTCAGCGCGAAATCGTCCTCGGACACGGGCTGCGGCTTGTAGCTATGTGCAAGATTGTCGAGCGTGATGCGTGCCATGATCAGCCCCCCCTCAGGCCGCAAGCGCATAGGCGGCGGGCGCGACCAGCGCGCCGTCTTCGCCGAAGATGTAGACATGCCGGGCGTCGAGCCAGAGGTCGAGATCGGCGCCCAGCGTCAACTGGTGCACGCCGTGGATCAGGCCGACCCAGCGTTCGCCGTGGTGATCGAGATGCACGAAGGTTTCCGAGCCGGTCAGCTCTGTCACGGTCAGCTTCGCGGTGAACTTCATCGCATCGGGCGCGTGGCGGCGGATTTCCAGATGGTTGGGCCGGAACCCGGCGGTATAGCGCCCGTCGGGCAGCTCTGCGAGCTTGCCCTTGGCCTCGGTGCCCTGTCCGTCGCCGAACATCAGGCGGCCCCCCGTCTTTGACACGGGCAGGAAGTTCATCGGCGGATCGGAGAACACCCCCGCCGTGGTCGCGTCCACGGGCTGGCGATAGACCTGCGGCGTCGGGCCGAACTGGGTGATCCGCCCCTCATGCAGCGTGGCGACATTGCCGCCAAGCAGCAGCGCCTCTTCGGGTTCGGTCGTGGCATAAACGAAGATGGCGCCGGATTTCTCGAAGATCTTCGGGATCTCGACCCGCATCTCCTCGCGCAGCTTGTAATCGAGGTTCGCCAGCGGCTCGTCAAGCAAGACCAGCCCCGCGTTCTTCACCAGCGCCCGCGCCAGCGCGCACCGCTGCTGCTGGCCGCCGGACAGTTCCAGCGGCTTGCGGTCCAGCATTGGCGTCAGCTTCATCAGATCGGCGCTTTCACGCACGCGGGCGTCGATCTCGGACTTGCTCACGCCCATCAGCTTCATCGGAGAGGCGATGTTGTCATAGACCGTCATCGACGGGTAGTTGATGAACTGCTGGTAGACCATCGCCACCTTGCGGTCCTGCACGCGCATCCCCGTCACGTCAGCGCCCTGCCAGATCACCTTGCCGGTGGTCGGCACATCGAGTCCGGCCATAAGCCGCATCAGCGAGGTCTTGCCCGCAACGGTCCGCCCAAGCAGCACGTTCATCGTGCCGTTGTCCAGCGTCAGGTCGGTGGGGTGGATGTGAACCTGCCCCTCGACGACCTTCGACACGCCTTGAAGTTCAAGCGTCATCGCATCCTCCCTGTGACCGCTTCACCCGTCGGGCGCGCGGCATCTCCTCTTATTCCGCGGCGGCGTATCGCGCCTGCTCGCGGCTCATCCAGTCGTCGAGCGCGGCGACCTGATCCTCCTTCAGGCGCAGCCCCAGCTTGTTTCTGCGCCAGACCACATCCTCGGCGGTCCGGGCGTATTCCTTGCGCATGAGCCAGAGCACTTCGCGCTCGGTCAGCGTAGCGCCGAACGCGCGGCCCATATCATGTTCCGTAGCGGCACCCTCGCAGATCGTCGCCGCCTCGGTGCCGTAAGCACGGACGAGGCGGCGGGCCCAGGCGTCCGTCAGGAACGGGTGCGCGGCCTGCACCTCGCGGATCAGCCCGTCGACGCCGTCGACCGGGAAATCGCCGCCCGGCAGGGGCACCCCCGCCGTCCAAGGCGCGGTCTCGCGCCCCAGCGCGGTGCCGATCTTGTCCAGCGCGCTTTCGGCGAGCCGGCGATAGGTGGTGATCTTGCCGCCGAAGACGTTGAGCATTGGCGCGCCGCTCTGCTCCAGCGTCAGCGTGTAATCCCGCGTCGCCGCCGTGGCGCTGCTGGCGCCATCGTCATAAAGCGGCCGGACGCCGGAATAGGTCCAGACGATGTCCTCGCGGCCAAGCTGGCGTCTGAAATACTGGTTGGCGAAGGCCAACAGATAATCCTGTTCCTCGGGCGTGCATTCGGGGCGCTGCGCGGGGTCGAGGTGATCCTTGTCGGTGGTGCCGATCAGGGTGAAATCGGTCTCGTAGGGGATGGCGAAGATGATCCGCCCGTCGGTGCCCTGAAAGAAATAGCATTTATCGTGATCGGTCAGCCGCGGCACGACGATGTGGCTGCCGCGCACGAGGCGCACCCCCTCGCGGCTGTTGGCGCGGATGGTGCCGCGCAGGATCTCGCCCACCCACGGCCCGCCTGCGTTGACGATCATCCGGGCGCGGTGCCTGTGCTGCGCGCCGGCCGCATCCTGCGTCTGGATTTCCCAGTGATCGCCGCTGCGATCCGCCGAGATCACTTTGGTTCTGGTCAGGATCTGCGCGCCGCGCGCTTCGGCATCGCGGGCGTTGAGCACGACCAGCCGGGAATCCTCGATCCAGCAGTCGGAATATTCGTAAGCGGTCTCGAACCGGTCCTGCAGGGGCGCACCCTCGGGGCTGCCTTTCAGCGACAGCGAGGTGGTGCCCGGAAGGATCTTCCGCCCGCCGAGGTGGTCATACATGAAGAGCCCGAGCCGGATCAGCCAGGCGGGGCGGCGGCCCTTCATCCACGGCATCACGAAGGTGAGCAGCTTCGATGCGGGCGTTTCGGATTCGAAGCGCATCGACGGATGCCAAGGCAGCACGAAGCGCATCGGCCAGGAAATATGCGGCATGGCGCGCAGCAGGGTTTCGCGTTCGATCAGGGCCTCGCGGACGAGACGGAATTCGAAGAATTCGAGATAGCGCAGCCCGCCATGGAACAGCTTGGTGCTGGCCGAAGAGGTCGCGGAGGCAAGATCGTTCATCTCGGCAAGCGTCACGGAATAGCCCCGCCCCGCCGCGTCGCGGGCGATGCCGCAGCCGTTGATCCCGCCGCCGATCACGAACAGATCGACCATGCCGGACCGCCCCTCCTTCGTGTGATCGATGCCCCGCACAGTCTTCTCCTCACGCTGGCGTGCCGGATTTGTGCGCGGTTTCTTTCGAGAAAGCAAGAATGAACTTTCGCTCTCTTTCGTTTTTTGGCAAAACCGCACATAACCGCGCATACATCCACAGCAGGGTAAGGGACGCGGCAGGGTTGCGCCGCGCAAGGCAGCGTGCCAGTTTTCGCCATCAGCACGGGCCCGGACATGTCGCAGAACTTTCGCCACACAGAAATCCTCGAGATCGCCCGCAAGGACGGCAAGGTCACCGTCGAGGGCCTTGCGCAGCATTTCGGGGTGACGCTCCAGACCATCCGGCGGGACCTCACCGATCTGGCCGAGAACGGCAAGCTCGAGCGGGTGCACGGCGGCGCCATTCCAGCGTCGGGCACGGCGAATATCGGATACGAGGAACGGCGCAGCCTGCATGCCGAGGGCAAGCAGGCCATTGCGCGCGCCTGTGCCGCGCGCATTCCCAACGACATCTCGCTGTTCCTGAGCATCGGCACCACGACCGAAGCCGTGGCGCAGGAGCTGCTTCAGCATCGTGGGCTGCTTGTGGTCACCAACAACATGAACGTCGCGAATACGCTTGCGCTGAACCCTGCCTGCGAGGTCGTCGTCACCGGGGGCAGCCTGCGCCGTTTCGACGGCGGCCTGATCGGAAGCCTTGCCACCGAGACAATCCGGCAGTTCAAGTTCGACCTGTCGGTGATCGGCTGTTCCGCCATCGACCTCGACGGCGACCTGCTGGATTTCGACGTGCAGGAGGTCGGCGTCAGTCAGGCAATCCTGCGCCATTCGCGCAAGACCTTCCTCGTTTCGGATCACTCGAAACTGCACCGGAGCGCGCCGATCCGAATTGCCTCTCTGTCGCAAATCCAGAGCGTCTTCACCGACGCTCCGCTGCCGCAAGCCTTGGTGAAGTCCTGCGCAGACTGGAAAACCGAGCTGGTCGTGGCACCCGGGGGCGGTTGACGCATCAAAGCCCCTGTGACCTGCCGCCGGCAGGGCGGGCGCTGCGCGCTAGAAGGGCGGGATGGGCAGCAAGTCCATGCGCATCAGCGGACACAGCCAATAGCTCATGGGGGTCCAGATACCATCCGCGCTGCAGCTTGGTCAGGCCGGGACGGAACAGCGGGCTCTTCGGGATCAGCATCTGCATCATGCCGGTGAGCGGGCTTGCGCGAGCAGATCGTAGATCGGGATCTTCAGCAGCGCGAGGCCCCACCGTCCTGCGCGGCGGCCGAAAAGGGCAGCAGCGCGGTTCCGCGCGGTCAGTCGGACGGCGGAGGCGCGTCCGGACCCGGACGGCTGGCGCATTCGAGGAAGATCCGCTTGCGGCAGGCGGCGCAAATGGCGTCGTCAAGCTGAGGCACGATCCGGGCGATGGCGTCGCCCTTGGACAGGTGCAGCCGGTCGCGGGTCAGATTGCGGACGACCTTGAAGCGTGCAAGCTTGGTGAGGGTGCGCGGGGTCTTTACCTGAAGGTGCAGGGCTCCGCCCATGCGCTGGCGCCGCTGCGCCTCGTCAAGGATCAGATCGGCCCCGGCAAGGTCGATGTCGCCGCCACCCTTGACGATGAACAGCATGGTTTTCTGCAGCGGCCGCTCGCGGTCCAGCCGCCGGAACTCGCGGCGCAGGAATTCGACGGAACCGAAGAAAAGCGGCCCGTCAAGCCGACAGACCATCAGCTGCGGGCATTCTTCCAGCCCGTTGGGGGCGGCGTGTTTGAACACCCGGCCCGGTGTGGCGGGATCCGGGGCGCCCTGTCCGAGAAAGGGCCGCGCGGCGCTGCGCAGAAAGAAGCCCAGCGACAGCAGAACCCCCACATAGATCGCCGTTTCCAGATCGACCAGCAGCACGGTGACGAAGGTGACCCCGGCGATGATCGTCTCGGTCGAGGAAGAGGTGACGAGATGGCCGATCTCGCGGAAGTCGATCAGCCTCAGGGCGACCAGCATGATCACCCCGGCGATGCCCGGGATCGGCACCATGGCGAAGGCCGGCGCGACCATGAGCAGGATGCCGAACAGGAAGACACAGGAAAACAAGGCCGCAAGCGGCGTCCGCGCGCCTGCGTCATAGTTGATCCCGGACCGGGTGAAGGAGGCCGAACTGGGATAGCAGCGGAAGAAGCTGCCGATCACGTTCGACAGGCCCTGAGCGAGGAATTCGCGGTTGCCGTCGATCATCTGCCCCGAGCGCAGCGCCAGCGCCCGCGAGACCGACAGCGCCTCGAGCAGGCCGACGATGGCGATGGCCATGGCGCCGCCGCCAAATTCGCGCAGATCGCCCAGCGAGAGCTCGGGAAGGGCGGGGCTTGGCACGATCTCCCCCAAAGGGCCGATGGTGGCGATGCCCGCCCCGGCGCCGCCAAGCGCGAGGCTGAGGCCGGTGGCGCCCATCAGTGCCGCAAGATAGTTGGGCCATAGCGGCCGCCAGAGCCGGATCGCGAGTCCGATGGCAAAAGCCGCTCCGGACACCACGAGCGCCCGCCAGTCCGCCGCCAGCGCGCCCTGCGGCAGGGCCGACAGGAAGGCGCCAAGATCGCTCGCAGAGGGCAGCGGCGCTCCAAGCACATGCTGCAGCTGGCTCAGCGCGATGAGCAGGGCGGCGCCCGTCACGAAGCCGGTCATCACCGAATGCGAGACAAAATCCACCAGTGCGCCCAGTCGGGCGAGGGCGAAGGCCAGCTGGATGAGTCCGACCATCAGGCACAGGGTGATGGCGGCGGCAATGTAACCGGGCGATCCCGGCACATGGTGTTCCGAAAGCGTGGCGAAGAGCATGATCGACAGCGCCGTGGTCGGCCCGGACACCGCATGCCAGCTTGAGCCCAGCAGGGCCGCGATCAGGCACGAGACCATCGCGGTGTAAAACCCGTATTCCGCTGGCAGCCCGGCAATGGCGGCAAAGGCCACGCCCTGCGGCAACACCAGAGTGGCCCCGGTGAGTCCCGCCATGAGATCGGCGCGCAGCGCGGGACGGCTGCATTCTTCGATCCAGTCAGGCCTCAGGGCGGTCGCCCGCACCCGCAGAGGGCGCGGCGGCTGGCTTGCGCGGGGCATCGGATCAGGCGCGGGCGACGGGCGCCGGGGCGGTTTCGGCATGGGCCAGTTCGGCCTGCATCAGCTGTTCGAGCAGCCGCAGCTTGACCGGCCCGGCCTCGGGCGCGTCCCAGAGGTTTCTCAGCTCCGCCGGATCGGTCTCCAGATCATAAAGCTCGCCCCATCCCAGCCCCTGAAAGACCGAGAGCCGGTAGCGCGCATCGCGCAGGGTGCGGATATTGGGGCAGACATCCAGCCCGTCCATCCGCGCCTGATGGGCATACTGGATCAGCACGGCCTCGGGGGCGCTCGCCTCGGACAGCAGGTCGCGCCCCTGCATCCCCCAGGCCTGCTCGATGCGGGCGCGCTCGAGAATGGTGGCGCCGATGTCCAGCGTCTGGCCAAGCCGGTCGCTGCGCGTGCCTTGTTCGCCCTGCGGATCGGCCCAGACGAAGGGCACGCGGGTGATCTGCTCGTATTGCTCGGATCCCTTGAACAGCAGCCGGTGATCGCCGAGGTGATCGCCATGGTCAGAGGTGAAAATGGTGACGGTCCGCTCGCCACGCCCGCTGTCGGCCAGCGCCGCCTGCACCCGGCCCACCGCGTCGTCGATCATGCTGACCATGCCGCAGGTCAGCGCGTGCGCCTCCTGCGCCTCGCGCGCCGTGCAGCCGATGGCGTTCATCCCCTGCAGGTTGGCGGTCCCCGCCTCGCGCGCGCCCAGAACCCCCGCCACATGCGGCGGCGGCGTCCAGTCATTGGCGGTGAAGGCGGCGGGCACCGGCATGTCGGCGGGATCATACATGTCCCAATAGGCGCCCGGCGGGTTGAACGGGTGATGTGGGTCGGGCCAGCTGACCATCAGGAAGAAAGGCCGGTCACCATCCCTGCGCGCCTTGAGCCAGGCGCAGGCGCGTTCGGCGATGTAGGAGGTGGAATAGAGTTCGGGCGGGATCGCGGTGCGCACCGCCTGCGGACAGGTGTAATCATGCGGCAGCTGGTTCTTGGCCCCCATCTTGCCGCCCAGATCGGGATCGCGCGCCAGCGCCCAGCGGGTGTAGTCGCCGCCGACATGATCGCCATGGCCGGTGACCAGTTCGACATGGTCGAAGCCATAGAAGGGCACCGGCACCGCCGGCATCTCGCCGGACCAGAAATCCGGCTCCTCGACGTGATAGAGGGGCGCAGCGAAATCATGCCGCACGGCCTCGCGCAGCGCGCCGCCAGCCTTGTGATAGCCGGGCCGCGCTTCGGGCGGGGTCAGGACCGGGGCGATGCCGGTGAAGGTCTGCAGGTGGCTTTTGCCGATCAGCGCGGTGTCATAGCCCGCGTCGCGCAGCAGCTCGACAAAGGTCACGTTGCGCTGCGACAGCGGGATGCCGTTGAAGCGCACCCCGTGGCCCGAAGGCATGCGCCCGGTCATCAGGCTGGCGCGGTTCGGCATGCAGACCGGGCTTGCCACATAGAAGCGGTCGAAAGCGGTGCCGCGCGCCGCCATGGCATCGATATGGGGCGTCCGCACGACCGGATGGCCGTAACAGCCCAGATAATCGGCGCGGTGCTGGTCCGTGATGAACAGGATGAAGCTGGGACGGTCGGACATCAGGAGGCCTCGGCGGGTTGGAGTTTCGCGGCGCGGCGCCAGACGGCGAGCGCAACACCCAAGGCCAGCGCGGCAAGGCCAGCAAGCACATAGGGCGACAAAAGGGTGAAGGCGCAGGCAAGGCGCAGCAGGCGCTCCCAGACCGGCAGGCGCTGCCGGTCGAAGCCGATCAGCGCGCTGGAGGCGAGGTAGAGCGAGGCCGCGAGCGTCAGCAGCGAGAAGAGCAGGAAGCCGAGCGGGGCTGCGGCAGCCGCCTCTGTCCCCAAGAGCAGCGCCGGGTTGTAGACGAAGGCGAAGGGCACGAGGAAGATCATCGCGCCGATCCGTGTCGCCTCCACCGCCGTGCCGATGGGCCTGCCTTTGGAGATCGAGGCGGCGGCATAGGCGGCGATGGCTACCGGTGGGGTGATCACCGAGGCGACCCCGAAGAAGAAGACGAACATATGCGCGGTCAGCAGCTCCACGCCAAAGCCGGTGAGCGTGGGGCCCATCACCGCGACGATGGCGATATAGGCGGGCAGCGTCGGCATCCCCATGCCGAGCACGATGCAGCCCGCAGCGGCGATCAGCAGTGCCGCCATGAGCGAACTGCTGGCAGCATTGGCAAGAAGCACCGCAAATTTTGTGGGAATGCCCGTCGCATTCAGCGTGGAGACCACGATGCCCACGATGGCGATGGCGATGGCCAGCTGCGCGACGGTCTTGCCGCCCTCGGCCAGCGCCTCCACCAGCTTCCACGGCGCGCGGCGGATCTCGGGATTGATCAGGCTCATGGGGATCAGCAGCAGGATGGCCGCGATGGAGGCGCCCGCTGGCGAGAGGCCCGAGAGCAGCAGCCAGACGATCAGCGCGATGGGGCCGAAGACCAGCGCGAGGTTGATCCAGTCCTGTCCGGCGGGCGGGTCAAGCGCATCTTCGTCCGCGCCCGAGGTGATGCCCAGCTTTTCGGCCTCGAAGAACACCGCAAGGAAAAGGCTCACATAATAGGCGATTGCAGGGATCAGCACGGCAAGGATCACCGCAAGATAGCTGACCCCCACGATATCGGCCATGACCAGCGCCGCAGCCCCCATGATGGGCGGCAGGATCTGCCCGCCGGTGGAGGCGGCGGCCTCCACCGCGCCGGCGAAATTGCCGGAAAAGCCCCGGCGGCGGATCATCGGGATGGTCACCACGCCGGTGCCGACGACATTCGCCACGGCGCTGCCCGAGACGGTGCCGAACAGCGCCGAGGCGGAGATCGCCGCATAGGCCGGGCCGCCGCGGAACCTACGCATCAGGTGGAACGAGATGCGGATCATCGAGCCGCCCGCGCCGCAGCCTTCCAGCACGGCCCCAAGGATGATGAAGGGCAGCACCGTCGACAGCACGATGCCCATGATGTTGCCAAGGATGCCTTGGCTTGCGTCATACCAGATGTTCTGGGCGATGAACTCGTTCATGTCGCCGACAAGGGTCTGGAACACACCCGGCCAATAGGGGCCGGTGGCCAGATAGGCGAAAACCGCGGCGCCGAGCAGGGCGATGGGGGCCCCCCAGAGCCGCCAGCAGGCGATGATCGACAGCCCGGCGGGAAGCGTCGCCAGCCATGCCTCGCGCGCGGTGAAGAACATGAAGCTGTCCTTGAGGATCATCGACACCTGATAATAGTCCCAGGACACCCAGCTCATCAGCGCGAGTGCCAAGGCATAGCCGGGCAGATGGAAGACCGTCAGCCGGCCGTCCCGGGCCAGACGGTGGGCGTCCCAGAGCAGGAAGCTCAGGAAGCACAGCCAGTAGAAAAGCGGTCGGAACCAGTCGAGCGGGAAGGGGCCGACGCGTGGCAGAATTCCGTAGGTGGGCAGGACATTGGCCAGTCCGGCAAGGGCGATGACAAGTCCAACGGCGAGGCCTGCCCGATGCAGGGCCTTCACCCTGCCTGTGGTCATGTCGGTCATGAGCTGTTCTCCTGAGGCGGTCCGGGTCCGGCCCGCGCGGCCGCGATGCCCGGCCCTGTCCCGGGCCGGGCGCGGTCGCGCAGGATCGGGGCGGTGTTACTCGGCCTGCAGCGCCTCGGGGATGGCGATGCCCTGTTCCTCGTAATAGCGCGCCGCACCGGGATGGACCGGCATGTTGGCGCCTGCGAAGGGATCGTCGGTATTGATCCGCGCCAGCAGGGCATTGGCCGCCTTCATCTCGTCGAGATTGTCGAAGAACGACCTGGTCAGCGCGTAGGCCGCTTCCTCGGAGAGATCCTTGTGAGCGCCCATCATCATCACGGTGACCATGATGTGCTGGTCGGCGTCGCCATTGACCTGCCCCTGATAAGTGCCTGCGGGCACGACATCGGTCCGCACCGACTGATCCGCGAGATAGGCGGCCCAACCCTCGCCCGCCACGACCTCTTCGGGCACGCCCAGCACCCGGATGTCACGCTGCAGGCTGAGTTCCTGCACCGACTGCTGGCCGATGGCGGCGGACATGATGAACATGTCGAACTGACCGTCCTGAAAGGCCTGGCTGGAAGCTTCCCAAGGCAGGCGGATCCCTTCGTAATCGGGGCCATCCTCGAAGCCGCCGGTCGCCTCGTGCACCATTCCACGGGCCTGATCGGTCGCGGCCCCGGCGGGCGGGCCGATATAGACGCGCTTGCCCCGGATATCTTCCCAGCGTTCAATGCCGCTGTCGGCCCAGACGATGGGATGGAACGAACCGCCGGGGAAGGTGAACAGCATCCGCATATTGGCGGCGAAGGTCTTGGCCTGATCCGCTGCTTGGGCATAAGGGCCGGCGCCGCGGGTCATCGCGCCATAGGCGGGGGGCGGCACTACTGCAAGGTCAAGCTGGCCTGCGCCCACCTTCATCGCCGAGCGGGTCAGCGCCTGCCCCAGCGAGACCTGCAGGTCATAGCCTGCATCGCTGGTGAACTGCGCCCATGTCTGCGGTACGATGCCGGTGAGCGAGGCGCTGCCCGCCCCCTCTATGCTCAACGTTTCGGACTGGGCCGGAAGCGCCGCGCTGGCACACGCCACCGCCACGCCGATGACTCTCAGGGTCTTGAACATCCGCTCTCCTCCGGTTTCAATTTCTCCTCTGGGGCGGAAGGCTATATCCTGCGCGCAGGAATGACCTATTCCTTATTGGCTTCTTCCATATCAATATTGGTATGAAGCGGGGCGCGGGACAGGCGCTCTCTCAGCATGCCCATAAGCATCCGGAGCGCCGGACCCTCGGGAGATCCGGGCAGCGTGGTCAGCCCCACCGGTCCCTTGAGGGCCGGGTCATGGATGGGCAGGATCACCACATGCCCTGCCGCCCGCGCGTCGGCCACCAGCGCCTCGACGGTCACCACCACATGCGCCGAAGCGCGGATGGTCTTGTTGACGAAGCCCGCATCGATGGATTCCAGCGCAAAATCGGGCGCGACAAAGCCACTTCTGAACAGGAAGCGCTCCAGCTCCTGCCGGATGATCGTGCCGGGGATCGGCGCAAGCATCGGCTCCCTCAGCAGCGCGCCGAGATCTGGCGTGGCGCCGCCCTGTGCAAAGGGATGGTCCGCCCCCACGGCAAAGACGATCGACTCGTCGTAAAGATGCTGGAAACTCAGCCCATGCATGGCATTGGAATCCGCGAGCCGCCCGATCACGACATCCAGCCCGCCCTGACGCAGCCGCGCCAGCAGGTCGGAATTGGCCCCCGAGATCACGCGCACCGTGCTGCGGGGATAGAGCGTCTGGAAATCCTCTACGATCTTCGGCAGGGTCAGGCCGCAGACATTGGGCAGGGCCCCGACCCGCAGCAGTTCGCGGCTGTAACCCATGTCCTGCGTCGCCTGCAGCCCCTCGGTGAGCAGCGCCATCGCCGCCTCCGCCGCATCGAAGAGCTTGCGGCCATGCGCGGTCAGGATCGCGCCGCGCTGCGACCTGTCGAACAGGCTGACATCCAGCGTCGCCTCCAGTTCGCGGATCGACCGCGAGACGGCGGGCTGGGTCAGGCCCAGCACCTCGGCTGCCGCCATGAAACTGCCGCGCTGCGCCACCTCCAGAAAGCAGCGGACCTGCCGAAAGCGCAGCCGGGACAAAAGTCGTGCGGGTGTGTTGATGGCATGTCTCCCGATTGCCTCTGCCCCCAGCTTTAGCGGCATTCAGGGCACACTGCCAAGCCGGGCGCCGCCGTCACAGGCCGCTGACCTGCCGCATCCGGGAACGCGGCGCGCGGAAGTCCGGCGGCTCTGGCCGTCCTGCTGTGACCGCGCAGAAGGTCCGTGCGGTGAAGCAGCCGACTCTTGCGCCCGCCCGGCCTCGGGATCCTTCCTCGCGCGGGCGACGGCACAGCCGCAACCGGGAGGGGAGACACAGACGAAGGCGCCCGCGCCGATCGCCCTCCAGCGCCGCGCCGCCTCCAACCGGTCGTGCAGGGTGGAGGACCGGCCGTTCAAGGTCATCCCCGCTGGGCCAGACACTGCGTGCAGGTTCCGGCCCAGACTTTCTGGCCGCGGAACGTGGCGCGCGCGGCCTCCCTCGCCGAAACCCCCGGAGCCTGCAGAGACCGGGCAGGGCGCCGCACCGGCCTCGGATTTCCTGCCCGCCTCCATGCTGCGCCGCGTCGATGGTTCGGAGAGCGGGCCGTCATACTGCCCGTCGCGGGCCGGATCGTGCGACAGCGGGTCAGAGTCCCCGGTCCTGCCTGACGAAACACCCGGCGCGCCACCGGAAGCGCGCAGCGGGCCCGAGCAGTGCCGCTGAGCGCTCGAGCTGGCGGCCTGCCGAGACCTTCGCGGCCGCAGGTCAGGTCGCGCGGGACACTGCCGGGCCGGTTCATGGCTGCTCGGCTCGGCAGCGGCGCGCGCGGTCTTTGCGCAGCTGCAGCGGTTGGCGAGGTATGGAAAACCCGGCTCGACAGGAGGGCGGCGGCTTTCCTACGGTCGTTTGTATGTCAATGGATTTCATCACGCCTTCCGCTTTCGTCACCCGCCCGCGCATGATGGCGGGGCGGGCAGGGCCGCGGCACGGTCCTGCTGCAGGCAGTGTGGCGCTTCCGCGACGCGCGCAGGCCCGGCGCGCTGGTCGTCTTCAGAGCGGGCGCCCAGGGACGCGTGGCGCGTCTGTTCATGACTTTAGCCCGGGCCCGCCGGGCGGGGCGGTGGAGGCGGTCCTGGTCTCATGCGGCTGCGATGCCGCAGCGGCGCAAGGCCGCGCTCCGGCCCGGGCCCTGTCACCCCCGGGGCCCGACCTGAGGCAGCCCATGCCTGCCCCGCAGCCAACAGGTTTTCCATAACGATACAGGATTTCGAGATGAGGTATTTCCGGACCGGTCAGGTGCCTGGCCTTTTGCGGCGCCGCGCGCCGCGAGCCTTGCCATCGCAGACCCTCTGCCGCGGCGGGGCCGCGACATGACGATGGCCCGGTCAGCGGCTGGCTGGTCGATCCTTGGCGCGTTGTCGCGCCTGCGCGGGCCGTGGCGGGGGCGGCAGTTCGGCGATCCGGGCCGTCCGCGCGCGATCTCGCCGCGCCTGACGGCGGCGGAGGCGGAGGCGCTGCGGGTGCGGCTGACCCCGGTGCTGGCGCGGCTGACGGCCGAACGCGCCGCCATCTTCCGCCGGGCCGAGACCGAGCTGAGGCTCAAGACCGGGGTGGCGGCGCTGGCGGGGCTGGGGCTGGGCTGGACCATGGGGGGCCTTCCGGGCGCGCTGGGGCTGGCGGCGCTGGCCGCAGTCTTTGCCGTGCTGCTGCTGGTGGGCCGGGTGCAGGAGGCGCCGTGCAGCATCGCCAAACATGTGATCCTGAACAAGATGGGGCAGATGCTGCATGGTCTCTCTTCGGTCGCGCCGGGGGCACGGGCGCAGGCCCTGCCGCTGGGGCGGATCGACAGCTGGCGGCTTTTTGGCCCCGTCCATACCGTCACCATCGACGACTGGCTCGAAGGCCTGCGCGACGGGCAGCGCGTCGCCGTGTCGCGCGTGGGGCCGCAGTTCGGCACCACAGGCAACCGCAGCACCGAAAACGGCGCTGGCTAGTGTTTCGTCGTCACCGAGAGCACCGCCCCCGAGGCACCCGACGACCTGTCCGACGCCCTCACCGTGGTTGTGGCCGAGGATGCCCCCGCGCAGGCGCGCGCTGCGCCGGGCCAGACGCATGGCCTGTCCGTAAGCCAGACCGGGGATGTCGGGTTTGATGCGCGTTCGGTCACCGAGGTAATGGCTGCATAGATCGAGCCCAGCACGAAGGTGGCGACCAGCAGCGGCAAGATCAGCCCCTTGAGAGGGCGGAGTTTCTCCGCCGCGGGGATGCTTTCTTTGGTGGGCGGGGGGCCATGCCTTCCGAGAGATAGGACCGCAGCAGCACATAGCCGACATAGAACGAGGCCAGCATCAGCCCGGGCAGGAAGGAGGCGGTGAAGAGGTCGCCGATCGAGATATTGGCCATAAGCCCGTACATGATCAGCACGATGGAAGGCGGGATCATCGCGCCCAGCGACCCGCCGGCGCAGACCACGCCGATGGCAAGGTTGCCGTCATAGCCCTGCCGCAGCATCTGGGGCAGGGCAATGAGGCCCAGCAGCACAATCTCGCCGCCGATGATGCCGGGCGGCGAGGATCACCGAGACGAAGATGGTCTGCATCGCGACCCCGCCCCGGATCCGCCCGCCGATCAGCTTCAGCGCGTCGAAGAGGTCGCGGGCCACGCCGGAGCGGTCGAGCATTGCAGCCATCAGCACGAACATCGGCACCGAGACGAAGATGAAGCTGTTGACGAAGGTGTAGATGCGGCTGGTGATCACCGTGATCGACATGGGGCCGAAGAACCCCAGCGCATCGACGCTGTCGCGCAACCAGGTCGCGGTCACGCGGAACATTCTCCTTTTTGGCAGAACGGGCGCCCGAAGACGGGTAGATCAGTTCAGACGAAGTTGGGTCACCGGATCGACCGGCGTCCCCTCGAACTCCAGGTTCACCTCACCGTCGATCATCGCGACGGTGATCTCTAGGGCGTTTCTCAGTAGCGATTTCACAAGTTGCTGCGCTTCTTCAGGCGGACACTTCAAGGCGTTTTCGGCCAGACCCTCTTCGGTGTCTGCTGCCCAGCGGGACAGATCATTTAACAGCCACTCCATCTGGTGGGATGGCACATCGGTGATGCGTTCAATCTCATCCAGAACCTCGTCTCCGCCTTCCGTCAGCAGATGCGGGCTGACAAGGCTGTTCCGGAGGCACTCGATGTCGTATTCGCCGAGGCCTTCCTTCTCCAAACCGGCGTTCCGGAGCCAACCTGCGATGGTTTCGCGCGACTGCCAACGGACGGTCCAGGTCTCTTCGCGCGCGCACCACTGCGCGGAGGTGAAGATCGACTTCTCGTATTCTTCGAAATGTACATGGATCGCGACGGAACGGTTGGTCGCCTCACGGATTTGAAACTTGGGCATGGGAGCATCCTTCTATCATCATTGTCTCCGACTGCAATTTTGACCGAGACGCTCGATGAGGGCGATAGCAGGGCTGGTCTCCGGTGTACCAGAAGGCAGGGTTATCCACATTATTCCGACATGGCCACGACAACGGCGCCGCCTCGAGGCGTGGCGCGGGGGAAATCGAACGTAGTCGCGTCGTTGAGCGCCGGGAAAATCCGGATTTTTCCTGACGGCAGCATCCCGACACATGGTCACTGACATGAGAAGTGGTCGCGCGTTTTCGAACCAGGTGGTCAGCTGTTGCGCCAATGAAGACTGCCCATGATGACATCGGCGCGCGGCTTCACCTCGCGGATTACCCGCTCGAGCGGATTGGTGGAGGGGATTGGAGGCCAGTGCTCCCGGGAAACAACATGTAAGCCAGCACGTCGTCGCGGGAGCAGTCCATTAGGGCGCCAAGCTTAGGCTGTTCTGGACCTGTCAAGGTTTGGTGCCGCTTCTTTGATCACGTAATGTGCAGCAAAGGAGATGAACCATGGGCACAGGCAGGACGGATGAATTTCGCAAGGATGCGGTGCGGATCGCGCTGACCAGTGGGCTTTCGCGGCGTCAGGTCGCGGATGATTTGGGGGTCGGCTTGTCGACCTTGAACAAGTGGGTGAACGCATATCGGGACACGGGTGTGGTCTCGGCCGAGGACCGCGAGCTGGCGCGGGAGAACGAACGGCTTCGGCGCGAGATCCGCGCTCTCAAGGAGGAGAGGGACATCCTAAAAAAAGCCACGGTGGGTTCAACCGGTCAGCGCAACATCATTGCTTTGAGATGTTCTGAAAGGACCCACGATGGCACGAACCGGTCGCCCTGGCTTGTCGCACGAACAGAAGGCTGAACTCTGGCGGCGTTGGAAGGCAGGGGAGACGCTCAGCGCGATTGGGCGTGCCCTGGGCAAGCACGCGGCCTCGGTGTTCGGTGTTGTCGCGGCGAAGGGAGGTTTTGCGCCGGTCGCCAGTATAGCGCGACAATCTGGATGAGACGCCGTATTGCCGCATCCAGAGATGTTCCTGTGGGATCATGTCGTTGCCTCAGCCATTTGTTCCTCGGGATTCTTGCTCCCGTCGATGTCAGGCTCGGCTGGTTCCCGATGACCCCTGTCGCGCGAAGCCTCCATATCGCGCAGCGCGTCAGGGGTCATCGGCGGGTGGGCGTGCCGGTTGACGCCGAACACCAGTACCCTGGCCATGTCTCCTCTCCAGATTTTCACGCGACGCTGCACCGTGCGGATCAACCCGTCAGGATAATCATCCGGATGAGCCGCCTGAAGCCTGCCCAGGAGCTCGCGCCCGGTTTGTGACGGATCTTCGTGGAACCACGCCTTGAGCTCGTCGGTGACCTTGGCCAGCGGATCGGGGCGGCGGCGCCCGCGGGGGCAAACGGTTTTTTTCGCGACGTGGGCCTGACCTCACCTTCCTTCCAGGCATGGCGCAGACCACTCAGGAAAGCTTCGACGTCCGCCTTCCGGGCGAGATGTGCAGTCCCTCCTCCGCCAGCAGCCTGGCAAGCATCCCCCAGCTAAATCCACTCAGCTTCAGCTGACTCAGTACCCGCCGCAGTTCGACAATCCGAAAAACCAGCGGGACGGGCCAGTCCGGAGAAAGGGCTTCGGCCTGGGCGATGAGCCGCTCGCTCAGCGGCGGCATCGGGGGCTGGGACATCGGCGGCTCGCTCTTGTGTATGCTCAGAATGTATCTGTGCATGCAGGCGGAAAATTCAGCCCCAAACCGATATAAGCTGCTGAATTTATTATGATTTCGTGTTCTCACGAGTCGGCCTTATGCTGGGCGCCAGTTTGGGGGGCAACACCAATGCAGGGAGACCGCCCAGCCCAGCACGGATCGCCGCCGACGCTGCACCCGTCCTGCAGGGTGCCTCCTCTGTTGTACCAGCCCTGGTGGCTCCGTGATGCTGCACGATGCCTCCGTGATGCAGAACCGGTGCAACAGAAAGACGTGCAGGTGCAGGGGCGAAGCAACATCTGCAGAGCAAGACACCTCGGACCGCCGGGGTAAAACCTTTTGATGGAGGCTTCATGGCCCGCCCCCGCAAATCCGCTGCCGACATGCGTTTCCGCTGGGATGCGCTTTACGTCACCGCCGCCGAGCGCGCCGCCATTGCCGGGGCGGCCAGAGCCGCGGGCCAGTCGGTCCGGGCCGCGCCTTTTCCGCCGCGAACCGCCTCCGGAGATCCTGCGCGGCAATCCCGCAATGGCGCGCGGCGCGATCCGGCTCGCGCCCGGAGCCCTGAAATACCGCTCAGCTGTGCTGTCCTACGCGGCGGAGGACATCGACACCCTCAAATCCAATGCAGGTGACCCGGCTTTGCGCGGTGCCGTCAGTCTCGCGCTGGCGCTCTGCCTGGTGATCGGCTTCGCCGGGGTTCCGGTCCGCTTCAGCGCTAGCCCAACCGCCGACGTGCCGTAATCGATCCGCTCGGGGCGGTCTGGGAGCCGATGCTGCTGCCGATCTTCGAAGGCGATCCGGCCGTCCAAGCCGCGACGCTCCTTCGCCATCTACAGATGGCCGATCTGGATGCCTTCCCGATAACCTGACCTAGCGAAATCAGGGCCGCCGCGTCCGCCACTGGCGTGCCCTGCACGGTCCAGAGTGCCTCGTGATCTTCCGGCAGGCGCTTGGGCCGGGCGGTGCCGTGGCGTCCCCGGTTCCGGATGCAGCGTGATCCTGTCGAGGGGGGCCGACCGGTGCGGTGCGGGATCGAGCCACAATCTGCTGCAAGCTGCCGCGTCGCGCGCAGGCTGCGCTGCCGAGCGTCTTGTTTTCGGCAGGATGCGATGGCGGGGATGGCGTAGTCTGGTCCTTGACCAGACGAGGACGGGAGAGGCGGATCATGCGCGAAAGCGGGGCGACCGGCGGCAGGGCCCGGCCTGACGCGGCGGAGGTCGGGCAGCTGACAGAGATCTGGCGCTATCCGGTCAGTTCGCTGGCGGGCGAACGGCTGGCCTCGGTGCGTCTGACCCCTGAGGGTGTCGAGGGTGACCGGGCCTGCGGTATCTTCGCGCGGGAGACTGGCGCGAACATCTATCCGGCCCGGGATGCCCGCTGGAATGCGGCGCCGCTGGCCTCGGCGCGTCTGGTCGACGGACGCCTTGAGATCAAGGCGGGGGGCGGGGCGTGGATGGCCGCGCCCGCTGCGGCTGAGCGGCTGACCGAGGTCTTTGGCCATGCGGTCGAGCTGCGCGCCTATGACGGCACCGACCGGCCGCGCTACGGGCGGGCTCCGCTGCATCTGCTGAGCCAGCAGGCGCTGCACAGCCTGCGCCGGCATCTGCCCGGCAGCGCGATCGACGCGCGGCGGTTCCGGCCCAATCTTCTGGTCGATCTGCCGCATCTGGCCGGGGATATTCCGGAATACGCGCTGCTGGGGCGGGAGTTCACCTTGGGCGGGATGCGGCTGCGCGGCACGGTGCCCTGCGGGCGCTGCGGATTCACGACGCTGCCAGCGGACGAGCTTCCGCGGGATCCGGACATCCTGCGCGCGCTTGTCCGCCAGTATGAACGCAATTTCGGCATCTATTGCGAGGTGCTTGAGGAAGGCGTGATCGAGCTGGGGGCGACGCTGCGCCTTGCGGCGCCGCCCAAGCGGGTCGTGATCGTCGGCGGCGGGCAGGCGGGCGCGACCTCCGCCCGGGCGCTGCGGCGGCTTGGCCATGCCGGACCGATCCGGATCCTCGCCGAAGAACGCCATCTGCCCTATGAACGGCCGCCGCTCTCCAAGGCCGGAGCACCGGCGGCAGTGATCCTTGGCGCCGAGGAGGCGGTGCGGTCGGGGATCGCCGTGGATCTCGGCACTCCCGCCGCCGCGCTGGATCTGCAGGCACGACAGGTTGAGACGGCGGAGGGCGAGGTCATCCCCTATGACACGCTCATTCTGGCGACCGGCGGGCGCGCGCGGCGGCTGCCCGGCCTGAACCGGGGCCATGGCCGGGTGCACGCGCTGCGCCTGCGCGAGGATGCGGAACGCCTGTGGCAGGTGCTGCAGCCGGGGGTGCGGCTTTTCATCCTCGGGGGAGGCTGGATCGGGATGGAACTGGCCGCGGCGGCGCGGAGGGCCGGGGCCGAGGTTGACCTGTTCCTCAGGGGCGACAGGCTTGCCCCGCGGGTGCTGCCCGGCATCGTCGCTGATGCGCTTGCGGATCTGCACCGCGCGAACGGCGTCCGGCTGCATTTTGGCGCGGATCCGGCCTTTGAAGAACACGCGGACCGCATCGCCTGCCGCAGCGGCGGGCAGGATCTGAGCGCGGATCACCTGCTGGTCGCGATCGGCATGGTGGCCAATGACGGGATTGCCCGCCGGGCGGGGCTGGACTGCGCCGACGGGATCATCACGGACGAAAGCGGCGCCACGCGCGATCCTGCGGTCTTCGCCATCGGCGACGTGGCGCGTCCGCCGGGGGGCCGGATCGAATCCTGGCAGAATGCCGAGCGGCAGGCCGAAGCCGTCGCCCGCCATATCCTTGGCCTGAGCCCGCCTCCATCGGAACCGCCGCGCTTCTGGTCCGAGCAGTTCGGGCGGCGGTTGCAAATCATCGGCCGCCCGTCGCCCGAGGCGCCGCTGGTGACCGAGGCCGAGGGGTTCTGGGATTTCGGCCATTTCGCCATCGGCCTTGACCGCCCCGAGCAGATCCACCGCGTCGCCCGGCGGATGAGGGAGGCCCCCCGCGCCAGCACGGCAGCCGCCCCGGTCGCGCCGGTGGCGCGGAGGCGGCATCGCCTCTGCGCCGCGGAGGATCTGCCCGAGGGGGCGCTGGTGCGGATCGCGCATCCGGGGCACGGGCCGCTTTGTGCCACGCGCCAGAACGGCCGCGTTCATGTGACCGACGACCGCTGCCCCCATGCCGTCGCCGCCCTGTCCGAGGGCTTCGTGGACGGCGGGCGGCTGATCTGCCCGCTGCATTTCGCCGAATTCGACCTGACGGATGGCAGCCCGCATCACGCCCCCGAAGGCTGCGGCGCGCTGCGGATCCACCCGGCAACGGAGCAGGACGGCCAGATCCTCGTCGATCTGCCGTGCTGAACATCAAACAGAAAAGGGGCCAGAAATGACCGAGATCGTAGACATGCTGGCGCGCCGCGGCAGGCTTGAGCGGGCCTTCATCGGCGGTGACTGGGTCACCCCGCAGGGGCAGGCCACCTGCGAGGTGGTGAACCCCGCGACCGAGGCCGCGCTCTGCCGCATCCGTCTGGGCACTGCCGCCGATGCCGACCGCGCGGTGACGGCGGCCACTTCGGCCTTCCCGGGCTGGAGCGACAGCGCCCCCGCCACCCGCGCGGCCCTGCTGGGCCGGATCGAGACGCTGATGGACGCGCAGGCAGAGACGCTGGCCGAGTGCATGAGCCTCGAAATGGGGGCGGCGCGCAGCTATGCGCGGAGCGCTCAGGTGCCGCTTGCCATGGCCCATGTGCGGACCGCGCGCGAGGTTCTGGAGGGGTTCGAGTTCCAGTCGCCACGCGGGACCACCGCGATCCGGCACGAGCCGATCGGCGTCTGCGCGCTGATTACCCCGTGGAACTGGCCGCTTTACCAGATCACCGCAAAGCTCGCCCCGGCCCTCGCCGCAGGCTGCTGCGTGGTGCTGAAACCGTCCGAGCTGGCGCCGCTCAGCGCGCTGCTGCTGGCCGACCTGATCGCGGAGGCGGGCTGTCCGCCCGGCGTCTTCAATCTGGTGCAGGGCGACGGCCCCGGCGTCGGCGCCGCGCTGGCAGCACATCCCGGCGTGGACATGATCTCGATCACCGGCTCCATGCGGGCCGGGATCGAGGTCGCGCGCGCCGCCGCCCCGACCCTCAAGCGCGTGACGCAGGAGCTGGGCGGCAAGTCGCCCAATATCCTCCTTCCGGATGCCGATCTTGCGCGCGCGGTGCCGCCGGGCGTGGCGGCGGCCATGCGCAATCTGGGGCAGTCCTGCAGCGCGCCGACCCGGATGATCGTGCCGCGCGCCGCGCTGCCGCAGGTCGAGGATCTGGCGCGGGAGGCTGCGGCACAGATCGTGGTCGGCGATCCCTTCGACCCAAAGGCGACGCATGGCGCCATCGCCAACCGCGCGCAGTTCGACCGCATCCAGACCTTGATCGGCGTCGGCATCGACGAGGGCGCGCGCCTTGTCACCGGCGGCCCCGGGCGGCCGGACGGGCGGGAGACCGGGTTCTTCGTCCGGCCCACGGTCTTTTCGGACGTCCGCACCGACATGCGCATCGCGCAGGAGGAGATCTTCGGCCCCGTCCTGTGCCTGATCCCCTATGACGATGTGGACGAGGCCGTGCGCATCGCCAATGACACACGCTTCGGCCTTGGCGCGCATGTGCAGGGCACCGACCCCGCGCAGGCGCGGGCCGTCGCGGGGCGCATCCGTGCGGGGCAGGTGCATCTGAACTATCCCGCATGGGATCCGCACGCGCCCTTTGGCGGCTACAAGCAGTCGGGCAATGGCCGCGAATACGGGCGCGAGGGGCTGCTGGAATATCTCGAGGTGAAATCCATCCTTGGCTTTTACGCGCCCGCAGCGTCCTGACCGCAGATTGCGCCGCGTCAGGCCCCCACATCGCCATCATCGGCTGCCTGCCGCGCGGATTCGGCACCGAACGCCTCGGCCAAAGGGCGAGGCTTGAGCCAGAACAACAAGGCCGCAGCCAAATGGCGGCCATCCCCAGCAGGAGCCCCGCAGCATGTCGAACCTGATCACCATTGATCCGAATCCCAGCTTCGTCCCCAAGGAGTCGCAGGCCGCGCCCGAGCGTCTGATCTCGGGCACGCCCAGCTTCAAGTCCTGGCCGCAGGATGCCTCGCGCGGGGAGAAGGTCCTGACCGGGGTGTGGGAGGCGACGCCGGGCGAGACGCATTCGATCAAGGGCACGATGTTCGAATACTGCCACATCCTGTCGGGCCGGATCGAGATCGAGGAGACGGACGGCGCGACGCAGGCCTTCGGGCCGGGCGACAGCTTCGTGATGAAGCCCGGCTTCGTCGGCGTCTGGCGCACGATCGAGACCGTCCGCAAGATCTATGTGTGCGTCTACGACTGACCGGTCGGCGCGGCAGCATATGCCATCGTCACGTCGCATTACGGTCGATCCTGCCGCAGGATCGGCGGATTCGACAGGATGTCCGCCCCTGGCGGGTCAAGCATGAGAGGCGGGCAGCCCCAAGGCGCGGCCCTTTCCTCTTCAGCGGAGTGTCAGCCCAATGAACGAGATCACCCACACCCAGCCTCGCCCCGCAGGATCCAAGCCGGAGCGGACCGCATGATGACCCGGCCCGGGATCCTCCCCCCTGCCACCCCCGCCCCCGCCCCCGCCCCCGAGACTGGCGCAGAGATCGCGCTGTCCGTCCGCGGCCTGACCATCGCGCTGCCAAAAAGCATGGAGCGCCGCTTCGCCGTGGAGGACGTGTCCTTCGACCTGCGTCGCGGCCAGATCCTCTGCGTGGTGGGCGAATCCGGGTCCGGCAAGTCGGTGACCGCGAACACGCTTCTGGGGCTTTTGCCGCGGGCGATGAAGACTACCGCCGGGTCGATCACGCTGGAGGGGCGCGAGGTCATCGGCATGGGTGCCGAAGATCTGCGCGATCTGCGCGGGCGGGTCGTCTCGATGATCTTTCAGGATCCGCTCTCGGCGCTGAACCCGCTGATGACGGTCGGCGCGCAGGTCGACGAGGCGATGGCCGCCCATGGGATCGGCACCCCCGACACGCGCCGGACCAGCACGATCGCGCTGCTGCAGGAAGTGGGGCTGCCCGACCCCGCGCTGATGTATCATCAGTATCCGTTCCGCCTGTCCGGCGGGCAGCGCCAGCGGGTGATGATCGCGATGGCGCTGGCGCTGGAGCCGACGATCCTGATCGCGGACGAGCCGACCACCGCGCTTGACGTGACCACGCAGGCGCAGATCCTGACGCTGATCCGCGACATCCAGCGCCGCAAGGGCATGAGCGTGATGTTCATCACCCATGATTTCGGCGTCGTCGCCGAGATCGCCGACAGCGTGGTGGTGATGGAAAAGGGCCATGTCGTCGAGGAAGGCCCCGCCGACCGGGTGCTTCGCGCGCCGCGTCACGAATATACGCAGCGGCTGATCGCGGCGGTGCCCCATCTGCGCGGCGACGACCGGCCCAAGCCCGCAGGCGCAGAGGAGGCGCCGGTGCTGGAGGTCCGGAACCTCGTGAAGACCTATGCCAGCGGCAGCGCGCTTCTGCGCACCCGCCGGGTCGTGCCAGCGGTGCAGGACGTCTCGTTCCGGCTGGCGCGCGGCAGCACGCTGGGGATCGTGGGCGAAAGCGGGTCGGGCAAATCCTCGCTTGGGCGGCTGCTGGTCCGGCTGATGGAGGCCGATAGCGGCCAGATCCTGTTCGAGGGCGAGGACATCGCGCCGCTGCCTGAACCCAAGTTCCGCAGCTTCCGCCAGAAGATCCAGATGATCTTTCAGGATCCCTTCGCCTCGCTCAATCCGCGCATGACGGTCGGCACGATCCTGACCGTGGGGCCCATGGCCTATGGGGTGAAGGCCAGCGATGCCCGCGCGCAGGCGCATGAGATGCTGCAGCTCGTGGGACTCGATCGGGGGGCCTTCGGGCGCTATCCGCACGAATTTTCGGGCGGGCAGCGCCAGCGCATCGGCATCGCCCGCGCGTTGATGTTCCGGCCGCGCCTTCTGGTCGCGGACGAGGCGGTCTCGGCGCTCGACGTGTCGATTCAGGCGCAGATCCTCGAACTGCTGGAGCGCATCCAGCGCGAGACCGGCGTCTCCATGGTCTTCATCACGCATGATCTGCGCGTGGCCAGCCAGATCTGCGACGAGATCGCGGTCATGCACAAGGGCCGCATCGTCGAACACGGGCCGCCCTCGCAGATCTTCATGTCCCCCCGCTCGGACTACACGCGCGAACTGGTGGCCGCCATTCCGGGAGAGGATTTCCAGCGCGGCGCGACCGCGGTGGCACTGACCTGACAACGACAACAAACGCCTAACAACATGGGAGCCGACAAGATGACCAAGGACCTCAAGACCCAGCTTTCACGGCGCCACGCGCTTGGCATGATGGGGGCAGGCGCCGCCGCGCTGTTCACACCCAACCTTCTGGGCAGGCCCGCCTTTGCGCAGACGCCGCCCGACAGCCCCACGGGGCGCGTGATCGTCGGCCTGTCGCAGGAGCCCACCGTCTTCAACCCGCTGATGCCCAAGATCGAGGTGGACGACAACGTGCATTTCTCGATCTTCGACGCGCTGTTTCGCATCGACGCGACGGGCGAGATCGTGCCCAACCTCGCGACCGAAGTGCCGACGCTGGAAAACGGCGGCATTTCCGAAGACGGGCTGGAATGGCGCGTCCGCCTGCGCGAGGATGTGAAATGGCACGATGGCGAGCCGTTCACCGCCGAGGACGTGAAATTCACGCTGGAGCTGATCGTCGATCCCGACTTCCGCGCATGGCGCACCAGCGGCCACGATCTGGTGCGCGACATCACGGTTGTCTCCCCGACCGAGATCAGCTGGCGGATGGAAGAGCCCTTCGCGCCCTACCTGTCCTTCCTGACCGAAACCTTCATCGTGCCCGCGCATATCCTCGCCGCAGCGGGGAATCCGAACGAGGCGCCCTTCAACCTTCAGCCGGTCGGCACCGGTGCCTTCAAATGGGGTGAACGGACCGCGGGCGACAACCTGACCCTCGTCGCCAATCCCGACTATCACGGCGACGGGCCGTATATCGAAGAGCTGATCTTCCGCTACATCCCCGACATGACGGTGCTGTTCACGCAGTTCCAGAGCGGATCCATCGACGTGGTGGGCCGGTCCTACATCACGCAGGACAATTACGAGGCGGCCCAAGCCCTGCCGGACCGTCAGGTCGATCTGGTGCCGGCGCCATCGGTCGAGTCGATCTACCTCAACCTCGAGCGGCCGCAGTTTCAGGATCCGGCCGTGCGTCAGGCGCTTTATCACGCGCTCGACCGCGCCTCGATCATCGACGTGCTTTATTACGGCCTGCCCAAGGCGACGGAAACCTTCATGCCGCCGCAGTCCATGTATTATCACGATGGCCTGCCGTCGCAGGAGTTCAATCTGGACCGCGCCCGCGAGATCCTTGACGAGGCGGGCTGGATGCCCGGTTCTGACGGCGTGCGCGAGAAGGACGGCGTGCGGCTGGAATTCACCAACTCGACCACGACCGGCGCGCATCTGCGCGAGCAGACCCAGCAGTTCGTCCAGCAGACCTTCGCCGAGATCGGCGTGCGGATGAACATCGAGAACATGCCCGCCGCCGTGATGTGGGGCGATCACTGGGTCCTGTCGCAGTTCGACACGGTCATGGTGGGCATCACCTACCTGATCGCCGCCGATCCGGACGTCACCAACCGCTTCCACACCGATGCCATTGCGGCGCAGGGCGGAAACGGCTCGAACACCGGCCAGTATTCCAACCCCGAGGTGGATGCGCTGCTCGAAAAAGGCGCCCGCACCTTCGATCCCGAAGAGCGCAAGGCCATCTACCGCGAGGCGCAGGAGATCATCCGCGGCGAGCTGCCGTTCCTGCCGCTGTTCTCCTACACGCAGGTCTATGGCCGCAAGGCGGGGCTGGAGGGGTTCGTGCCCAACACCAACACCCGCAGCGAAACGTGGAACGCCGCCAGCTGGTACTGGAGCTGACGACCGCCGCTGCCCGCGCGTCGCGCGCGGGCAGCCTGCGCTGGCGACGGCGCGCCCGCTAGTCCCGCAAGGAGGGGAACATGGCTGCATTCCTGCTCAGACGCCTGCTGCAAAGCATCGTGCTGCTGGGGATCGTCTCGATCATCGGCTTCACGGTGCTGAACCTGATCCCGGGCGGCCCCTTGGCGCAATACGCGCTTGATCCCGGCATGACCGAGGCCGACCGTCTGCGGATCGCCGCGCAGATGGGCCTCGACCGGCCGCTTTACGTGCAATACCTCGAATGGGCCTCGCGCATGGTGCAGGGGGACTGGGGCACGTCCTATCGCGACGGCAACGCGGTGCTGACCGTGATCGCCCGCCATGTTCCCGCGACGCTGCTGCTGATGGGATCGTCCACGGTCATCGCGGTGGGGGTCGGCACTTGGATCGGCATCCGGGGCGCGACGCATCGCAACTCGGTGCTGGATTACATGTCGACGGTCGGGGCGATGATCGCGCTGTCGATCCCGACCTTCTGGTTCGGCCTGATCGGCATCTACGTCTTCTCGCTGCGGCTTGGCTGGCTGCCCTCGGGCAACATGTATACGATCGGCGACGGGTCACTGCTGAACATGCTGCACCATCTCATCATGCCCTCTGTCGTGCTGGCGCTGGTCCATATCGCGATCTGGAGCCGCTTCATGCGCTCGGCCACGCTGGACGCGATCAGTCAGGAATTCGTCAAGACGGCGCGGGCCAAGGGCGTGCCCGAACGGCGCGTCGTCATGAAACATGTCGTGGGCAACGCGCTGCTGCCGATGATCAGTCTGGCGGGCGTGCAGGTGCCCTCGCTGCTGACCGGCGCGCTGGTGACCGAAACCGTGTTCAGCTGGCCCGGCATGGGGCGGCTGTTCCTCGATAGCCTGAGCTACAGCGACTATCCGGTGGTGATGGGCCTGCTGATGTTCTCGGCCATCCTGACGATTGTCGCCAACTTCATCGCCGATGTCACCGTGGCATTGGTCGATCCGCGCATCCGCCTTGCCTGATGGCCGGCACCGGGAAACGAAAGGCTGCACCATGACCGCGATGACGGCATCCCTCCCTCCCCAAACGCGCTGGTGGCAGAGCCGCGTCGTGCGGCGCTTCACCCGCAACTGGCTGGCGCTTCTGGGGCTCGCCATGATCACCCTGCTGACGCTGGCCTGCATCTTCGGGCCGGCGCTGCTGCCCTACGATTCGCTTTACGTCGATCTGCGGGCGCGCTTTTCAGCGCCCCTGACCGGGGATCACTACCTTGGCACCGACCCGCTGGGGCGCGACATCGCGGCACGGCTGCTGATGGCGGGCCGCATCTCGCTGATGGTGGGCTTCTTCGCGATGCTGCTGGCGACGCTTCTGGGCACGCTGGTCGGCGTCATCGCGGGCTATAGCGGCGGCTGGGTCAACGCGGTGCTGATGCGGACGGTGGACGGGTTCCTGTCCTTCCCGACGATCTTTCTGCTGCTGGCGCTGGCGGTCGCGCTGCAGCCCACGCCAGTGATGATCACCCTCATCATCGCCCTGACCGGCTGGATGGAGGTCGCCCGCATCGTCGAGGCCGAGGTCCGCTCGCTCAAGGAGCGGGAATTCGTGATGGCAGGCCGGATGCTGGGCCTCAGCCGCACGCATATCATGTTCCGCGAGATCCTGCCGAACGCCATGGGCCCGATCATCGTGGCCGCCACGCTGACCGTCGCCCGCGCGATCCTGCTCGAAGCCTATGTCAGCTTCCTCGGCTTCGGCATCCAGCCGCCGCTGCCCAGCTGGGGCAACATGCTGAACGGCGCGCAGCAATATCTGGGCACGGCGCCTTGGCTTGCCATCATCCCGGGCGCGGCGATCACCATCGCGGTGACCAGTTTCAACTTCATCGGCGACGGGCTGCGCGATGCGCTCGACGTGCGCAACGACACTCTGTGAAGGAACGCCCCATGACCGACGCGACGCAACGCGCCCGCAAATCGACCCCCTACTGGTGGGAGGCGGCGCCGGTCCGCCCGCTGCCCGAACAGCCGCTGCAGAAACAGGTCGACGTGGTCATCCTCGGCGCCGGATATGCCGGGCTCTCCGCCGGGCTGACGCTGGCGCGGGCGGGCCGCTCGGTTGCGGTCTTCGACGCGATGAACCCGGGCGAGGGCGCGTCGTCCCGCAATGGTGGCATCACCTCGGGCAGCATCCGGCCGGGCTTTGCCAAGCTGACCCGCAGGTTCGGCGAAAAGACCGCGCTCGCCATCGAGGCCGAGGGCAAGCGCGCGCGCGAATTCCTGTATGACTTCCTGAAAACCGAAGAGATCGACTGCGATTTCCGCCTGACCGGCGCGTTTCGCGGCGCCTTGGGCTTTGACCAGTATGACGTGATGGCCCGCGCCGCCGAGACGCTGGCCAAGCGGCTGCAGATCGACACCTATGCCGTGCCCCATGGCGAGCAGCGCGACTATATCGGCACGGAATTCTACCGGGGCGGGGTCGCGCGGATGGATATCGGCGGGCTGCACCCGGCAAAGTTCCATGCGGGCCTGCTGCGCGTCGCGCTGGCGGCGGGGGTGGCGGTGCATTCCCACACGCCGGTGACCGCCATCACCCGCGACGGCGCCGGGTTCGAGGTGACGACCCGCGCGGGCAAGATCGCCGCGCGGCAGGTGCTGGTTTGCACCAACGGCTATACCGACGGCGCGGCGCCCTTCCTGCGCCGCCGTCTGGTGCCGGTCCGCAGCCGGATCATCGTGACCGACCCGCTGCCCGCGGATCTGATGAACCGCCTGATGCCCAAGCGCATGATGATGAGCGAGAACAGGCAGTTGGGCTTCTACTACCGGCCCACGCCGGACGGCAGCGCGATCCTGCTGGGCGGGCGCGACAGCAGCTTTGCAGGCGATCCGGTGGAGCCGATGCTGCGCCTGCGCGCGGGCCTGACCGAGCTTTTCCCCGAGCTGCGCGATGTCGGCTACACGCATAGCTGGTTCGGCAATGTGGCGATGAACCGCGACATGCTGCCCCGGATGTTCGAAAAGGACGGCGTGCTTTATGCCAGCGGCTTCTGCGGCTCTGGCGTGGTCTGGGCACCGTGGCTGGGCCGGCGCGCGGCGCAGCGGCTGTTGGGCGAACGGGTCGAGGAGCCCAGTGCCTTCGACATGCGCCCGCCCGCCGCCGTGCCGTTCTTCAACGGCAAGCCATGGTTCATGCCCGCGATCATCAAGGGCTTTGCGCTGCAGGACCGTCTCGCGCTGTCGCGGGCGATACGGTAGGGGGCGGCCATGGCAACGCTGCTTCTGACCAAGGCACAGGTGCGCCAGCTGCTGCGGATGACGGATGTCATCACGGCGGTGGAGGCGGCCTTCCGCGCCTTCAATTCGGATCAGGTCGCGCAGCCGGGTTATATGGGGCTGCACCTGCAGCCCAAGGGCGCGGAGATCGATTTCAAGGCCGCGCTTGACCGGGCGGGGCAGATGGTCTCGCTCAAGGCGTCCTCCGGCGGGTTCCGCGACAACCCTGCGCAGTTCGGGCTGCCGAACGGGATGGGCACGGTCCTGCTGTTCGATGCCCGCAATGGCGCGCTCGTCTGCGCGATGGATGGCAGCCTGCTGACCGGCTACCGCACCGGCGCGGCGGGGGCGGTGTCGGCCCGGGCGCTGGCGCGCCGCGATGCGCGCCGGGTCGGGGTGATCGGCACCGGCACGCAGGCGCGCATGCAGATCCGCGCCCTGCGCGAGGTGCTGCAGATCGAGACGGTGCACGCCGCCAGCCGCAGCGCTGAGGGGCTCGCGTCATTCTGCGCCGAGTTGCAGGAGGCCTTCGGCCTGACCGTCCTGCCGGGCAGCCCGCAGGAGGTGGCCGAGGCTGCCGACATCCTGATTACCACCACCCGCGCGACGGGCGTTGTCGTCCAAGCGGGCTGGGTGCGGCCCGGCACCCATGTCATCGCCGTCGGCGCCGATCAGGCTGGCAAGCAGGAACTGGACCCCGAACTTTTCCGCGGCGCGCGCATCGTGGTCGACAGTTTCGCCCAATGCGCGGCCAAGGGCGATCTGCAGCACGCCCTCCGCCATGGCACGGCCGAGGGGCCGCAGACCGAACTGGGCGAGATCCTGCTGGGCCAGCAGCCCGGACGCAGCGATGACGCGCAGATCACGATCTTCGACAGCACCGGCATGGCCATTCAGGACACGGCCACCGCCTCCGCACTCCTGTCGCGGGCCCGGGCGCAGGGCATCGGCACTCTTTTTGATTTTCTCGGGCAGGACAGCTGACGGATGCAACCGGACCTGACAGAAGCGCCGACGCTTCAGGACATTCTGGCGGCGCGGACGCGCATCGCCCCCCATATCCGCCGGACCCCGATCCTGCGCGCGGACCGGATCGAGCCTGCGGCGGGCTGCAGGCTTTATCTCAAGCCCGAGACGCTGCAGATCACCGGCGCGTTCAAGCTGCGCGGCGCGCTGAACACGGTGCTGCAGCTGAGCCCGGAACAGATCGCGCGCGGCTTCATCTCCTCCTCGTCGGGCAATCACGCGCAGGGCCTGTCCTATGCCGCGCGGATGCTGGGCACGAAGGTGCTGCTGGTCCTGCCGGTGGGCACGCCTGCGCTGAAGGTCGAGAATACCCGCGCGCTTGGTGCCGAGGTCATCCTGTTTGACGGCGACAACGCCGCCCGCTGGCGCGAGGTCTACCGCATCGCCGCCGAAAACGGCTACGAGGTCATCCACGGGTTCGAGGATCCGCGCGTGATGGCGGGGCAGGGAACCATCGGCTGCGAAATCCTCGAAGATCTGTCCGAGGTCGAGACCGTGCTGGTGCCGCTTGGCGGCGGCGGGCTCATCTCCGGCGTGGCCACGGCGATCAAGGCGCTGCGGCCCGAGGTGCGGGTCGTGGGGTGCGAGCCTGCGCTGACGCCGAAATATCACCGCAGCCGGGCAGAGGGGCAGCGGGTGTCGCTGCCGCTGCGCGACACGATCGCGGACGGCCTGCGGATCAGCGTGCCCGGCCGCAACCCTTGGCCGATCATCGAGCGCCATGTCGACGAGATCGTGCTGGTCGGCGAAGAGGACATCGTGGCGGGCATGAAGGCGCTGGCCAGTGATGCCAAGCTGATCGCCGAACCCGCCGCCGCCATCGCGATCGGGGCGCTGCTGGGGGGCGCGGTCAGCGTCCGGCCAAATGAAACGGTCTGCGCGATCCTGACGGGCGGAAACTGGGGCCTTGCCGATCTGGCCCGCGTGTTTGGCGCGTCAGGCCCGGGATCATGACCGCGCCGCGCGCCATCATGGCGGCGGCGGGTGCCCCTGCGGCCACCACGGGGCATCTGTCCGGACGGCGCGCGCCGACCGCCGGATCGCGCCGCGCGCTGCCGGGATCGGGCACCGGTCTTGGCCAAAATGGCACAGGGTTCCGTGCAGATCCGGTCTCGCGCCGGGAACGGATTTGGGCGAACCTGCGCGCGACACCCGCCGGGCGCGGGGACGGACGCATCGACAGGAGGCACAGATGAGCGAAGATGCGAGAGGGGCGGCGGGCGCTGACGCCGCGTCGCAGGATCACGTGCTTCAGCTTGACAGTTTCGAGGTGCAGGTGGTGCCGATCACCCAGCAGCTGCGGCCATTCCTGCACGAACTGACGGTCAGCGTGCGCTGGCCGCATCGCAACAGCGACCTCGATTTCCTGATCCGGCAGGGCGAGGGCTATCTTGCGCTGGACGAGATCGGGCGCCCCGTCGGGTCGGCCATGCATTTCCCCATGGGCGCGGATTTTGCGCTTCTGGGCATGATGGTCACGCCGCCGCGCCTGCAGGCCCGGGGGGGCGGGCGGTTCCTGCTGCGCACCATCATGCGCGACTGCGCGGGGCGCGACATGCGCCTGAACGCGACGCGCTCGGGCTACCGGCTCTATCGTGAGGAGGGGTTTCTTGATGTCGGCAAGGTCTGGCAGCATCAGGGGCTGGTCGGCGACGTGCCCGTCCCGGATCCGCTGCCCGGGGTCGAGATCCGCCAGATCACCCCGCAGGACCGCGCCGCCATCGAGGCGATGGACGCCCATGCCTACGGCGCGGATCGCGGCCCGATCCTTGCCGCCCTGATGCAGGCGGGGCACGGGCTGATCGCGCTTTGCGCGGGCCAGCCCTGCGGCTTTGCGCTGGTGCGGCCGTTCGGCAAGGGGCAGGTGATCGGCCCTCTGGTTGCAGAGGATGAACGGATGGCCGTCGCGATGACCGCGCGCCTTCTGGACGGCGCGCGGGGATCCTTCATGCGCATGGACACGCCTTTCCCGGGCACTGATCTGCGGGCGTTTCTGACCGCGTCGGGCATGACGCAGTTCGACACGGTGACCGAGATGCGCGTCGGCCCGCAGCGGCGGGCCGAGACGGGACTGGTGACCTTTGCGCTGGCCGCGCATTCCCTGGGCTAGGGGCGGTCAGGTCAGCCGGTCCTTCAGCCGGAACCACAGCCCCGCCAGCGGGAGGAACCACGGCTTGCCGTTGAGGGCGGGCACTGCGGGCCAGTCCATCCCTTCCAGCGGGTTGGTGTCCGTGCGTCCCATCGCCTGATCGGCCAGCACCTGCCCCAGCAGGGTCGACAGCTGCGCGCCATGGCCGGAATAGCCCATACCGTAGATCATCCCGTCGGCCTGCCCCGCGCGGGGGAAGCGGTCGCGGGTCATGCCGACAAGCCCGCCCCAGCAATAGTCGATCTGGATCCCGGCCAGATGCGGGAAAATCTCCGTCATCGCGGCGCGCAGGATCCGCCCGGACTTGGCGTCCGAACGCTGGTCCGACCGCGCCGAAAACCGTGCCCTTCCGCCGAAGATCAGCCGGTTGTCGGGCGAAAGACGGAAATAATTGCCGATGAGGCGCGAGGTCACGCAGGTTCGGTGGCCGGGCAGGGTCGCGGCAACCTCGGCGGGGCTCAGCGGTCGGGTGGCGATGAGGAACGACGCCATCGGGATCATGCGCTTGCGGAAATGCCCCAAGGGCGCGCCCGGCACCTGCGCGCTATAGGCCCCGGTCGCGGCGATCACGCGCTCGGCCTTGATCTGCCCGCGCGGGGTGTCCAGCGTCCAGCCCGTGCCCGACCGGCTGCGCCCGGTGACGGGCGCGTTTTCCCAGATGCGGGCGCCGTGGCGCTGCGTGGCCTCCGCCAGCCCGTGCAGGTAGCGGCCCATATGCATCATCGCCGATTTCTCGGACAGCATCGCGCCATGGAAGGCGTCGGATCCGATCTCTCCGGTCAGCGCCTCCTTGGACAGCCAGCGTGTTTCGGGATCCACCTCGCGCGCCAGAAGCTCCTGATTGGCGCGCAGCCCCGCGACATGGCCCGGCTTTGAAGCCAGCTTCAGCTTGCCGGCGCGGCGTAAATCGCAGGAGAGTCCCTCTTCCTCGATCAGCTCGGCGATCATGTCGATGGAGCGGTCATAGGCGTGATAGAGCGCGCGCGCCCGCTCGGGGCCCAGATGGGCCACCGCATCGGCATAGCCATGGGCGATGCCGTTGTTCAGGTGCCCGCCATTGCGCCCCGATCCGCCAGCCCCGACATGGCTCGCCTCAAGCACGGCGACCGTGACCCCCGCCCGCGCCAGCCTGCGGGCCGCATTGAGCCCGGTGAACCCCGCGCCGATCACCGCCACGTCGAAACGGCCCTCGACGGGCCCCGCCTCCGCGCCAGCGAAGACGGGGGCGGTGTCGTGCCAGTAGGACAGCATCTTCATGCGCTAGAGACCCAGAACGCCGGGCAGGCCCGAGATGTCGGCGATCTCGGTATAGCCGTAATAGGGATTGGCGGGCTCGTGGCCGCGATTGACCCAGACCTTGTTGGCAATGCCAAGGTCATGCGCCGTCATCAGGTCGTAGCGGAAGGAGGAGGACACGTGCAGCACATCCTCGGGGCCGCAGTTCAGGGTGTCGAACATATACTCGAAGGCCCGCATGTGCGGCTTGTAGGCGCCAGCGCTTTCCGCCGTCAGCACATGCGCGATGGGGGCGCCAAGTTTGGCGATGTTATGGGGGATCTGGTCGTTCATCGCATTGGTCAGGGCGACCAGCGGAAATTCCTCGGCCACCCGGGCAAGGCCTGCGGGCACGTCCGGGTTGGGCCCCCAGCTTGGCACGCGGGTGTAGATCTCTGCCGCCACGGCGGGATCGAAGGGCAGGCTGTTGCGCTTGCAGGTGCGCTGCAGGGCGTTATGCACCACCTCGGCATAGGGTTTCCAGTCATGCAGCACCTCGTCCAGGCGATAGGCCGAGAAGTCGCGGATGAACACCTCCATCTGCTCGGGCGAAAGCCGGTCGCCGTAGTGGTCGCGCGCCGCCCCGGCCATGTCGAAATAGATCATGGTGCCGTGGCAGTCGAAGGTGACGAATTTGGGGCGGAAGGTCATGGTCGTCTCCGGTTCAGGATGATGGCCCATCATCACGGCCTTTTCGCGACGGGACTCGCTGCGTTCGCCCGGGCCAAGGCAGGAAATTGCGTTTCTCGGGCCAGTAGCGGCACGGCCTGCCGGTGGGCGGGAGAAGTCGGCTGTTGCCACGGCGCGGGCTGGGGCATGTTCAGGTTGCCACGCAGAAGGAGGCCGCCTCATGAATTCCCCGATCCCGACCGCTGAGACAATGCTGGCCCGGCTTGTCGGTTTCGACAGCGTCTCTGGCCGCCCCAACGGGCCGATCATCAGCTTCGTGCAGGACTGGCTGGCGGGGCACGGCCTGCGCGCCCATGTGCTGCCCGGACCCGAGGGGGACCGGGCGAACCTCTTTGTGACGATCGGGCCCGCTGACCGGCCCGGTTATGTTCTGTCGGGCCATCTGGACGTGGTGCCTGCGACCGAGCCGGGGTGGCAGGGTGATCCCTTCACCCTGCGGTCTGACGGCGCGCGGCTGATCGGGCGCGGCGCCTGCGACATGAAGGGGTTCGTGGCGGCGATGCTGGCCATGGCCCCCGAGCTTGCGGCGATGGATCTGCGGGCCCCCGTTCACCTTGCCCTGTCCTATGACGAAGAGCTTGGCTGCCGCGGCGTGCGGCATCTGCTGTCCGCGCTGCCGGAGCTTTGCGCGCCGCCCGCAGGCGCGATCATCGGCGAGCCGTCGAACCTGACGCCGGTGCTGGCGCATAAGGGCAAAGCGGCGGTCCGGCTGGTCGCACGCGGCGTGCCCGGCCATTCCTCGCGCCCCGATCTGGGGGCGAATGCCATCCACGCCCTTGTTCCGGCGCTGGCGGCAGCGGTGGCGCAGGCCCGCGCGCTGGAGGCCGGTCCGCAGGATGACCGCTTCGCGCCGCCCTTCTCCAGCCTTCAGGTGGGCACCGTCGCGGGCGGGCAGGCGCTCAACATCATTCCCGACGCGGCCACCGCCGAGATCGAGGCCCGCGCCATCGCGGGGGTGGAGCCGCTGACCCTGCTCGACCCGGTCCGCGCGGCGGCAGGGTCGGCGGGGGTCGAGGTTCAGGAACTGGCGCATTATCCGGCGCTGGCGCTTGATCCCGGCCATCCCCTTGCGGCGCTGGCCCGCGATCTGTCGGGCCGGGCGCCTCTGGGCGCGGTGAGCTACGGAACCGAAGCGGGGCTGTTCCAGCAGGCGGGCATTCCCGCCGTCATCTGCGGGCCCGGCGATATCGACCGCGCGCACAAGCCCGAGGAATATCTGACCCGGGACGAGCTGGCCGCGACCTGCGCCATGATCCGGCGCTTGGGCGAGCATGCCTGCGCCTGACCGCATATTCTGCGGCATCTGCCCGTTGGCGGGGCGCAAAGCTGCGACGGCCTGCCCGGATCGAGCCGAAGATGCCGCAGCCTCTCGCCTACCTTTAGGGAAACACCACAGAGAATCCCGCAATGACCCAGTTTGACACCCCCGATCCCGTCGCCATCGACCTGGTGCGCTTCGAGACCGCCCATCTGCCCGGCGCGCTGGCCCTGTCGCAGGCGGTCGGCTGGCCGCACCGGGCCGAGGACTGGGCGCTGACCCTGTCGGTCTCACAGGGGGTCGCGGCGGTCGTGGACGGGCGGATCATGGGCACGGCGCTCTGCTCGCTGCACGGGCCGGTCGCCACGCTGAACATGATCATCGTCGATGCGGCCCTGCGCGGGCGCGGCATCGGCCTTCGCCTGATGGAGGCGATCATCGACCTTGCCGGGGATCGCGAGCTGCGTCTGGTCGCGACCGAGGAAGGCAAGCCGCTCTATCGCAAGCTCGGCTTCGCCGATGCGGGCCGGATCCTGCAGCTTCAGGGTCTGGCCAAAGCCGCCCCGCCGGAACGCCCCGTGGAGGCTGGCCCTGCCGATCCCGAGCGTCTGGCGCGGATGGATTTCGAGGCGAGCGGGATGGCGCGGGCCGCGCTGCTGGGCCGCATCGCCCGCGAGGGCAGGACGCTGCGCACCGAGGGCGGCTTTGCCCTGCTGCGCGCCTTTGGCCGGGGCCATGTGCTGGGCCCGGTGGTCGCGCGCGATCCGGGTGCCGCCCGCGCGCTGATGGCCGCCGGGGCCAGTCACCTTGCGGGCCGCTTCCTGCGGATGGATCTGCCCGAGGCAGAAGGGCTTGCCCCCTTCGCCGAAACGCTCGGGCTGCGCGCGGCGGGCGGCGGAACCGCCATGGTCCGCGCCGCCTGTCCGCGCGCGCCCTCCCTTTACCAGACATATGCCCTTATCTCGCAAGCCCTTGGCTGAGCGCAGGAGTTCTTCATGCTGACCCGTTCCCCCGCCGCCAATTCGCTGGTCGAACTCGACCGGAGGCACCTTGTCCATCCCGTATCCTCCTTTCGCGGGCACGAGGCGCGCGGGGTCCGGCTTCTGACCTCGGGGCAGGGCGCGACGGTCACCGAGTCCGAAGGGCGGCAGCTGATCGACGGCTTCGCGGGCCTGTGGTGCGTGAACGCGGGCTATGGGCAGGAGAGCGTGGTCGAGGCCGCCGCCCGCCAGATGCGTCAGCTGCCCTATGCCACCGGCTATTTCGACCTTGGCACCGAAGCCCCCATCCGTCTGGCCGCCGCCTTGGCCGAACGGGCGCCGGGCGATCTGGACCATGTCTATTTCACGCTTGGCGGTTCGGACGCGGTCGACAGCACGATCCGCTTCATCCGCTATTACTGGCATGCCCGCGGGATGCCCGGACGCGACCAGTTCATCTCGGTCGCCTCGGGCTATCACGGCTCGACCAGCATGGGCGCGGGACTGACGGCGCTGCCGCTGTTCCATGACGGTTTTGGCGTGCCCCATGAGTGGCAGCACAAGATCGCCTCGCACGACCTTTACCGCAATCCGAACGGCGCGGATCCGGCGGCGGTCATCGCGGCCTCGGTGGCGGAACTGCGCGCCAAGGTGGCCGAGATCGGCGAGGACCGTGTCGCCGCCTTCTATGTCGAGCCGATCCAGGGCTCGGGCGGGGTGCTGGTGCCGCCGCCGGGCTGGATCGCCGCCCTGCGCGCGGTCTGTGCCGAACTGGGCATCCTGTTCGTTGCGGACGAGGTCATCACCGGCTTCGGGCGCACCGGCCCGCTTTTTGCCTGCGAGGACGAGGGCATCGTGCCCGACCTGATGACGGTGGCGAAGGGGCTGACCTCTGGCTATGCGCCGATGGGCGCGGTGCTGATGTCCGATCACGTCTATCAGACCATTGCCGATTTCGCCGGGGCCAAGGCTGTCGGGCATGGCTTCACCTATTCCGCGCATCCCGTTTCGGCGGCTGTCGCGCTGGAGGTGCTGTCGCTTTATGAAGGCGGCCTGCTGGAAAACGGGCGGGTGATGGGCGACCGGCTGCAGTCGGGCCTGCGCGGGCTCTTGGATCACCCGCTGGTCGGGGACGTGCGGGGGCGCGGGATGCTCGCCGCGGTCGAACTGGTCACCGACAAGGCGGCGAAAACCCCGCTTCCGGCAGAACTGGGCGCTGCGACGCGCCTGTTTGACCGGGCTTGGGATCAGGGGCTGATCGTCCGGGCCTTTCCGCAGGGCGTTTTCGGCTATGCGCCGCCCCTCTGTTGCACGGCAGAGGAAATCGACCAGATCGTGGCGCGGACCCGCAAGGTGCTGGACCTGACGCTGGACGACCCCGAAATCCGCGCGGTGCTGGGCTGATGGCGCTTCTGTTCGTGTCGACACCCGCCCGCCTGCCGGTCTGGCAGCAGATGTTCGACGCGGCAGGCCTGCGCATGATCGCGGGCGAGGCTGCCGTCACCGACCCGGCCGAGGTGACCGCGATCGCCTGCTGGATCCCGCCCGCAGATCTGACGCGCTATCCCAACCTGCGCGTGGTCCTGTCCGTCGGCGCGGGCGTCGATCATCTTCCGCCCCTGCCCGAGGGCGTGGCGCTGGTCCGCACGCTGGCCCCCGGGATCGAGGCGATGGTGCGCGACTGGGTGGTGATGGCGACGCTGATGCTGCATCGCGACATGCCGACCTACCTGCAGCAGGCCCGCGCGGGACTGTGGCAGAGCCAGCCGGTGCGGCTGGCCTCCAGCCGCAGGGTGGGGATCATGGGCATGGGCCGGATCGGGGGTCTGGTGGCCACCAGCCTCTCCGCGCTTGGGTTCGAGGTTGCCGGACTGTCGCGCAGCGGACGCGACGGGGCGGTGCCGGTCTATCCCACCGCGCGGCTTGATGACTTTCTGGCCCGCACCGATCTGCTGGTCTGCCTGCTGCCGCTGACCGCAGAGACGCGCGGAATTCTGGGGCGGCAGGCTTTTGCCGCGCTGCCGCGCGGGGCGGGGCTTGTCCATGCCGGGCGCGGTGCGCATCTGGACCCTGCCGCGCTGCGGGACGCGCTGGATGAGGGACAGCTGTCGGGCGCGATGCTTGATGTCACGGACCCCGAGCCCCTGCCGCCGGATCACTGGATGTGGCGCCACCCGCGCCTCGTGATCACCCCCCATGTCGCAGCACAGACCGATGCGGCGGAGGGTGCGCAGCACGCCATTGCGGTCATGCGCGCGCTGCAGAGCGGCGCAGCGCTGCCGGGGCGGGTGGATGCCGCCCTTGGCTACTGATGCAGGTCAGGCCTGCTCGTCAAAGAGCCGCGTCAGCGGGATGTGCTGCTTGGAAAACGGCGTCTTCAGCACCACGAAGCTGAAAAACTTGTCGATGCCAAGCTCGCGGTCGATCAGCCCTTCGACGATCAGCTGGTATTCGTCGATCCCTGCCGTCACGAACTTTACGAGGTAATCGTAACCGCCCGAGACCAGATGGCATTCGACGCAGTTGTCGATGTTGCCAAGCGCCTCCTGAAAGCGGGCAAAGTCGATCTGGCGGTGGTTCTTCAGCGTGAATTCGGTGAAGACGGTCAGGGTCGGCCCCAGCCGTGCCAGATCGATCTGCGCCGAATAGCCGGTGATGTAGCCAGCCTGCTGCAGCTTCTTGACGCGCATCAGGCAGGGCGAGGGCGACAGGCTGACCTCGTCGGCCAGCTCGACATTGGTGATCCGGCCATTGCGCTGCAGGACAGCCAGGATTTTGATGTCGATCCGGTCGAGTTTGTAGGCAGGGGTCATCATGGCTCCTATGCCGGGGCAGGGCGTGACAGGCCGCCGTAGGATGGCGGGATCACAGCACTTCATTTACCAGCCGGTTTCAACAGAAAATGCCGTTTGTGGGCGTTCTGCGACAGATCCCGCTGCGCACGCGCCGATATGGTCGCCACAGCCTGAACGGAGTGCCCCATGCCTGCCCCATGTCTTGCAATCGCGACCCCCGATGCTGTGCCGTCCGACGCCGATTGCGTGGTGATCGGGGGCGGGATCGTCGGCGTTTCCGCCGCCTACTGGCTGGCGCGGGCCGGCCAGAAGGTGGTGCTGGTGGAAAAGGGCGCCGTGGGGGCCGAGCAGTCCAGCCGCAACTGGGGCTGGTGCCGTCAGCAGAACCGCGATGCGCGCGAACTGCCCCTGTCCACCCACAGCCTGTCCCTGTGGGAGGAGATGGGCGCCGATCTGGGCGACAGTCTGGGCTTCTCGCGCTGCGGCCTGCTGTATCTGTCGAACAACCCGGACGAGATCGAGGGCTGGGCCAGATGGGGCCGTTTTGCCCGGGGCGAGGGCATCGACACGCGGATGCTGACCGCCGAAGAGGCGAGCACGCGCGGCGCGGCGACAGGCCGGTCATGGGCGGGCGGGGTCTGGTCGCCCACGGACGGCACCGCCGATCCGGCGCGCGCAGCACCGCTGATCGCCAAGGGCGTGATGAAGCATGGCGGCCATGTGGTGCAGACCTGCGCCGCCCGCGGGCTGGAACTGGAAGCCGGGCGCGTCGCGGGGGTGGTCACCGAAAAGGGCACCATCCGCACCCGCGCGGTTGTCGTCGCGGGCGGGGCTTGGGCCGCGAGCTTCATGTATCAGCTGGGCGTCGCCTTTCCGCAGGCCGCCGTGCGCAGCTCCATCCTGTCGGTGCGCGCGGGCACGCCGGATCTGCCCGACACGCTGCATACGGCGCCGATCACGGTGACGCGCCGCGCAAATGGCGGGCATACGCTGGCCGTTTCGGGGCTGGCAAATCTGGACCCGACGCCGGGGGCCCTGCGGGGGATGCAGCATTTCCTGCCGATGTTCGCCCGGCGCTGGCGGGTGTTGCGCCCGGGCGGGGCGCAGGCATGGCGCGCCGGGTTCGAGACGCGGCAGCGCTGGTCGCTGGACGCGCCCACCCCGATGGAGCGGATGCGGATCCTCGATCCCCGCCCCTCGGCGCGGCTGATCGAGCTGACCCTGCGCCGCGCGCGTGACCTGCTGCCCGCGCTGCGCGACGCCGAGGTTGATGCGGCATGGGCGGGCTATATCGACAGCACCCCCGACGGCGTGCCGGTGATCGACGGCGACACGGGCATTCCCGGCCTCGTGCTGGCGGCGGGCCTGTCGGGCCATGGCTTCGGCATCGGGCCGGGCGTCGGGCATCTGGTGGCCGACATCCTGCTGGGCCGTCCGCCCCTCACCGAAGTCAGGCAGTACCGGCTGGCGCGTTTCGGGGGCAGCCAATGGGGCAAGGTGGCCGAATTCTGATGACCGGAGCGGAGACGACGATGAAGACCTACAGGCTGGCCATGATCCCCGGCGACGGGATCGGCGTCGAGGTGACCGGCGCCGCGATGCAGATCCTTGAGGCCACAGCCGCGCGGTGCGGCTTTGCGCTGGCGCCGCAGTGGTTCGACTGGTCCTGCGCGCATTATATCGCCACCGGGGCAATGATGCCGTCAGACGGGATCGAGACCCTGCGCGGGTTCGACGCGATCTATCTCGGCGCCGTGGGCTGGCCGGAAAGCGTGCCTGACAGCGTCTCGCTGCACGGGCTTCTGCTGCCGATCCGCAAGGCTTTCGACCAATATGCCAATATCCGCCCCCATCGCCTGCTGCCCGGGGTCGAGGGGCCGCTGCGCGCGCAGGCTTTCGACATCCTCTGCATCCGCGAGAACACCGAGGGCGAATATTCTGGCGCGGGCGGACGGGTGCATCAGGGCCGACGCAACGAGGTGGCGGTGGAAACCGCCATCTTCACCCGCAACGGCGTGGAGCGCATCCTGCGCTTCGCCTTCGATCAGGCGTGCCAGCGGCGGGGCCATGTGACCTCGGTCACAAAATCCAATGCGCAGAAATTCTCGATGGTGTTCTGGGACGAGGTGACGCGCGAGGTGGCCGCCGACTATCCCGACGTCACCGTCGCCCACATGCATATCGACGCAATGGCGGCGCGGATGGTCATGGCGCCCGAAAGCCTTGACGTGGTCGTGGCCTCGAACCTCTTCGGCGACATCCTGACCGATCTCGGCGCCGCGATCCAGGGAGGGCTGGGTTTTGCGGCCTCGGCCAATATCTGCCCCGATGGCAGCGGTCCGTCGATGTTCGAGCCGGTCCATGGCTCGGCCCCCGACATCGCCGGACGGGGCATCGCCAATCCCATCGCCGCGATCTGGTCCGCCGCCCTGATGCTGGACCATCTGGGCGAGGCCGAGGCCGCGCGCGCCATCCTTACTGCCATTGAAGCCACCACCGCGAAGGGCATCGGCACCGTGCCCGGGCGGGACGCGACCGACAAGGTCACCGCGCAGATCCGCGCCGAACTGGAGACGCTCCCATGAACCTGCAGGATCCCGACCTGTTCCGCATCGCCGCCCTGATCGACGGGCGCTGGATCGCGCGGCCCGAACTGGAGGTGACCGACCCCGCCACCGGCGCGAGTCTGGGCCGTCTGCCCGACTGTACCGCCGCCGAGACCCGGGAGGCCATCGCCGCCGCCGCGCAGGCGATGACGGGCTGGGCCGCCCGCACCCATGCCGACCGCGCCGACATCCTGATGCGCTGGTATCAGCTGATCCATGACCATGCCGAGGATCTGGCGCAGATCCTGACCGCAGAGCAGGGCAAGCCGCTGTCCGAGGCGCGGGCCGAAGTGGGCTATGGCGCCAGCTTCGTGCGCTGGTTCGCTGAAGAGGCGCGGCGGATCAACGGCAAGATCATCCCCTCGCCGCAGAAGGGCAAGAAAATCCTCGTGACGAAAGAGCCGGTGGGCGTCTGTGCGATCATCACGCCGTGGAACTTTCCCATCGCCATGATCACCCGCAAGGTCGCGCCGGGTCTGGCGGCGGGCTGCACGATGGTCATCAAGCCTTCGGATTTCACGCCTTTCTCGGCCCTCGCCCTCGCCGTTCTGGCGGAACGGGCGGGCATTCCGGCGGGTGTGCTGAACGTGCTGACCGGCAGGCCCGAGGCCATCGGGGCGGAACTGACCGCAAGCCCGGTGGTGCGCAAGCTCTCCTTCACCGGCTCGACGCGCGTCGGCGCCTATCTTGCGGCGCAATGCGCGCCGACCCTGAAGCGCCTGAGCCTTGAGCTGGGCGGCAACGCGCCCTTCGTCATCTTCGACGACGCCGATCTGGAGGCGGCGGTCGAGGGCGTGATGCAGTCGAAATTCCGCAACGGCGGGCAGACCTGCGTCTGCGCGAACCGGATCATGGTCCAGTCGGGCATCCATGATGCCTTCGTCGCGGCACTTGCGGCCCGGGTCGATGCCCTGATCGTCGGGTCGGGCACGAAGACAGACGTGACCATCGGACCGATGATCAACATGGCCGCCATCGACAAGATCTCCGCCCATGTGTCGGATGCGCTGGACCGGGGCGCCCGCCGGGAAACAACGGCGCGCGACCTGCCACGCCAGTATGCCGACCCGGTGGTCCTGTCCGGGGCCACGCCCGAGATGCGGCTCGCCTCGGAAGAAACCTTTGGTCCAGTTGCGCCCATCTTCCGCTTCGAGACCGAGGAAGAGGCGCTGGATCTCGCCAATGGCACCCCTTTCGGGCTTGCCGCCTATTTCTATACAGGTGACATGGCCCGCGCCTTCCGGTTCGGGGAAGGGCTGGAATTCGGCATGGTGGGCCTGAACACCGGTGTCCTGAGCAACGAGGTGGCGCCCTTCGGTGGCGTCAAGGCCTCGGGTCTGGGACGGGAAGGCGCGCAGGAGGGTATAGACGAATATCTCGAGACCAAGGCGCTGCACTGGGGCGGCCTGTAAGCGCTCTGCTTCCGTGTCCCACGACAGGGCGCCCTGCCTGCCGCATCGCCCTGTCGTCCTTGGCAGGGCGACTGGGCAGAAGCTCGCAATGCCTTGCCCGCGCCGCCATCCGCTGCCGCGGGCCGGACAGGCGGGCAAGGCTGCCGCCTGATCCGGCGGACGGAGGGCGCCGTCCCGGCCGGGCTGCAGGACCGCTTGCGGCATGCGGCGGCAGACTCGGCAATGGCAGTAGCCGGTCAGGCCGCCCCTGTGCCGCGCAGGCCGAGCATCTGGCGCGCCTCTACGGGGCTGGCGATGTCCAGCGACAGGTCCGACAGGATCCGGCGGATCTTCTCGACCTGCTCGGCGCAGGTCCGGGCCAGCTGCCCGCGGCCCAGAAACAGGCTGTCCTCCAGACCGACGCGGACATTGCCGCCCATGATCGCGCCCATGGTCAGCAGCGACATCTGATGCCGCCCGGCGCCCAGCACCGAAAAGCGGTAGGTCTCGCGACCGAAGAGCCGGTCGGCGGTCTGCCGCATGACCATCAGGTTTTCCGGATCGGGGCCAAGCCCGCCGAGGATCCCCAGCACGGTCTGGATGAAGAACGGCGGCTTCACCAGACCTTCGTCGACAAAGTGCCGGAGGGTGTGCAGATGCCCGACATCGTAACATTCGAATTCGAACCGCGTGCCGTAGTCCTCGCCCAGAACCCGCAGGATGTGCTTGATGTCACGGAAGGTGTTGCGGAAGATCATGTCCTCCATGCCCTCGATATAGGGCTTTTCCCAGTCATATTTCCATGTCTGGATCCGGCGCGCCGCCGGATGGATCGAGAAGTTCATCGATCCCATGTTGAGCGAGCACATCTCTGGCTTCAGCTGCAGCGGATAGGCCAGACGCTCGTCCAGCGTCATCCGGGTGCTGCCGCCGGTGGTGATGTTGATCACCGCATCGGTGCGGTCGCGGATGCGCGGCACGATCCGGTCGAACACGGCGGGATCGGCGGTCGGGCTGCCATCCTCGGGGTTGCGGGCATGCAGGTGCAGGATCGCGGCCCCGGCCTCGGCGGCGCCGACCGCGTTCTCGACGATCTGGTCGGGGGTCAGCGGCAGGTGCTCCGACATCGAGGGGGTGTGGACCGAACCGGTCACGGCACAGGTGATGATGACCTTCGGGGGCGTGGACGCCATGGGATGTCCTTTCAGGGCTGCGCCGGATCCGGCGCGCTGTCGAGCAGCGCGGCGAAGCGGCGGATGTTGGCGAAGCCGGGCTGCATGCGCCGGGCCTGCGCCTCGTGGACCAGCGCCACCACCAGATCGTTGACCGGCGTGGCAAAGCCGTGCCTGCGCCCGGCGGCGCAGACCAGACCGTTGATATGGTCGATCTCGGTGTCCCGGCACTTTTCCAGATCCTGCAGCATGGAGGCGCGCAGCCGCCGGTGCGGGTTCCAGATCCGGTGCACCATGGTGAGCGTGGCCGCATCGCCGGGGCAGGCGAACTGCCGGAAGTCCTCGCCCTGCAGGGGAGCAAGGTCATGGCCCTCGGCCCGGGCGGCGCGGGCGACTTCTTCGGCGATCCGCAGCACGGCGCGGAGCGCGGTCGGGTTGTCCAGCACCTCGCCGAAATCGCAGCCCAAGGCCGCGGACAGGCCGCTGAAGGTGGCGTTCATCAGCAGCTTCGACCAGCGCACGCCCATCAGATCGTCAAGCAGCCGGGTGTGACCGACGCAGCCCAGATAGGCCTGCGCCAGATCCAGACGGGGGCGGGGCGGGCCGTCGATCTCGCCGATCTCGAAGGCATGGTCGCGGACCACCTCCGCGGCGGTGGTCAGGCTGGACTGGCCGGGGCCAAGCCATGTGGCGCCAAATCCCACCGTGCCGCCGATGACGCGCCGCGCGCCCAGTGCGGCGACCACCGCCGGTTCCGGGATGCCGTTCTGCAGGGTGCAGACCAGACTGTCCTCGTGCAGATGCGGGGCGAGATCCGCCAGCACCTGCGGGTTCGTGGTCTGCTTGGTGAGCAGGAAGACCAGATCATAGCTGCCCCGCATCTGGTCCGGGGTCAGGGCGCGCACCGGCTGGCAGAGCGTGATCTGGCCGCTGATGCAGGCGCCATGGGCGTTCAGCGCCCGCACATGGGCGGCATGGGTGTCGACCAGTTCGACTGGCCGACCTCCTTTCGCCATCAGCGCCCCGATGACGGTGCCGAGTGATCCGGCCCCGATGATCGCGGCCCGGGTCATGGCTGGCTGGCCGGGGCCGTGGCATCGCTTTCGCGCTGGATGCGCAGGGCGACGGCGCGGGTCGAGGGGCTGACCTCGGCCTCGAAATAGGGCTCCCATGCCTCCTTGGGCGGGCGCGGGGTCAGGTAGACGGCGACCAGCGTCGCCCCCAGAGAAAAGGCCGCGCCCCAGGCAAATGCATTGGCCGATCCGCCCAGCCGGGCCGCGATGAACACCGTGGCCCCGACCGCGATGCCCGCATAGGCCCCCGCGCGGTTCATCCGTTTCCAGAACAGCCCCAGCCAGACCGGCCACATGAAGGCCGCGCCGAAGGCGCCATAGACATAGGTGAAGCCCATGGCCAGCAGCAGCGGCGGCTTGATCGCGCTGATCACGGCAAGAAAGCCCAGCCCCAGCACGGCAAGCCGCAGATGCCGGGTCGCGGCCCGGTCATCGACCGGCTGACCCGGCTTCAGCTGGCGGTAGATGTCGTAATAGATCGACGTCCCGCAGTTCAGCAGCATCGAATTGGCGGTGGAGACCGCCGCCGCCAGCAGCGCGATCAGCGTCATGGCGCCCACGAAGGCGGGAGCATGGCTCTGGACGATCAGCGGCATGATGTAATCGGTGGTGCGGCCTTCGGGCAGGCTGGGCAGCAGCGCCTTGGCGCCAAGGCCGATGACGATCAGGCAGGCGAAGATCGGGATCAGCGCCAGCAGCGCCCACATCATCTGCAGCACGGCGGCCTTGCTGTTCTTGGGCGCCAGAAAGCGGTTGATCCAGTGCGGCGCGACCGAGGCGCCCACGGCATTCGCCATGAAGATCCCCAGCAGCACCGACCAGCCGAACGTGCCCGCAGGCGACAGCATGATGCCCGGCTCCATCGGTTCGCCGCCGACATTGATCGGCGCGGTGGTGACGGCGATCGTGTCGAGGATGGCCCCCAGCCCGCCGGTCGCCGCCAGAACCGCGCCGGTGCCGAAGGCGAGGCCGGTCAGGATCAGGATGGCGTTGAGCGTGTCGGTGGCCGCGACCGACCAGAACCCGCCCAGAGAGGTCAGCATCAGGATCGCGAGAAAGGCAAAGATCGCATATTCATACGGGATGCCGGTGATCGTGTTGAACACGATGCCGAAGCCCACGACCTGCAGATGGCAGAAGATGAAATAGCCCACGAACATCAGCGCTGCGACCAGAAGCTGCAGATAGCTGGTGCGGGCGAACGGCTCGAACCGCATGCGGATGAATTCGGGAAAGGTGCGGGCGGGCATCTGCGGGCGACGGACCCGGTTGGCAAGGATCGGCATGACGGCGGTGGCCAGAAACCAGCCTGCCACCCAGCCGATGATCGCGGCGGCCCCGGTGCGGTAAAGAAAGCCCGGCACGCCCATCACCGAGGCGACGCTGACCCATGTCGCCACCGTGGTGCCGATGCCCAGCAGCAGGCCCATCCGGTGACCGCCGGTGGTGAAATCGGACAGGGTCTCGACCTGCTTCATGCTCTTCATGCAGGTCCAGACCAGAAAGGCCAGATAGGCCCCGAAGATGATGTAATAGGACGCGCTCATTTGTCCGCCCCGTCATAGCGCAGCAGGCTGCCGGTTGCGCCCCACCGTCTGACCCCCGAGGCCTCGATCCGGCTGCAGAGCCAGAGCGACACCCCTATGCTGAAGGCGATGCTTCCTCCCCAGAAACACAGTGCCACGATCATTTTGAACTCCTCCCTCGCATGTCGCCCCGGCCGGATGGCCGAAACGGGCCTACAGCGTCTCCACGTTTCCGCAGACGCTGATCGACTGGCCTGAAATGTTTCGTCCCGCAGGCGCGCATAGGAACAGCGCAAGGCCTGCCACATCCTCCGGATCCACCATCCGCCGCAGCGAGATGCTGGACAGGTACTCCGCCTCCATATCCTCCACAGGAATCCCCCGGGCGGCGGCGCGGGCACGGATCACCTCCTCCATCCGCGCGCCGCGCACCGGCCCCGGCAGGATCGCGTTCACCCGGATGCCGTCCGGCCCCATCTCCTTGGCCAGACTGGCGGTGAGGCCGACGACCCCCCATTTTGCCGCCGCATAAGGCGTGCGCAGCGCATATCCCAGCCGACCGGCCACGGAGGCGATGTTGAGGATCACCCCGGACCGGCTGGCGCGCAGCAGCGGCGCGGCGCGGCGGATGGTCAGGAACTGCCCCATCACGTCCACGTCGAGGGTGCGGCGGATGTCCTCGACCTCCAGACTGTCGATCGGCCCGGTCGGCCCGGCGATGCCCGCATTGTTGACCAGCACGTCAAGCCCGTCCAACCCGTCGAACAGGGCGTCCACCGCGCAGGGATCCGACACGTCGGCGTGCTGGGCCGTGACGCCGGGATGGGCGGCGGCGAAGCGGTCCAGCGCCTGCTGGTCCAGATCGCAGACCGTCACCTCGGCGCGGGCCTCGTGAAAGGCCGCGGCGATGGCCGCGCCCAGCCCGGAGGCCCCGGCGGTGACCAGAACCTTCAGGCCCGGCTCGGGACGCAGGCGGTCGAGATGGCTCATCGCGCCCGGTCCTGCGCTGTCGGATCCGCTGCCTTGGTCCCGCCCGCCGCGGCAGGCGCGCCGGACCTCTCGGTCGGATCCGGATGCTGCTCCGTTTCGGGGAAGGCGGTGCGGAAGGCTTCGATCTGCTCGGCGTCCAGCATGGCGGTCTCTCTGTCCGGAAAACTTGTCGTCCATGCTTGTCATGGCTTGCGGCGGCAGCGTATGTCGATGATGCACGTTCTGACCGGAATTTTATGTATGAATGACACAGATCAGACGCCACCGGGCGCGGCCCCGCAGGATCCCTCGGTGGAGCGTGCGCTCAACCTGCTCATCGAGACCACGCATGATCTGTCGCGCACGCTGGCGCTGGAGGATCTGATGAAGAAGATCGTCAGCCGCGCCCGCGACCTCGTCGGATCCCATCTGGCCTGGGTGACGACGCTGGACGAGGAGGCGCAGCTGTTCCACAATCTTGCGACGGAGGGGCATCTCTCCCCCGGCACCGCGCGCATGACCGCGAGCATCGACCGGGGGGCGGTCAGCGTCGTCATGGCGACCAAAAGCTTCTTTGCCACGCAGGATTATCTGGCCGATCCGCGGTTCAGCCATTCCGAAAGCCTCGACCGGCAGTTCCGGGCAGAGCGGATCATGTCGCTGGCAGGCTTTCCGATCCTGTCAGAGGGCAAGGTGCAGGGGCTGCTTTTTGTCGCCGACCGCTATGCCCGCCATTATACCGGGCGCGAGGTGTCGGTGCTGGGATCCTTCGCCCTGCATGCGGGCGTGGCCATGCGCAATGCGAAGAACTTTGCCCAGCTGACCCGCGCCCTGACCGAGGCCGAGCAGAGCCGCCAGTCGCTGGAGGAGCATATCAGCAGGGTGGAGGTTTCGGCGCAGGCCCATGACGAGATGATGTCGCTGCTGGCGCAGGGGGCGGATCTGTCGATGTTCATGCGGCGCATGGCGGCGCTTGTCGATGGCGCGATCCAGTATCGGGACGACACGCTGAGCCTGCGCCACGAGGTCGTGCCGCCGGGCTATGACGGCGGGCTTGTCGCGCGGCTGCGGCAGGGCGGGCTGGATCAGGCCCGGATCCTGTCGGCCATCGCCACCTCCCGTGCCCATGGCCGCGCCGCCCCGGTGCATGAGGAAGCGGACGAGCGTTGTCTGGCGCTGGCTCTGCACAATGGCGGGGGCCGGGGTGACAGCCTGATCATCTGCCTGCGCGGGCCGGTGGATGACATCCAGATGCGCAATCTCGAACGCAGCGCCGTCGCCCTGTCCATCGCCAAGCTCTGGACCGAAAAGCGCGAGACCGAGCGGCAGATCGCCTCCTCGACGCTGCTGCGGCATCTGGCGCTGGTGACCCAACCCGACGCGCCGACGCTTGCTGCGGTGCGGGACCGGCTGAAGCTGGCGCCGGGCCAGCCGGTGCAGCTGGCGCTGATCCTGCTGCGCGGCCCGGACCGCCGCGGCCAGATCGACACCCTGCGCCATGCCGGCGCGCGCCTCGACATTCTTGTGGATGTCATCGACGATCACGGTCTGGCCATCGGCACCGCCGAGGCGATCGCCAGCTTCCTTGCAGCCCTCACGCGGGCTCGGCCCGACCAGAAGGCCGGGGGGCTGCTGTCCGATCCTTTTGCGGAGCTGGACGGCACGGCGGGCCATTACGCCCGTGTCGCCAAGGCGCTGCGGGTCATGTCGCGGCTGGCGGCACTGGACCGGTTCCTGCCCGAACGCGAGGTGAACCTGTTCGCCCGCATCTTCGAGACGGCGGATCCGGCGCGGATCGCCGAGTTCGTGGCCAGCCGTCTGGCCCCGATCGAAGGCCGCGACCCGCAGGGGCGCGCCCGGCTGAAGGCGACGCTGCTGGCCTATTTCGACAACCAGCACAGCCTTGCGCTTACCGCGGCGGCTCTGGGCATCCATGTCAACACCGCGCGGCAGCGCCTGAACACCCTCGCGCAGGTCACCGGAGGCTGGCGCGATCCGGTGGTGGCGATGGATCTGCATGTCGCCCTGCGTCTGGACGCCCTGACCGCCGGCTCCCCGGTCTAAGCGCTCCGCAACGACGTGGAGGGCGGTTTATCCCGCTCTGGCCGGCCCGATCTGACAGCCCGGGCAGCACAGGTCTTGAGAGGGTCGCCAGCACTGCGGGTTTCCGGCTGGCCATCGCACTGCCGGTGTGGTGGCGCCGACAGCTCCGCTCGCATGGTTTTTCCCTCCCGCCAGGACAAGCCGGCACAAGATGCGATCCCGAGGGCGGCACCGGTGCCGGGCGGTGCGGCCCTGCGGAAGGATCAAGCGCTGCAGGGCGCAGAGGCGGGGCTCCTGTCGCCGCAGGCAAGGTACCAGACCGCCACGGTCATCGCCGTTTCGGCCTGTGTCGAAAATTCCGGAAGCTTGGATCTTGGTGGCTGGACTGCGACCGGCTCTGTAGGTCTCTGATAGCGTGTGCTGAGGTGGCAACAAGACCGGTCTGCGCCCGGGGGCGGCGCGGCTCATCTCGCCATAGGCTTCTTGCCTGCGCGGATTCACGGCGCCGTGAAACTTCCGCACGCATGCAGCCGTGTCTCGCCAAAAAAGAAAGGCTGATAATGGCGAAAATTCTTATCGTAGATGATGATGCCGCCGTCGCGGCGACCATGAAGGCAATTCTTGGATCCGCCGGTCACGACGTGACGGTGGAGAGTCACTCCGACCTTGTCCCCAAGATTCTTGCCAAGGAAAGCTTCGATCTGATCATTTCGGATCTGTTCATGCCGCATTTTGACGGGCTGGAAATGGTCCTGCAGATCCGCAAGCTGTGCAAGAAGACGCCCATCCTGATCGTCACCGGAGGATCCCGGTATATCCTTACCGGCACTGACGAGCTGCGTGGCATCACCAGCAGTGCCGAGCTTTTCGGGGCGAACGCGATCCTTCAGAAGCCCTTCAAAAGCGCAAAGCTGCTGAGCACCGTCGAAGATTTGCTTTAGCCTCGCGCCACCGCGCGTCCCCGAGATGTCGCGGCCCGTGTCTACGACGGCGCCTCGTAGGGGGCGCCGCGTCAAGGTCGGGACCATGCCGCTGTTGCGCGGGCATGGCACTGCGTGGCGTCCACGGCTGTAGGCCAGGCAGCATGTTCAAGACCAACCGTCCTGATCCCGGCCGGAGCCCCGGCGCGCTGCGCTGTGACCGGGGCAAGCCGGGTCAGGTGTAGCGGTTGCGCTGCGGATCGGGGTCGCGCCAGCGCACCGGTTCGGCCGGGCGGGTCGCGGTCACCCAGTCGCGGAGGAGGGCTGTCCGTGCCGCCTTGCGCCGCTGCGCCAGCGCGATGCGCCCCGGCTCCCAGCCAGCCAGCAGATCGCGCGACAGGTCCAGCAGCAGGTCGCCATGGTCGGGGCAGGAGGCAAGGTTGGTGGTCTCGTCGGGGTCGCGGTCCATGTCGAAGAGCTGCGGGGGCAGGCCGTCATACCACACCAGCTTCCAGCGCCCGTGCCGCAGCATCCTGTGCCGCTGCGGCGGCAGGGAGATGTTCATCAGCCCGCCGTAATAGCTGCTGACGCTGGTCTGGGGGCGGGTGCGGTCGCGCAGGTCATGGCCGCAATGGCCGGGCAGCCGCGCGCCGCCCAGCGACAGGATCGTGGCGGAGAGATCCATGAGGTTGCACACCCGCCTGTCCACCTGCCCCGCCTCGAAGCCGGGGCCGCGCAGGATCAGCGGCACCTTGGCACTTTCGTCATACATCGTGCTTTTCCACCAGAGCCCGCGTTCGCCAAGCGCCTCGCCATGGTCGGAGGTGTAGATGCTCACCGTATCCGGCCGCTCCGCCACCGCCTCGAACACGCGCCCCGCCAGCCGGTCGATGCCGCAGACCAGCGCGTAATAGGCGGTGCGGCTGGTCTGCGCCGCCTCTGCCGAAAGGTCCGCCAGATCCCCTGCGGCGCGCCATGCCGCGATGGCGGGGGGCTCCTGCTGCGGCACGGGCAGGCGGGGCGGCGGCACGCTCCCGGCCAGCGCGTCGAAATCCGCGCGCGGGGCGATATAGGGCGGGTGCGGGCAGAACAGCGAGATCAGGCAGAAGAAGGGCCGCCCGGTCTGCTGGCGCTGCCGGGTCAGATCCTCCAGCGTGTCCAGCGCCTGAGCGGTCACCGCCGCATCGAAGGCCTGATAGGAGGTCTCGCCCACGCCGGAATGTGCCAGCTCCGGGCCGCGGTTGCCGCGCCCCTTGGTCAGCGGGCCGATGTCAGGGGCGCCGGATCCGGGCCAGTTCGGCCCGATATCCCCCAGCACCCGGTCGAAGCCGTGGCTCTGGTCGGGGCCGTAGAAATGCATTCTGCCCACCAGCCTGCAGTCATATCCCGCCGCCCCCAGCGCATGGGCAAGGGTCGGGATGTCGGAGGGCAGGTAATCGTCATTGCCAAGCACCCCGGACTGATGCGGCTCCAGCCCCGAAAGAAACGCCATGCGCGACGGCACGCAGAGAGGGGACGGGCAATAGCAGGTGTCGAACCGGGTGCCCGTCGCCGCCAGCGCGTCCAGCGCGGGTGTCCGCGCCGCACCATCGCCTGCACATCCCAGCACCCGTGCGGCATGCTGGTCGGTCATCACCATCACGATGTCGGGGCGAGGGTCGGTCTGGGGCATGAGGTGAACTCCGTCTTGGCGGTGCGGCGGGGGCGATCCTGCTCCGACAGCAGCGGCTGATTTTTGCGGGGTCCAAAACTGGTCTGGACAGATAACAAGAATCATTCATATTGGTTGGACCTTTTCGGCGCAAGAGCGGGAAAGCCAACAGGGAGGACTGTTATGTCGACGAACACCCGGAAGGCGGGCGTGAGCCGCCGTGCCTTTGCCATCGGAGCGGGAGCGGCCCTTGCCGCCGGACATCTTGCAGGGGCGGCACACGCCCAAGGATTTCCGTCGCGGCCTGTCAAGATCATCGTGCCGTTCAAACCCGGCGGGCGCACCGATGTGGTGGCGCGGATGCTGGCGGAGAAAATCCAGTCGAATGGCTGGCTGTCGCAGCCCATGGCCATCGTGAACGCGGATGGCGGCGCCGGCAGCAACGCCGTCAACCTGATGGGACGCGACGCGCCTGACGGCCAGACCATCCTGCACTGGCAGCATCAGCTTCTGATCGCGATCGCCATGGATCTGGGCAATTTCAGCTTGGGCGAGTTCAAATCCATCGGCTATACCGGCGGCGGCAGCCCGGTCTGGACCGTCAGCGAAGACAGCCCCTATCAGACGCTCGACGATCTGGTGACCCATCTCAAGGACAATCCCCGCGGGCTGGTCGAGGCGGTGGGCATCGGCACCATCCCGCATTTTGTCGGCGCCATGCTGGCCAATGCCGCCGGGTTCGAAACGCGCTACGTCACCGCCAATTCCGGGGCTGACCGTCTGCGGATGATCCTTGGCGGCAATGCCGATATCGCGCTGTTCGCGGCCTCGGAATATCTGGCCCAGCAGGAAGGTCTGCGGCCGCTGGTCTATTTCGGCACCGAACGGCTGGCGCAGCTGCCCGATGTGCCGACGGCCACGGAACTCGGCTATGACGTGACATGGGCGAATCCGAACTGGTGGCTGGCCCCGGCGGATACCCCTGACGAGCACGTGGCGATGCTTGCCGAAGCTCTGGAAAAGGCCATCGCCGATCCCGAGATCGTCCAGTATTTTCAGGACAACACGCTGGAGGCCTACTGGATGGGCCCCGAGGAATCTGCCGCCGACGCGCAGAAGACGCTCGACCGGCTCAAGGAAATTGCCGCGACCATCGGTTGAGGCAGAGGCTCTCTCCGCAGGGCGCGGTGGCGCCCTGCCCGGACAGGCGGAGGCAAGAATGACCCCCATAACGAGACGCGCAGCTGGCGACCTGCTGCTGGCGGCGCTGTGCATCGCAGGTGCGGCGCTGCTGCTGGCGGGGGCCGCAAGCCTGCCGCCGCCCCGGTTCGAACCGCTGGGATCGGCGGCGATGCCGCGCGCGCTGGCGGTGGTGCTGATCGTGCTGTCGCTGCTGATGGCGGGCCGGTCGCTGGTCACGCTGCGCCGCCCGGGGCCCACCCCCGACGACGACCTGCCGCAGCCCGAGGGCACCCGGCAGGGGCGGTCGGTGCTGACCTTTCTGGCGCTGGTCGCCTATGTCGCGGCGCTGGATCTGGGACGGGTGCCGTTCTGGATCGCCACCATGGTGTTTCTGGCCGCCATCGGGCTGATCCTGACCGGCGGCAACCTGCGGGCAGGGGCGGTCTATGCGGTGCTGGGGGCGGCACTTGGCGCGGCGCTGGCCTGGGCGTTCCAGAATTTCCTTTACATCTCGCTGGGGTAACATGACCGACGCATTTCTTGCCCTGATGGACTGGCATCTGGTGATGCTGCTGGTGGCGGGCACTGGGCTTGGCATCGTGATCGGCGCCATTCCGGGGCTCACCGCCACCATGCTGATCGCGCTGACCCTGCCGCTGACCTTCCACATGGAACCGGTGGCAGCGATCACGCTGCTGATCGGGGAATATGTGGGCGGCATTTCCGGCGGGCTGATCACCGCGATCCTGCTGCGGATGCCGGGCACGCCCTCGTCCATCGTCACCACCTTTGACGGCTATCCCATGGCGCAGTCGGGCCGGGCCGAGCGGGCGATCGCGCTTGGCATCATGGCCTCGGTGGCGGGCGGGCTGGTGTCATGGGCGTTTCTGGCGGGCATGTCCCCGGCGCTGGCGCATTTTGCGCTGCAGTTCGGGCCGTGGGAATATTTCATGCTGGTGCTGATGGCGCTGCTGATGCTGGCGGCGCTGACGCAGGGATCGCTGGTCAAGGGGCTGCTGGCCGCAGCGCTTGGCATGGCCTTTGCGCTGCCCGGGGTCGACAATTCGGTGGGCCGGGCGCGGCTGACCTTTGACACGGATTTCCTGCTGTCGGGCTTCGGGCTGCTGCCGGTGCTGATCGGCGCCTTTGCCATCTCGCAGATCCTGCGCGATGCGGCGGCGCCGCCCATGCCGAACATGCCGGTGCCCAAGGGCCGCCTGCCGGTGCAGGCCGGGGATCTGCGCACCCATGGCCCCAACATGCTGCGGTCGTCGCTGATCGGCACATGGATCGGGCTGCTGCCGGGGATCGGTGGCAATATCGCGGCACTGGTCAGCTACACCACCGCCAAGCAGATGTCGCGCGAGCCGGAAAAGTTCGGCACCGGACATGAAGCGGGTGTGGTGGCGGGCGAGACCGCCAACAACGCCGCCATCGGCGGCGCGCTGATCCCGCTGATCACCATGGGCATTCCGGGATCGGTGACCGAGGCGATCCTGATCGGCGCGCTGACCATCCACCAGCTGCAGCCCGGTCCGCTGCTGTTCCAGAACTCGCCGGAAATCGCCTATGGGATCATCGCGGCCTATCTGCTGGCCAATGTGGTGATGCTGGTGCTGATGTGGGGGGCGGTGCGCTGGATCGCGCAGCTGGTCCGTCTGCCGCGCGCGGGGCTGATGGGGGTCATCCTGATCTTCTGCGTGACCGGGTCCTATGCCGTCAATTCCAGCTTCGCCGATGTCTGGGTGATGATCGGCTTCGGGCTGGTCGGGCTGGGGCTGGAGGCGGCGCGGGTGCCGCTTGGTCCCTTCGTGATCGGCTTCGTGCTGGCCCCCATCGCCGAAGAACAGCTGCGCGCCTCGCTGATGCTGGCGGATGGCAACTGGCTCGACGTGCTGCACCGCCCTTGGGCGCTGCTGTTTCTGGCACTGGCGCTGGTCACGCTGATCTGGCCGCCCTATGCCGCGCGGATGGCAAGACGGAGAGCCCGGACATGAGCGTATTGGACCTTCCCGGCGGCGGGCGCCGCTATCTGCAGGTGGCGCAGCTGCTGGCGGATCAGATCACCGCAGGCGCGTATCGTGCTGGCCAGCGGTTGCCGCCCGAACGGGATCTGGCGACGCAGCTGGATGTCAGCCGCACCACCGTGCGCGAGGCGCTGCTGGCGCTGGAGATCATGCGCTTCATCGAGATCAGGGTGGGATCGGGCGTTTTTGTGCTGTCCGAACATCTGCGCGAGGCAGAGCGCGGCCAGCTTGCCGTCAAGGGCGAAACCGGCCCCTATGAGGTGCTGGAGGCGCGGCGCATGGTCGAGGGCCAGTCCGCCTATCTGGCGGCGCAGCGCGCCACCGAGGCCCAGCTTGACGCGATCGAAGCGCGGCTGCGCCGGATGGAAGAAGCGATCCATGACGTGCCCGCCTATGACGCGGCGGATGCGGAATACCACGCGCTGATCGCCGAGGCTTCGGGCAACAGCGTGCTGGTCACCTATGTCGGCCATCTGTGGCGGATGCGCAATTCGGCGCTGTGGCGGCGCTGGTATGGCCAGACCCGCTCGGTCGAGAACCGCCGCCGCACGGTCGAGGATCACCGCGTGATCTGCCGTGCCCTGCGCCGCCGCCGCCCCGAGGCCGCGATGTCGGCCATGCAGCTGCATATCGATGTCCTGACGGACCGCCTGATGGAATTGCAGCTTTCTCCCCCAGACCAGACCGAAGACTGAAGGACAGCAGGAATGACTCAGACCGACGCCAGACCGGATATCGTGGTCATCATCACGGACCAGCAGCGCTATGACACGATCCGCGCGCTGGGGTTCGACCATATGGACACGCCCAATATCGACCGGCTGGTGGAGCGCGGCGTCAGCTTCACGCAATGCCATGTCACCGCGCCCTCCTGCGTGCCCTGCCGGGCGAGCCTGTTCACCGGCTATTACCCGCATACCAATGGCGTCTATGCCAATGGCCAGCCGTGGAGCCGCAGCTGGGTCGAGGATCTGCGCAGCTCCGGCTATCGCACGGTGAACATCGGCAAGATGCACACCATCCCCTATGACGCCAAGGCGGGCTTCGACGAACGGTTCGTGGTCGAGAACAAGGACCGCTACATGGAGGGCCGCTGGTTCTTCGACGAGTGGGACAAGGCGCTGGCCAGCCACGGTCTGCGCAAGCAGCAGCGCGAGGATTACCGCAAGCGCGAGGATTACCGCGACCGGCTCGGGGCCTTCACATGGGATCTGCCCGCCGCGCTGCAGTCGGACAATTACGTGGGCGGCGTCACGCAGTGGTGGCTGGAGACAAAGCCGGTGGTGGAGCCGCTGTTTCTGGTGGTGGGGTTTCCCGGGCCGCATCCGCCCTATGATCCCACCCCCGAGCTTGCGGAAAAATACATGGCGCGCGATCTGCCCCTGCCGCAGGTCACCCCCGAGGAACTGGAGGATCTGCATCCGGCGTGGAAGGAAAAGCGCCTGCATGACGTCGAGGTGGATCACGATTCCGTCGCGTGGAAACTCGATCCCACGCCCGAGGAACTGCACCGCCAGCGCGCCTATTATTACGCGAATGTCGAACTGATCGACACGCAGGTCGGCCAGATCCTCGACACGCTGGAGCGGCGCGGGCGGCTCGACAACACGATCATCGTCTTCACCTCGGATCACGGCGACAATCTGGGCGATCACGGGCTCAGCCAGAAATGGGCGCCTTATGACCAGATCACCCGCGTGCCGCTGATCGTCTGCGCGCCGGAGCGGTTCGCGGGCGGGCGGCAGGTGGACGGGCTGGTGCAGCTTTTTGATCTGGGGCCGACCATCCTTGAATGGGCGGGGCTGAGTCCCGATCCCAGGCTGGAGGCGGAAACGCTGGCCCCCGCGCTGGAAGGGGCAGAGTTTGCCGGGCGCGATGCGGTGTTCTGCGAACAGGGCGGCGATGTGAACATGACCGGCACCAGCCTGCTGACCATGATCCGCACCCACACGCACAAGATGGTGCTGTTCCACGGCGCGACGGACGGTCAGCTGTTCGATCTGCAGGACGACCCCGGCGAGCAGCGCAACCGGTGGGACGATCCCGCCTGTCAGGGGATCAAGGCCGATCTGAAGGCGAGGATGCTCGACTGGCATATCGACAGCGGCTGGCGCACCCGCGACGCGCGGCGCGGCATCGTGGCCCCCGCTGGCGAAAGAAGCTGGCAGTGACGGCGGGGCGGGGCTGAGCATGGCGAAGACGACCTGCTGCGGGGCGGCGCGCCCCGCTGCCGCGGCCCCGGGCTGGCAGGCGGCGGCGGAGGCGGTGCCCCGGGCCAATCCCGCGCGGGCGGCAGATCTGCGCGCCCGGCTCCGCCCCATCCCGGGCGGCTTCTTCGACATGGGCGCGCGCAGGCCGCGCTTTGCCGCCGATCTGGACAGCCCGCGCCGCCGGGTGAAGCTGCAGCCCTTCCTGATCTCGCCGCATGTGGTCAGCACCGCCGACTTTGCCCGCTTCGTCGCGGCGACGGGCTGGCGCACCCTTGCCGAAACCGAGGGCTGGAGCTTCGTGTTCCACCTGTTTCTGGGGGACCGGGCCAAATCCTTTCGCAGCCCGCCGGGGCTCGACTGGTGGCGGGCCGTGCCGGGCGCCTGCTGGTCCGCGCCCGAGGGCCCGGGCAGCAGCATCGCCGGGCGCGAGGATCACCCGGTGCTGCATGTGTCATGGTTCGACGCGCTGGCCTATTGCACATGGGCCGGGCTGCGCCTGCCCACCGAGGCAGAGTGGGAGCGGGCCGCGCGCGGCGGGCAGGCGCGGCGCAAGTTTCCATGGGGCGACGAGCTTGTGCCCGGCGGCACGCATCGCATGAACATCTGGCAGGGCACATTCCCGCATCACAACAGTGCCGAGGACGGGTTCGTGGGCACGGCGCCGGTCGATGCCTTTGCGCCCAATGGCTACGGTCTTTACAACATGACCGGCAATGTCTGGGAATGGGTGGCCGACCGCTTCGGCCCGCCCGCCCCAGGGCCGCAGCCTCTGGTCGATCCGGAAGGCCCCGCCAGCGGCTCCGCCCGCGTCCAGCGCGGCGGATCCTACCTGTGTCATCTCAGCTATTGCGACCGCTATCACGTGCATTCCCGCACCGGCAATCCGCCCGACAGCACCACCGGCAATCTCGGCTTCCGGGTCGCGGCCTCGGTCTGACGGCAGGGACGGTTGCGGATGGACCCAGGTCTTCGCCTTGATCGGGTCTGCGCCGGGGGGGCGGGGTGACAAAGGTCTGCCTTTGCCTGCAGCCCCCAAGCCCCTGCGTCACGGACGGGAACAGGAACCAGAAACAGGCCTGTTGCCGCCTGCGCACGCACCTTTTCCGTCACTGCCGATTTGAGGCGAGCCCGATTTTCGCCGGTCCCCTAAGCCTCTGGCGCTCTGGCATCGGGTCCACTTTGCCTCCACGCATGACGCTGCAGACAAGGCCCCTGCGGAACAGCCAGAGCCCGGTTGGGTCCGTTTGCACGTCTGGTGACAGGGCGGTGTCCGAAGCCTGCGGCACCGCGCGTTTCGCTGACGGCGTGGTGCCGGCCTTCCTGTTCAAAGGAAGCTCTCGCACCAGATCTGGCTCTGCGAGACGAGGATGGGTCGGCGCTCCACTGCGCTGCGCCAACCATCGGATCTGCCCGTGCGCATGGCTTCGGCCATGGTCATCGAAGCGGGCCTCCTGCATCCCGCGCAACGGAACCCGCAGGTTGATGGCTCACCCTCTGGACTTCGGGCCGCCCCGGAGCAGCTATCTTGCGGCCACGTCCTCGACCGCACCCTCCGCTTTCTTCCAAGCAGAAAAGCCGCCTTCAAGATGGCAGACCGGGTGCAGCCCCATGTCCTGAGCGGCCTTGGTGGCCAGCGCCGAGCGCCAGCCGCTGGCGCAGTAAAAGACGATCCGCTTGCCGCTTGCGAAGACCGGCTTGTGATAGGGGCTTTCGGGATCGATCCAGAATTCCAGCATGCCGCGCGGGCAGTTGAAGGCGCCGGGAATGCGGCCCTCCCGTTCCAGTTCCCGGCGGTCGCGCAGGTCTACGAACTGGACGCCGTCATCGTCCAGCAGCGGTTTCGCCGCCGCAACGGGCAGGGTTTCGATGTCTGCTTCTGCTTCGGCGATCAGCGCCTTGTAGCCTCGGGTGATCATTCTGTGACGCTCCTCTCTCCGCATCGACTATCGCGCGGTTCGCTCCGGTGATCCAGACTGCTGGCGGTATCGGTCAATGCGGAAACGCGATTGGACTTGCGCGGGGCATCGCTGCAGATGGAGGGCATCCTGAAAGGACAGTGATCCATGGCACCCGAGATGTTCCCGCACATGCACCCGGCACAGCGCTGGCGGGTGTTGATACCACGCCCGCTGACCCCGGAGGCCGAGCGCGTCGCCGGAACGCGGTTCAACCTGCGGCTGGCGTCGCGCCCGCTGTCGGTCGCGGAAACCCTTGAGGGCGCGCGCGCCCATGACGCGCAGGGCATGATCATCGGAACCAACCTGACCCTGTCCGCAGAAACCATCGCGGCCCTGCCCGCAGGGCTTTGCGTGATCGCGACCACAGGGGCCGGGCTGGATCATATCGACCTTGACGCGGCGCGGGCGCGCAATATCGCCATTCACAACGTGCCGGAAATCGGGGCGGAAGACACTGCGGATCTGACGCTGATGCTGCTGCTCATGGCCTGCCGCCGCGCCACGGAACATGCGGCGACCCTGCGGGCGGGCTGGCCCCGGCGCATGGGATATGCCGAGAAGCTGGGTCTGCGGGTGACCGGCCGCAGGCTCGGGATCGTCGGAATGGGCCGGATCGGGCAGCTTGTGGCCGACCGGGCCAAAGGCTTCGGCATGCAGGTCATGTATCACCAGCGGCGGCCTGCGGCGGGACGGTCCGAGCCGTTTTTTTCGGATCTCGACGCCATGTTGCCCCGTGTCGACACGCTGAGCCTGCATCTGCCCGAGACCGAGATGACGCGAGGCCTGCTGTCCGCCGCGCGGATCGCGCGGATGCCCCACGGGTCGGTGCTGGTGAATGCCGCACGTGGGGGTCTGGTCGATGAAGGCGCGCTGATCGAGGCTCTGGCCTCAGGCCAGCTTGCGGCGGCAGGGCTTGATGTCTTCTGCAGCGAGCCGGGAGGCAATCCCGCGCTGCTTGCCCTGCCGAACGTCGCCGCAACCCCGCATGTCGGATCCGCCACGGAGGAAGCCCGCACGGGCATTGCGCTGCGCTGTCTCGACCTTGTGGAAGAAGAGATGGCGCAGCGGCTTTCCTAGCTTTCCGGCTGGTCCGGATTGGGGAACAGCCCGAGGATCCGGTCATGCACCCGGCGCACCACCGGGTCATTGATGCGCTGCGGGCTGAAGGCCAGCCAGAACTCCGACCGCAGATCGCGGGGCAGGGCGATCTCGCGGTAGACGACATTGGCAAGCTGAAGATCCCGGGCCGATTCCGTGACCAGCGCCACACCTGCATCGACATTCACCAGAGAGAGCATGGTCAGCGTCTCGCCGAAATACTGGACAAAATTCGGCTGCACCCCGGCTTCCACGAACAGGGCCCGGATGCGATCATGGCCATACCAGCCCGCGCCGGGCGAATACATGAGCATGTCGCGCCCTTCGAGATCCCTGAGCGTGAGATCGTCGCGCGTGGCAAGCGGGTGGTCCCGGTAGATCGCCAGCAGATACCGCTCGCGCCGCAACAGGCGGAACTGCAGGCCTTCGCGGCTTGGCGGCGTCCGCAGGATGCCAAGGTCGTGCCGTCCGGAGGTCAGCGCCTGCACCTGATGCAGCGTGAGCATTTCCTGCAGCACGAGGCGGATGGCCGGGAATTCCTGCGACAGCACAGGCACGATCCGGGGCAGCAGGCCCAGAGTGGCGATCGGCACGAACCCCAGCGTGACCGAGCCCTGCTGGCCCGTTGCGACCGCCCGCGCCACCAGCGCGCTGTCTTCGGCCCGGCGCAGCAGATCCCGTGCTTCCAGCAGGAACCGCTCCCCGCCGGGTGTCAGCCGGATCTGCCGCCCCGACCGGTCGAAAAGTTCGATGCCGATCGCATGTTCCAGCTGCTTGATCTGGCGCGACAGCGGCGGCTGGGTCATGTTCAGCCGGTCTGCCGCGCGGTGAAAGTTCATCTCCGAGGCGACCGCGACAAAACACCTAAGCTGCTTGAGTTCGAACATCGTCTGTCTTCCCTCGCGCCGTTCTGCGCCGCCGCCGTCTCACTCCGGGGGCATGGGGGCCTGTGCCGTCCTGCGCTGCCTGCGGCTGCGGGCGACGCGGCCCGCCGCATAAAGCAGCAGATACAGCACCGCAAGCCCGAGGAACAGCGCCGCGACGGGCCGTTCGAGGATGGGAAGGAACTCTCCCCGCGTGGACATCAGCGCGCTGCGCAGGTTCTCCTCGATCATCGGGCCGAGGATGAAACCGAGGATCAGCGGCGCGAACGGGTAGCCGAAGCGCAGCATGCCATAGCCCAGCAGACCGAAGGCCAAGAGCGTCCAGACGTCGAACAGGCGGTTGTTCGCGGCAAAGGCGCCCACGACACACATCACCAAGACCAGAGACAGCAGATAGTGCTTGGGCACCGACAGGATGCGGATGAACAGCCGGATGCCGAAATATTCGAGAAGCAGCATCACGATGGCCGCCAGCAGCAGCGCGGTGAAGATCGTGTAGACCAAGGGACCATTGGTGGTGAAGAGCAGCGGTCCGGGCTGGATGCCGTGGATCAGGAAGCCGCCCAAGAGCAGCGCCGTAACGGAGTCGCCCGGAATACCCAGCGCCATCAGCGGCACAAGCGCGGCCCCGATCCCGGCGTTGTTCGACGTCTCTGACGCGACCAGCCCCTGCGGATTGCCCTTGCCGAAACTGTCGGGATCCTTGGCGGCGCTGCGGGCCGCCATATAGGCCAGCAGGTTCGACGAGGCCGACCCGATCCCCGGCAACAGGCCTACGGCCACGCCGATGGCGCTGGACCGGGTGAAGTTGCTGAACCACGCCCTGAAATCGGCAGAGCTGACGCCAAAGAAGCCGGAGAGGCGGAAGGCGGGCGCCGCTTCCTCCTGCGCGTCCTGCGCACCTTCGGCGTATTTCAGCACCTCGGAAACGGCGAAGATGCCCAAGAGCACCGGCAGCAGCGACAGGCCGCCGTCCAGCGCGTGGATGCCGAAGGTGAACCGGGTATAGGCATCGACGGGCGCGAGACCGATCATCGCCACCAGCAGTCCGATCAGGGCGCTGGCAAGGCCCTTGGCCAGATTGCCGCCCGAAAGCCCGGCGACCAGCGTCAGGGCGAAGACCGCGATGGCAAAATACTCGAAGCTGCCGAACTGCAGCGCAAAGCGCGCCAGCGGCGGCGCGACGAGGAACAGCACCGCACACCCCACCAGCGTGCCCAGAAAGCTGTAGAAGATCGCGATGCCAAGCGCGCGTCCGCCCTCGCCGCGCTGGGTCATCGGGTATCCGTCGAAGGTCGTGGCGATGGAGGAGGGCGTGCCGGGGATGTTGAGCAGGATCGCGGTGATCAGCCCGCCCGAGATGCCGCCGATATAGAGCCCGACCAGCAGCGACAGCGCCGTGACAGGATCCACGCCGAAGGTCAGCGGCAGGCACAGCGCGACTGCCATCGTGGCCGTCAGCCCCGGAATGGCGCCGAAGATGATCCCGACAGCCACGCCGCCGAAGATGGCGAGCAGGGGAGCAAGCGCGAAGACATCGAGAATGCCTGAAAGGTTCTGCATGGTTCTCTCCCTCAGAACGGACCGCGCGGCAGCGGCAGGCCGAACCCGACCCTGAAGATGGCGTGGATCATCCCGGCGGCGACCAGTGCCACGAGAGCAAAGGCCAGCGGCCGCCTGCGTTCGGCCGGGGCGAGCACGCTGATCTGGACGAACAGGAAAGCTGCGGTGCTGGCCAGAAACCCGGCAATCGGCAGGGCGGCGACATAGGCCACGACCGCGGCAAAGGCCCCCCAGACCCGCCAAGTGGATCCGGAGGGGGTGTCGGTTTCGACCTGCTGGCGGCGGCGGAGCGCGGATCCCGCGATGATGGCGGCGCTGAGCACCAGCGCGGCGGAGACAAGTTCCGGGAAGAAGCCGGAATCAACGCCAGTCTTGAACCGCGCCTCGATGCCGCGCGCGATGAGATGGGCACCAGTCCCTACAGCGGCAAGACTTGCCGCGGATACAAGGTCACGACGAAGCTCTGACATGACGTCTCCTTCTTGGGCGCTGCGGGGACTGCGGGGCAGCGGGTGCCCCGCCGGTCAGAACTCGACCTTTTCCATGACGGACAGCACGTCGCGCAGCCGGGCATTGGCGGCGTCGCGGTCCAGCCAGTGCGGCTTCTGGTAGTAGGCCTTGTAGATCTCGTCGGCATAGGCCGCGTCGCCCTCGACGACCTGCTGGATGGCCGCGGCGAAGCTGTCGATCACCTCCGGATCGACGCCCTTCGGGAAAAGGTAGAAATATTCCAGCTGAAGCTCGATGTCGTAGCCCAGTTCCCGGAGCGTCGGCACGTCCGGCAGCACATCGGTGCGTTCTGCCGCCATGGTGGCGAGGATTTTCAGCTCGCCGTTCTCGGCATAGGGCAGGACCTGCCCGATCGGGTTCTGGCTGACATCGACATTGCCGCCCAGAATGGCGGTCAGGCGGCCCGAGGCTCCGCCCACATCGACGAAATTGAACTCCGCTCCCGCCGCGTTCAGCTGGCTGCCGATCAGATAGGTGGTGGCGCCGGTATTTGCAGTGAGGTCGATGCTGCCCGGATCGGCCTTGGAGGCGTCGATCAGATCCTGCATCGACGCCCATGGCGCATCCCCGGCGACACTGATGACCGCGCCCGGCTCCTCTGCCGCGATGCCCACCATGTCGAAATCCTCGAAACTGAAATCCGCCATGCCCGAAGCCGTGCTGGCGAGGAAAGAGGTGTTGAAGAACAGCACCGTCTGCCCATCCGGGTCTGCATCCATGACCTGCCGCGCGGCGATGGTGCCGCCCGCCCCGGTGATGTTGACCACCGGCATGGAGCTTCCGAGGGCCGGTTCAAGGTATTTGGACAGCAGGCGTGCGTTGAAATCCGTATCACCCCCTGCGCCGAAGGGCACGATCACTTGAATAGGCCCGTCCGGCCAGTCGGCGGCGGATGCCGTGCCTGCGGCCAGAGCCAGTGTCGATGCCGCAGCGAGTCCAAAAAGATCACGACGTTTCATGCAGGTCTCCTCCCTGATTTAAGTCTCTGTGCCGGGGCATGGCGCTGCCGCTGCCCGCTCCGCTCCTCCAGCGGGGATGCGATCGGCGTCGCGTGCGCCATGCCGCCTTTTGTCAGCTCGACATCTGGTCGAAGCAGTCGAGCGTTCGCGCCGAATAGACCAGCGCGGCCCCGGCATTCATGGCAATCGCCACGCCAAGCGCTTCGGAAAGTTCTTCCTTGGTGGCGCCATGCTTGATCGCCGCCTCGACATGGCTGGCGATGCAGCCGTCGCAGCGAGTTGTGACGGCCACGGCCAGCGAGATCAGCTCCCGCGTCTTGCCGTCGAGGTGCTGTGCCTTCTCGCCGGAGGTGGCCAGAGCCATGTAGCCCTTGATGGCCTCCGGCGCCGCCTGTGCCAGCTCGCCGACGCGGCCTTTTACGTCCTTGCGGTAGGTTTTCCAGTCCAGCATCGTCTTCTCCTTGCTGCTGTCTCGTGAATGTCGTGAGGTCCGGGCCGCTCAGGCTGCGGGACGGGCCCGGAACAGGCCTGCATCCTGCAGCGGCGGGCGGGCGCGGATGGCCGCCTCCACCGGTTCGATGCCCCAGCCGGGCGTATCCGGCACCTGCAGCATCCCGTCCCTGACCTGCGGGACGGCGGAAAACAGGTCCGCATCCCAAGGCGTCCGGTCGATATCCAGTTCCATGATCCGCAGATTGGGCACGGCGGAGCAGAAATGCGCGTTCATCATCGTGCAGAGATGGCCGTAGAAGTTGTGCGGCGCGACATTGACCTCGAACGCCTCCGCAAGGTTCGCGATCTTCATCGACTGCCAGACCCCGTTCCAGACTGTGTCGACGATGGCGACATCCAGCGCCTGCGCCTGAAAGAAGGGCAGAAACTCGCGGATGCCGATAAAGGTCTCGCCAGTGCTGATCGGATGCGGGCTGCGGGACCGGATATAGGCCAGCGCCTCGGGGCTGTAGCTGTCGATCTCGACCCAGAACAGCGGCAGGTCGGCGATCGCCTGCAGGGCGCGGACATAGCCTTCGGTGCGGAAGTTGAAGTTGAGATCCAGCAGGATCTCCACCTCCGGTCCGGCCCCGTCGATCATCGCTTCAAGATGGGCGCGCAGGTCGCGCAGCAGCTTCGGCGTGGGGTTCAGTTCCGGGTGGAAGGGGGCTGCGAAGCCGGGCCGCCACGAACGCGGGTTCTCGCTGTTTTCGTCCAGCAGAAACAGGTTGGTCTTGGCCGCCTTGTAGCCGCCCTCGCGGGCCTCTTTCCCCGCTTGGCGCACGCCGTCCAGCGTGGTGATCCCGTTGCCATAAACTTTCGGGTGATTGATCCGCCAGGATGCGCAATGCGACCAGTAGACCGGCACCGCCGGACGCATCCGCCCGCCCAGCAGTTCGAAACAGGGCACGCCCAGCACTTTCGCCTTCGCGTCGAGCAGCGCGTTTTCCAGCGCGCCGATGCCCTGCGACGCGATGCCCCCGGCTGCCGGGCGGATCAGGCAGTAGGCCTCGGCGTGAAAGCGTTCGTGATCCATGACCGACAGGCCGATCAGCCGGTTCCCCAGCTTCGCAATGACCTCCGACACGCCCGGAGAGCCGAAGCCTTCGTCATATTCGCTCCAGCCGATGGTGCCGTCCTCGGTCGTGACCTTGCAGAAGTAGTAATTCCGCCAGCCCGCGTCGCAGCTGAGCGTCTCGACCTTTGCGATCTTTGTCATGGGTCCCCTCCATTCCTGCCGGACGTGCCAAGGGCCGTCCTTCATTTCCTGCTCGTCCGGTGTGGGGCGAGCGCCGATGTCACTGCCATTCCCGATGCCAAGCGGCACGCGGATCGTGTCGCCCGCGGTCGCCTAGGCGTGGGCTGGCTTGTCCAGATGCGCCCGGAGCGCGCTGCGGATCTCGTCGAGGATCTGCGGCTCCTCGAGGGCGGGAGGCACCCGGACCTCTTCGCCGTCGGCAAGTTTCTGCATTGTCCCGCGCAGGATCTTGCCGGAGCGCGTCTTTGGCAGCCGGGTGACGCAGAGCGTTTCGCGGAAGGCTGCTACCGGCCCCACCCTGTCGCGGACCAGCGCCACGAGTTCCCGTCCCAGCGTCGCCGCATCGCGGGCCACGCCGTCCTTCAGGACGACAAAGCCAAGCGGCACCTGCCCCTTGAGGTCATCCGCGCGGCCCACGACCGCACATTCCGCCACATCCGGATGGGACGAGATCGCTTCTTCGATGCTGCCGGTGGACAGGCGGTGCCCTGCGACATTGATCACGTCATCGGTGCGCGCCATGATATGGACATAGCCCTCTGCATCCCGGAAGCCGGCGTCAGAGGTCGCGTAATAGCCCGGAAACTCCGCGAAATAGGTCTCGTGATACCTCTCCTTCGCGCCCCAGAGCCCGGTGAACCCGGCGGGCGGAAGGGGAAGCTTGCAGACGATGTTGCCCAGCGTGCCCGGCGGCACCTCGCTTCCTGCATCGTCAAGGACGCGGATGTCGTAACCCGGCATGGGCACCCCCGCGGCGCCGGGCCGGACCGGCAGCAGGCCCAGGCCGACCGGGTTGCCGGTCATCGGCCAGCCGGTTTCGGTCTGCCACCAGTGATCGACGACGGGGCGCCCGAGTTTCTCCCGCGCCCATGCCACGGTGGTCGCATCGGACCGCTCTCCGGCGAGGAACAGCGTCCGGAAGCCGCTCAGGTCATGAGGCGCGATGGCCAGGCCGTCCGGGTCGACCTTGCGGATCGCCCGAAGCGCCGTCGGTGCGGTGAACAGCGCGGCAACCTCATGCTCTGCGATCACCCGCCAGAAGGCGCCCGCATCCGGGGTTCCGGTCGGCTTGCCTTCGTAAAGCACGGTCGCGCAGCCATGCAGCAGAGGCCCGTAACAGATGTAGGAGTGGCCCACGACCCAGCCCACATCGGAGGCGGCCCAGAAGGTCTCGCCCGGTTCAAGTCCATAGTGATGCTCCATGCTCCAGCGCAGCGCCACCATGTGTCCGCCATTGTCCCGGACGACGCCTTTCGGACGTCCGGTCGTGCCGGAGGTGTAAAGGATGTACAGCGGATCCGTCGCCGCCACCGGGACGCAGTCCGTGGTCTCTCCGGCAGCCAGCGCCGCGCCGACCACCGTGGCATAATCCTCGTCACGGCCCGCCAGCAGGTCGCAGCGCTGCCGCTCCCGCTGCAGGATCAGGCAATGCGGCACATCATGCGCCGCCCTGTCCAAGGCGGCGTCGAGCAGCGGCTTGTAGGCCACGATGCGCGCGGGTTCGATGCCGCAGGAGGCCGAGACGATCGCGGCGGGCTTCGCATCGTCAATCCGCAGCGCAAGCTCTTCGGCGGAAAAGCCGCCGAAGACGACGGAGTGGACCGCCCCCAGCCGGGCCGAAGCCAGCATGGCCACCAGCGCTTCCGGCACCATCGGCATGTAGATGAGCACCCGGTCCCCACGTCCGACCCCACGGGCGCGCAGCACCGAGGCCAGCGCCGAGACTTCGGCGAGCAGCCGGTCGTAGCTGTAGACATCCTTTGTCCCGGTGACCGGGCTGTCATAGCGGATCGCCGCACGGGCTCCGTGCCCGGCCCGGACATGCCGGTCGACGCAGTTGTAGCAGGTGTTGCACTGCGCACCCTCGAACCATCGGCCAGACGGAGCCTCGGCCGTCGCGAGGATCTGCGCAGGAGGAACGTCCCAGTCGATCGCTTTTGCGGCCTCTGTCCAGAAGCCTTCAGGATCCTGCCGCCATTCGGCATAGGCTCCGTGATACCTCGTCATGTCCTGTATCCTCCCCGCATCGTCGTTTCGGACTGATGTGCTGTGACGAGACTACGGAGGAGACTGATCCTGATCCAATGCGTTGTCTGGCTTCACTGATACGCCTGAGGTATCAGAGGCGGTGCAGCGCAAAAACCCTCTGAAAATCCGCCTCTCCCTTTGGCCGTCGCGATCTGTCCAAGGCGGGGCTGTTCCCGCGGGACGGCGCGGCTAGACGCCGACCCCGTCCCCGTCTTCATGGACAGCATCGCCCCATGGGGTCATGACCTCGGTCACGCCGCAGTTGCGGGTGCCCTTGCGCATCACGGCTGCGGGCACGGCAAAGGCATAAGGATGCACGGTCGCCTTCGCGGTCTTCACCGGACCAAAGGCCCGCAGCGCCGCCTGCACCGTCTTGGGCAGGGCCTCGTCGACCACCACGCCGCTTGGCCCGGACGCGTCAAGGCGCGGCGTGTGGAAGGCCTCCTCCAGATCCATCCCGAAATCGCACAGGAAGCTGATGAGGTTGGTCACGGCGGGCAGGATCTTGCGCCCGCCCGAAGCGCCGATGGCGAACATCCGGTCGCCGCTCTGGCCAAGGGTGGGGCAGATGTTCATCAGGCAGCGCTTGCCCGGCGCCAGAGAGTTCGGCCTGCCGGGTTCGGGATCAAACCACATGATGCCGTTGTTCAGCAGCATTCCTGTCTGGGGCGAGACGACATGACTTCCGAACATCGACAGCAGCGTCTGGGTCACGTTCACCATATTGCCATGCCGGTCCACCACGCTGAAAGTGGTGGTGCAGGCTGGCGCCTGCGCAACCTCGCCGGTGTCGCCGGAATGGTCCAGCCGGTGGCGGTAGGCGCTGCCAAGCGCGGCGGCCATGCTGGCGTAACTTTCCGGCGAGGGCGCGGCGCCGGGAGTGAAGCCTTCTTCCATCAGCTTCAGCGCCATGACCAGATCGGCCCCGGCGGACAGACCGGACGGCGCGTGGATCACGGCATCGCGGTAGCGGATCCTGCGCGGCGCGCAGGCGGTGGCGCGATAGGCGGCAAGATCGTCCAGCGCCAGCGACCCGCCCTTGGCCTGCACGTCCTCCACCAGCTTCCGGGCGCTTTCGCCCTCATAGAAATCCCGTGCGCCATGCTCCGCAAGGCGCTGCAGCGTCGTGGCATGGGTTTTCTGGTCCAGACGCGCGTCGGAAAGCGCCGTCCAGCCTGCGATGTTGGGCCACTGCCCGTCCACAAGGAAGAGGGCGGCGGCATCGGGATCCTGTGCAAGCTGCCGCGTGGCCGACGCGATCATCAGCGAGGCGTACCAGTCCATCAGCATCCCCTGCTCCGCAAGGGTCACGGCGGGGGCCAGAAGCTCGGACCACGCTACCCGGCCATATCTGCGATGCGCCAGATCCATGCCCGCGACGGTGCCCGGCACGGCGACCGCGGTGGCGCCGTAGACGTTACGATCCTCCTTGACCCGGGTCCACGGAAAAAGGTCACCTGCCTTGTGTCCGGGCTCCAGAGGATAGGTTTCGGGTTTCAGTCCGGCGGGGGCGCGCATGCCGAATTCAATGGTCTCGGCGCGCTGCTCGTCAGCGCGCCAGAGGGTCATCATCCCGCCGCCCATGGGGCCGGACATCCACGGTTCCACCACACCCACGGCGAAAGACGTCGCCACCGCCGCGTCGATGGCATCGCCGCCCGCCGCCAGCACTGCGGCCCCGACCTCCGCCGCCTTGCGGTGCTGCGAGGCGACCACGCCGCCCTCGGTCCAGATCACTTCCTTGCGGATTTTCTGCGTCTTGGAGAAGTTGCTCATGTCCAGTCTTTCGTCATCCTATCGCGCCGTGGCGCCTGTTATGTCCCCGGCGGGTGGCCCCGGCGCTGGCGGGCCCCGATCATAAGCGCCGACCCTGCCAGCACCGGGGCGAGACCCGACAGGATCAGCCCCGTGGCATAGCCGTCGGAGGCGGAGAACACCGCCTGCATCAGCAGCGGACAGGCCACATAGCCGCCGAACAGCACGAAGGTGCCCGCTGCCGTGATCTCGCCCACGCGGCCCTCGGGGGCGGTTTCCGCAAGCCCGGTCAGGAAGACGCCGTTCCACGACACCACCGTGATGCCCGCAAGTGCGGAAAGCAGCACGATCCACGCCGCGCGACTGTTGGGCCCGATGGTGGCCAGCAGCATCATGGTGGCCCCCGACAGGACGCAGAGTCCCGACAGCGCCCGGACGGGATCGCCGATGCGGTCCGACACCCAGCCCATGGCGATCCTGCCTATGACCCCCATGCTTTGCAGCAGGGCAAATCCCGCGCCTGCGGCGGTCAGCGACCAGCCCGCGTGATCGGACAGAAAGACCGGATAGAAGCCCATCAGCACGCCCTGCGCCACGCCAAGACAAAATCCCGCCATCGTCAGGAGCCGCAGCTGGCGCGCGCGCATCAGCAGACCGATCACCCGTACCGGAGCCAGCATCAGATCCCGCATGGGCAGGCCGCGCTCGGGGGGCGGGCTGCTGTCGACCGAGCCCCGCCAGCGGCCAAGCGCTGCGGCGGCAGCAAGTGCCAGTGCCGAGGCTGCGGTCAGCGCCGCCGGGATCCCGCCAAGGTGCAGCGCCACGGCGGGCAGCAGCAGCCCGGCAACAAGCCCGCCAAGCGGCACGCCTGCCTGTTTCACCGAAAAGATGGTCGCGCGGCGGTCCTTTGGCACCACCCGCATCAGCAGGTCAGCGCCCGCCGGGGTCGACGTGCCATAGCCGAGCCCGATCACGAAACCTGCCAGCAACATCCCCTGCCAGTGACCAAGGCCGCAGAGCAGCAGCGCCAGCGCGCTGATGACGCACCCCAGCTGGAGCTGCCGGATTGAGGTGAGCCGGGCAGCAGCCGCTGGCCCCCAGAGAAAGAAGACCATCGATCCGAAGGCCGTGGCAGAGGACAGCTGGCCCACGGCCTCCGGCGGCATGCCGGTCGCCGCCGTCAACGGCAGGCCCAGCAGCGGCAGGGTCCGGCTCATCAGGGCCAGCACTGCCTGCACCAGCGTCACGGTGACCACGACCGGCACCCATGCGGGTGCGGCGGGGCGGCGGAGTTCGGTCACGGGCGGCGGTCCATACGGGCGGCTTCTTTCGGGTCAGCGGGCGCAGCTCAGATCACCCACTGGAACCCGTCAATCTTGATGTCTTCACCTGTCACGAAACAGGGGTCGGACAGGCACAGAAACGCCACGACCTGCGCCACGTCGGCGGGCGTGCCGGTGCGGCCCAGAGAGATGCCCGCCTCCAGATCCGCCTTGCGGGCGCGTATCAGATCATTGGAGCGCTCGGTCTCGATCACGCCGGGGCAGACGGCATTGACCAGCACATGTGGGGCCAGTTCCTTGGCCAAGGCGCGCGTCATGCCCAGAAGGCCTGCCTTCGCCGTGGTATAGGCGAATTTAGACACGGCCGAAGTGACTCCGCCGGTATAGGCGTTGAGCGAGGACATCATGACGATCCTGCCCGCCTGCGCCCGCACCATCCCCGGCGCTGCCGCGCGGGTCCAGTTGAAGGCGCCCTTGAGGTTGATGGCGATGGTGCGGTCAAAGCTTTCTTCGGTGATCTCGCAGATGCCGTCGGTGTTCGACCGCCCCGCATTGTTCACCAGCACTGCCAGCGGACCGGACGCGGCTTCAACTTCGGCCACAACCTCCTGCGCGCGGGCAAAATCGGACACGTCAGCCACGAAGGTGCGGCAGGATCGGCCCATCGCCTCGATCTCGGCCTTGGTCCGGGCAAGATCTTCGGGGATGAGATCGGCCAGCACGATGTCGCAGCCCTGACGGGCCAGTTCATGGGCGCAGCCGCGCCCGATGCCGCGTCCGCCGCCGGTGATGAGGGCTGTCTTTGTCATGCGCGTTCGCTTTCCTTGGCGGTTGGTACGGGCGGAAAGACCTCGCCCGCAAAATGGCAGGCCACGCTTTGCGCGCCCACGATACGGTCGGCGGGATCGTCCTGCCGGCAGACCGGCTGGACATGCGGGCAGCGGCCCTGAAACCGGCAGCCCCGCGGCAGGTTCGACGCATCCGCCGGTTCGCCCTTCAGCCAGAAGTTTTCGGTCACGCGCGGGCCGTTGACCTTGGGAATCGCGGCCAGAAGCGACTGGGTGTAGGGATGTTTGGGGTCATCCATCAGATCCGCGACCGGCCCCATCTCGACGATGCGGCCCAGATACATGACCGCAACGCGGTGGCACATCAGCCGCACCACCGACAGGTCATGCGAAATGAAGATATAGGTCAGATCGAAGGTGTCGCGGAGGTCGCGGAACAGCCGCAGGACCGTGGCCTGCACCGACACGTCAAGGCCCGCCGTGGGCTCGTCGAGGATGACGACCTCGGGATTCAGCATCAGGATGCGGGCAAGGCCCACGCGCCGCTGCTGCCCGCCCGAGATCTCGTGCGGAAAAAGATCGGCATGACCGGCGGGAAGCCCGACCGAGGTCAGGATCTCGGCCACCTTTTTCAGCCGTTCCCGGCGCGGGAGATCGGTGTGAATGATCAGCGGCTCTTCCAGAGACTTGCCGATCTTCCAGCGCGGATCCAGCGAGGCGCCGGGATCCTGATAGGCATATTGCAGCCTGCGGCGCAGTTCGCGGGCCTCGCGCGGGGTGCGGCCCGCGATTTCCTTGCCCGCGAAGGTGATGGATCCCGAACTGGGCGCCTGAATTCCCATCAGCGTCTTGCCGAGCGTGGATTTACCGCACCCGGATTCGCCCACGAGCCCAAGGATTTCGCCTTCTGCAAGATCGAAACTCACCCCGTCCAGGGCCCTGATCTCGCCCAGCTTGCGGGCAAAGGGGCCACGGATCGGAAAGCGGACGGTCAAGTCCGTGACGGTCAGGATTGGCGCGTCGGTCATGCGTGGGCCTCCTTCCGGGCCGGAGCGGCGGCAGTGCTGAACAGCGGATGGACGCAGCGCACGATATGGGCGGGTCCGGCAAGGTCGGCGGGCGGTCGGCTGCGGCAGGCCTCGGTCGCGCGGTCGCAGCGGGTCTGGAACCGGCAGCCCGGCGGCGGGGCGTAAAAGCTGGGGAGTTCTCCCGGAATACCGGTCATTCCGCCGCCGCCTTCTGGAAGCGAGTCCAGCAGCTTTGCGGTATAGGGATGCGTCGGGCGGTTGAAAAACTCCGCCACGGGGGCGGCTTCCACATCCTGACCTGCATACATCACGGTGATCCGGTCGCAGATCTCGTAGGCCGAGCCAAGGTCATGGGTCGTCAGCATGACGGCCACGCCGCGGTCATTGGCAAGATTGCGCAGAAGGCCGAGGATCTGCGCCTGAATCGTCACGTCCAGCGCGGTGGTCGGCTCATCTGCGATGATCAGGTCAGGTTCGGGCAGCAGGGCCATGGCGATCATGAGCCGCTGACGCTGCCCGCCCGACACTTCGTGCGGGTATTTTTTCAGAAGTTGATCGGGGCGGGGAAGCTGGACGAGGTTCAGCATCTCCATGATCTTTTCCCGGTCGGCCCGGCGGCGGGCGGGCGGATAGGGTGTCAGGAGCGTGGGCAGGCGCGAGGGTGCGGCGGCGCGGCGCGGCGACTTCCATTTCATCAGTTCCTCGATCTGCTGGCCGATGGTGAAGACCGGGTTCAGAGAGGTGAAGGGATCCTGCGGGATGAACGTCACGCGGCGGCCCCGGACGGACTGCTGCTGCGCGGCCTGCGTCGCATCCAGCATGTCGATGCCGTCAAAACGGATGCGCCCGCCGCGGATTTCCAGCGAATGCCGGGGCAGGACGCCAAGGATGGCGCTGGCCAGCGTGGTCTTGCCGCAGCCGGATTCTCCGACAAGGCCCATGATCTCGCCCTTGTTCATGGTCATGTTGGCACCGTCGAGGATATGGGCAAAGCTGCCATCCCCGCGGAACCCGAGGGACAGGCCCTCGACGGTCAGGAGAGCGTCGGTCATCGGCTGCCCTTTCTCAGTTTCGGGTCGAGGATGTCGCGCAGGCCGTCCCCCAGCAGGTTGAAGCCCATGACGACCAGAAAGATCGCAAATCCCGGTGCTGCGGCATACCACCATGCCTCGGGCAGGAATTCCCGCGCCTCCGAAATGGTCCGGCCCCATTCGGGGGTGGGCGGCGGTGCGCCAAGTCCAAGAAAGCCAAGCGCGGCGGCAGTGAGGATCGTGGCGCCCATGCCGATGGAGGTGCGCACGATGATCGCGGAGGCGGTGTTGGGCAGGATGTGCAGCACCATCACCCGCCAGTCCGACGCACCAAGCGCCAGCGCCGCCTCGACAAAGGTCTGGGCCTTGAGCGATCTCGTCTCGGCATAGACAAGCCGCGCCCAGAACGGCCAGTAGGTGAGCGACAGCGCAAGGATGACGTTTTCCACCGAGGGCCCGAGGGTCTGGGCAATGGCGATCGCCAGCACGATCTGCGGCACGGCAAGAAACACGTCAGAGGTCCGCATCAGGAACCCGCCCGGAAAACCGCCGTAATAGCCTGCGATCAGCCCGATGGGGACACCGATGGCGACGGACACGCCAACGGCGATCACCGCGATGGTGATGGTGATGCGGGCCCCGAAAAGGATGCGGGAGAACACGTCCGACCCCATGCGGTCTGTGCCGAAAAGATGCTCTGCCGACGGAGGCTCCAGCCGCTGGCTGAGGTGAAAGGCGGTCACGTCCTCGGGATAGGGGGCAAGCCATGGCGCGAGGATCGCCACCAGCACGAGTCCAAGGATCAGCGCGGCCCCAAGCGTGGCGGCCCGGTCCGCCAGAAGGCGTTTCAGAGCGGTCATTTCAGGGTCCTCGGGTCGATGAAGGTGTGGATGATGTCGACAAGCAGGTTCACGCCAATGAACACGACGCCCACGATGATCGAGAAGCCAAGGATCGCCTTGGTGTCCGATTGCAGGATGGACTGCACCGCGTAGGTGCCAAGGCCCGGCCAGTCGAACACGGCTTCAACCACCACGGCGCCCGCAAAAAGCGTGCCGAAGATCAGGCCGATCTGCGTCACGGTGGAGATCAGCGCGTTGCGCAGCACGTATTTCCAGATGATGAGCGGGGTCGGAAATCCCATCGCCCGCTCGTAGAGCACGAAGTTGGAGTTGATGACCTCCAGAACGCCCGCGCGGGTGAAACGGACCAGCGTGGCGGCGGCGGGCAGGGCAAGCGTGATGGCGGGCAGCAGCATGTGGTGCAGCGTGTCCCGGAACGAGGTCCAGTCTCCGGTCAGCACGGAATCGATCAGGTAGAAACCGGTCACCTCATCCGGCCCCCAGCCCGCGATCCGGCCATTGAGCGGGGTCCAGCCCAGCTTGGTCGAGAAGAACATCTGCAGTTCCATCGCCAGCCAGAAACTTGCCACGGCGAGGCCAGAGATCGACAGGAGCCGCAGGGTCTGGTCGATCAGGGAATTGCGCCTCACCGCCGAGATCACCCCGAGCGGAACGCCCAGACCGATGGCGATCACCATCGCCGCCATGGTCAGTTCCAGCGTCGCGGGCAGGCGGTGCAGCAGGTCATCCGCAATCGCGCGCTGCGTATAAAGGCTGTTGCCCAGATCTCCGGTCGCAAGGTCGGCGACATAGCGTCCGAACTGGACGAAAAGCGGCTGGTCAAGGCCCATCTCGGCACGCAGCGCCTGAACCTGCGCTTCGGTCGCGTTCTCGCCCGCCACGATCCGGGCCGGATCGGTCGGGATCACGTTCGAGATGAAGAATACCACGAAGACAAGGCCGAAGAGCGTCGGGATGAACCAGACGAGGCGGGACAGGATGATTTCCAGTCTGCGCATGGAGGTGGCTCCGATCGGGCTGGATATGGGCGTGCTGGATGAAGGGGGGCGCCGCCGGTCAAGGCCCGGCGGCGCCCGGGGTCACGGAAGGATCAGTCCTCGAGATAGGCCCACCGCATGTCCTGACCGTTGCCGACCGGGCAGAAGCGGACATTGCGGACGTTGGACCCATAGGGCCCGAACCACTTGGTGTTGTAGATCCAGATGCCCGCGGCATCCTCATAGACCTGCGTGGTCGCGTCCGCGTAAAGCTGGGCCCGGACATCCTGATCGGTGGTCACCAGCGCCTCTTCCAGCATCGCGTTCACCGCGTCGTTGTGATAGTCCGAGACGTTCCGGGTGGGGGCGTAGCGCGAGGCGTAAAGCTCTCCGACCCAGTTGTTGGGATCGACGTAATAGGTGGACTTCCAGTAGGGGACCATGTCCGGCATGGTGTCCGGGTTCTGCATGTCGGAGGAGATCACCGGCCAAGGCGAGCTTTCGATCTCGACCGTGATCCCAAGCTGCGACAGCCCGTTCTGCATCAGCGCAGCGGCCTGTTCGGTCTCCGAGAAACCGGCCAGCGTGCCGATCTTGATCGTGCGGATCTCCTCGCCATGTTCGGCCTTGTAGGCGTCAAGGAATTCCTGCGCCTTTTCGAGATCGTAGTCATATCCGGGCACGTCCGGCGCGCCCCAGAGGTTGCCCGGCAGGATCGTGGGGTTGCGGGCCACGGTGCCCTGCATGATCTCGTTGATATAGCCGTCGTAATCGAAGGCGTGGACCATCGCCATGCGGAAGTTCTTGTCGTCCAGCGGTGCGCGGCCGTTATGCAGCGCGATGTGGAAGACCCGCATGGATTCTTCTTCAAAGATCTGCACGTCCTCGTCGGCCCGCAGGCGTTCCACCTGATCGGGGGCAAGGTAGCCGTCGAGCCCCTGATAGTCGCCGCGCATCAGGCCCTGAATGCGGGTGTTGGTTTCGAGCACGGTGCGGAATTCGATCTCGTCGAAATACTTGTCTCCCCAGCCCGCGAAATGCTCGGGAAAGCGTTCGCCGATGAAGCCGCGCGCCGGGTCGTAACGCTGCAGCATGTAGGATCCCGAGCCGGCGACATGGTCGATCATGTAGGCCTGCCCCATGTCGCCATCGACTTCGTTTTCCTGCACCAGCGTCGAATTCACCACAAGGATGTCGGGCACCAGCGCGGCGAAGATGGCCGATGGCTCCTTGAGGGTGAAGGCGACGGTATGGTCATCCACCGCTTTGGTCATGCCGGGGTCGATCATCGGCAGGAACAGCGAGCCCGCGCCGCGCTTGAGCGCCAGCATCCGTTCGAACGAATAGACCACGTCTTCGGCGGTCATGCTGGTGCCGTCGTGGAAGGTCACGTCGTCGCGCAGGGTGAAGGTCCATGTCAGCCCGTCCTCCGAAATGGAGTGATCGGTCGCCAGCCACGGGATCAGTTCCGGCGGGTTGTCGACCCAGCGATAGAGGCCGTCATAGAAGTTCAGCCGCGACGCCACGCGGGCCACATCGCGCACCGTGTGCGGGTCAAGCGTGTCATAGGCGGAATTGTTGGCGTGGACATAGCGGTCCTGCGCCATCCCATAGGTGGGAGTCATGAGGGCGAGTGCGGAGCACAGCGCCAGAACAGTCGTTTTCATGACGGTTTTCCTCTGTTGGGGGGGTTGTTTTCTTTGTATTGGCCGCACCGGAATGCACCGGAGCGGCGGGGGCCCCAAAGGGCCGGGACGGGCTCAGCCTTGTGTCTTCACCCAGTCCACGATTTCGGCATGGGTGGCGAACCAGACGCCCCCCTTGGCCTTGGCCAGCTTGATGAGCTCTTCAAAGATCCAGATCCGCGAGCGGTAGCCGGTGATGTGCGGATGCATCGTGAGCTGGAAAATCCCGCCCTCGGCATGCGCCGCCTCGAATTCCCTGCGAAAGATGTCGAAGACCGCCTCGGGCGGGGTATAGGGCCGCAGAGCGGAGAACCGGTTCATGTTGAAATAAACCGCATCGTCGCGGATCCATTCCACAGGCAGTTCCACCACGCCGGTATCCTCGCCATCAAGCAGCAGGCGGTAGCAGTCCACGTCCGCCATCAGCGAGCTGTCATAGGCAAGCCCCATGTCGCGGGTGATCTCCAGCGTGGCCTGCGAAAAATCCCAAGACGGCGTGCGGATTCCCACCGGGCGGGCGCCGCTGATCTTTTCCAGCATGTCGGCAGAGCGCAGCTGCAGGTCGCGCTCCACCTCCGGGGGCAGGACCGAGTTGCGTTCGTGGATCCAGCCGTGGATGGCGACCTCGTGCCCTTCGGCCACGAACATGCGGGTCTCGTCCGGATAAAGCTGCGCCACAACGGCGGGGACATAGAAGCTGGCCTTGATGTCGTGGCGGCGGATGATGTCCATGATCCGCGGAATGCCCTGCCGGTTGCCATATTGGCCCCGGCTCATGGCGCTGATGGAGGTGCCGCCATCGCGCAGGTCGTTGGTTTCGTGATCCACGTCAAAGGACATGGCCACCGCGCAGGTTGCGCCATCGGGCCAGTGCGCGGGCTTCAGCCGGTCGCCCGCGCGCACGCGGTCAACCTTGCCGCGCCAGATGTCTTCGGGCCAGTCCCATGGGTTTTCGGAATGGGTCATGATCTTGGATCCTCAGGGAAAAGGGTGGCCGGACACCGGCAGAACCTGCCCGGTGATGAACCCCGCCCGGTCCGATGCAAGAAAGGCGCAGGCGGCGGCGATGTCGGCGGGTTCGCCCAGACGGCGCATGGCGATGCTCTCGACCATCCGAGTCTGGCCCTCCTCGCCATAGCTCGCCCATTGTTTTTCATAGTCGGGCGACGTGCGCAGGAAGCCCGGCGCCACCGAATTCACCGTGATGCCGAAGGGACCAAGTTCCAGCGCCATCTGCCGGGTCAGGCCGATAAGCCCGTGCTTGGCCGAACAGTAGGACTGGATGCCCGTCAGGCTGGGTTTCAGCCCGGCCCCCGAGGAGATCGTCACGATCCGTCCAGAGCGGCGGGCCTTCATCGCGGGGATCACCGCCCGCATCAGGTTGAAGGCCGACATGACGTTGCCGTCATAGACCGACATCCATTCGGCATCGGTGACGTCTTCCAGCGGTTTTTTCGTGGTGCCGCGCACGCCACCGGCGGAATGCACCACCACGTCGGGGGCAAGCGGAGCGACCCGATCCTTCGCGGCGGCGAAATCCGCAAGGTCGATCACTTCGGTTTCCACTCCCGGAGTGGCGGCGGCAAAAGCGGCGAGCTCGTCCCCCAGAATGTCTACCGCGACGACGCGTGCGCCAGCTGCGGCGAATTCGGCAGCGATGCCTGCCCCGATGCCGCGCGCGGCCCCGGTGACAAGCACGGTCTGCCCAGTGAAATCAAACCGGATCATTCCGCCGCCTCCCGCATCTGCATGGAGCGCAGGAGCCCGGGCACGCGGGCCTTCACCGCCTCGATTGCCTCCCAGATTTCGGAGCCATCGCCCTTGCGGGCATTGTCGGGCAGGGAGGCAATCCTGTCGAACACCTCGCGTTTCACGAAATGGCGCCAATGGACCGGCATCATCGTCAGCGCCTGAGTCAGCGCGGCATAATTGGCATCGGTCCAGACCGCCTCATAGGCGCGGCGGCTGGCATTGTAGCTGTAGGTCGTGACCGGTGGAGTGACGTGGGATTGACGCAGCGCGTGGGTTCCGGCCTCATCCAGATGGCCCTCGCGGTCCACGACGACACCATACCGGCTTTGTGCCGCCTCCGGCGTGACCGAGCCGCGCAGCACGTCGCGCACCACAAGCTCGATGGGACGGGCGAAGGGGTCGCCATAGCCCGCACCCCCGCCGGAGGTCAGGTTGAAGATGTCGCCCGGTCCCATGCTCACCACATCGGTATTGCCAAGGTTGATCCGCTCGCCCTTTTGCGTGATGCGGGTGAAAAGCGACGGCGCCCCGGGTTCGCCGCCGGAGCCGCCCCATGCGGCAAAGGTCGTGCGGTCGCGGTTGCGCGCGGTGATGACGGTGTCGGGGGTGAAGACCTCGACCTCCAGCTCGGTCGCCATGCCGCCGCGGGCGGTGCCGGGGCCGCCGCTGTCGGGGACAAGACCGTAGCGGCGGAACTTGATGGGCACCTCGACCTCGTTGATTTCCACCGGCGTGTTCTTGAGAAAGGACGAATTCGCCCCAGACCCATCGGTGCCGTCGCCAAAGGCCGAGCCGCCCGCGCCGCCGGTGACCGGATCGATGGAGGCCATGGAAAGCCTGCCACTTGCCGCGTCGAAGGTCTTGACGTTGACGATGCCCCCGCCCCCCGCCGCGCCCACCGGCAGCCGGTCCGGGGCCGCGCCATGGAAGGCGCCCATGATCACGCCCTGCAGGCGCCCGCAGGTGAGCGAGCGCATCCCGACGGCGGCGGGATAGTCCGGATTCAGCACCGTGCCTTCGGGAACGATGCAGGTTGCGGCGCGCAGGATGCCGCCATTCAGCGGGATCGAGGGATCAAGCGTGTAAAGACAGTAATTGTAGCCCACCATCAGCAGGATATGCCGTGGATTGCCGCCGGTGGGCATGTTGAGCGCGGATTTGAGCTGCGGATCGGATCCGGTAAAATCCATGATCACGCCGTCGCCGCGCACCTTCAGCGTCAGGTCCAGGCGGACCGGCACACCGCCGGGACCATCCTCGTCGAGGTAATCCACGAACCTGAAATCGCCGTCTGGCAAGCCCGAGATCACTGCCCGCGCCCGTGCTTCGCCCACGTCCAGCAGATCCTCGATCCCGTTCTTCACGGTCTCGACGCCGAATTTCCGGATCATCTCGTGCATCTTCGCCTCGCCGGTGTTCACGGCGGCGATCTGGGCGTTCAGGTCGCCCCGGTTCTGCTCGGGCATGCGGACATTCAGCATCATCGTCTCGATGAGCTGCGCATTCATCACGCCGCGGCTGACCAGTTTGGTGGGCCTGAACCGGATGCCCTCCTGATGCACCTCGGTATTGGCGCGCGACAGCGAGGCGGGCACGGCACCGCCCATGTCGGTGTTGTGGATGTGCCCCACGGCAAAGGCGATGACCTCGCCTTCCCAGAAGATCGGCTTCCAGATGTGCATGTCCGGCGTGTGGCTGCAGACAAATCCCGAATAGGGATCATTGGTCACGCAGATGTCGCCCTCTTCATAGTGGTCGATCATCTCCAGCGCGCCTTTGTAATCAAGACCGATGAACCATGTCGCGCCAAGATCGCGCGGGCTGGCGAAGGTCATCCCGGAGGGGGTGACAAGCCCGGTCGTGAAATCCTCGGTCTCCTTCACGAAGGTGGAATGCGCGGTGCGGAACAGGGTGAAGGCCATGCTTTCGGCCACGGCCTGCGCGTGGTTCTCCAGCACTTTGAGGGTCACGGGATCAGTGCGCATCGGTGGTCTCCGAAAGAGCGAGGATCAGGTTGCCATGGCCGTCCACCTCGCCGGAAAAGCCTGCAGGGACGATGGTGGTGGTGTCGTCCTGCGCGATGACACAGGGACTGGCGAAGGTGGCGCCGGGCGTCAGGTCGGCCCGGGCAAAAAGCGGCACCTCGCGCCACGCTCCGTCAAGCCATGCGGTCATGGATATGGCGGCAGTGACTGGCCGGCAGACCGGCGCGCTGCGGGGCAGGGTGGGCTTGGCGGAATGACCGGTGACCACGAGGTTGATGGCGATGATCTGGATCGGCGCCTCCGGGTCCGCATGGCCGTAAAGGCGCCGGTGTTCGGCGTGAAAGGCCTCTGTCACGGGGGCAATGTCGCCCTTGGCAATCGCCGCCGCGTTGATCGGGATCTCGATTTCGAAGCTCTGCCCGCGATACCGCATCTCGCCCGAGGCATGAAACACCGGGGTGCCTTCGTAATGCTGTTCTTCCACCATCCAGTGGCGGGCCTTTTTGGTCAGGCGGCTGACGGTCGCGGCGATGCGCGGCGCCGTTTCTGGAACAAGGTCGTAATAGGCCGTTTCGGTGAAATCGTTGCGCACATCCGCCGTCAGCCCGCCAAGCGCCGACAGCACGCCGGGCGCGGGGGGCACGATCACCCGTTTCATGCCAAGGTCGCGGGCCAGAAAACAGGCCATCATCGGGCCGCCCCCGCCAAAGGCCAGCAGGCTGAACTCGCCCACGTCAATGCCCCGCCGCGAACAGAGCTTGGAGACCTCGCGGAACATTCCCGACACGGCGATCCCCACGATCCCCTCGGCGGTCTGTTCCAGCGAGGTGCCAAGCCGGTCCGCCAGCGGCTGGATCACCTCCACCGCCTTGGCGCGGTCGACAGAGACCATGCCATAACCAAGCGCCGACAGGTCCAGCAGGCCCAGCGTCACGAAGGCATCGGTGATCGTTGCCTGCGTGCCGCCCCGGCCATAGGCCGCAGGTCCGGGGGTGGATCCGGCGCTGTCCGGTCCCACGGTCAGCATCCCCGCCGCATCGATGCGGGCGATGGACCCGCCGCCTTCACCAATGGAGGTGACCGACACCGTGGGCACGAAGATCGGGAAATCGCCAACGACTTCATTCATCCCATAGCCGGGCTGGCCGCCGGTGATCAGCGCCACATCCGCCGAGGTGCCGCCGATGTCGAGGCTGAGGATCCTGTCCTCTCCTGCCTCGCGCGCCACGAAGGCGGCGCCCATGACACCTGCCGCCGTGCCGGACAGCAGCATCTCCACGCAGGCCGTTTTGCCGATCTCAACCGACATGATGCCACCGTTCGATTTGGTGATCATCGGCTCCGGCGTCACGCCGATGCCCGACAGCGCGGTCTGCAGCGCCCCCAGATACTGGGCCACGCGCGGCTGGACATAGCCGTGGATGACCGCTGTGGAGGTGCGTTCGTATTCGCGGATGATCGGGCGCACCTCATGCGAACAGAAGACATGCAGATCGGGGGCGATTTCGGCGATCAGGCGCTTGGCCTCCCGCTCGTGGGCGGGGTTGCGGTAGGAATGCAGGAAAGAGATTACCACGCCCTCGGCGCCGCGCGCTTTGGCGGCAGCGACGGCGGTGCGCAGGCTGTCCGGGTCCAGCGGGCAATCGATGCTGCCATCCGCCAGCATCCGTTCCGTGACGCCAAAGACGAGATCCCGGGTCACCAGCGGCTCTGGCCGGGACGACAGCAGGTGGTAGGGATCGGGCATCTTGAGACGGGCCAGTTCCAGCACGTCACAGAAATTCTCGGTGGTGAAAAGGGCGAGCCGGATGCCCTTGCGCATGATGATCGAGTTGATGCCGACCGTGGTGCCATGGGTGAAATAGGAGATGTCGCCGGGACTGATGCCGAAGCGGTCTTCCAGAGCCTTCAGCCCGTCGATAACCTCCTGACCGGGCCTGTCGGGTGTGGTCAGGACCTTGACGGTGCCGATGGTGCCCGCCGCCTCGTCAAATGCGCAGAAATCGGCAAACGTGCCGCCGATGTCCACGCCCACGCGATAAGCCATCACACGTCTCCCTGTGGTGTCAGAATGTCATTGGTGTCTTTGGCAGGCTCCGGTCGGTAGCCGAGGCGTGCGCTGATCCGGGCCGCGCCCTCCAGCACGGCGGCGAGCATCTCGTCGCGGCGCTGTTCGTAGCGGGCGGTCACGGTGGCCACGTCGATCACCGCCACGACCTGCCCCTCGGCGTTCCGGATCGGGGCGGCGATCCCGGCGCCGCCGGTGGCGTATTCGTCGACGATGGTGCCGTAGCCATCGCGGCGGATCCGCTCCAGCGCCGCGCGGATCGTGGTCTCGTCGGTCGGGGTCTTGTCGGTGAAGGGGCGCAGTTCGGTCCGGGCGAAATAGGCGTCGATCACCTCGGGCGGCTGGAAAGCCAGCAGGACGCGCCCCATCACCGTGCCATAACCGGGCAGCGAGGACTGGTCGGAGGCGTCATAGCGGATCGGCTGTCGGCTGACGGCCTTGGCCAGCAACCGGGCATTCTGCTGTTCGGTCCGGACACAGACAAACACTGTCTCGTCCAGACGGTCGCGCATGTCTTCAACGATGGGAACGGCGACGGAGGTCAGAAACCCGACATGCCCGCCGACCCAGCCGAAGCCCTGCCGGAAGGTTTCCACAATGGCATAGCGGTCGGTGGCGTCCTTCTTGACATAGCCGCGGGCGACCAGCGTCGCCAGCAGCCCGTAGGTCGAGGATTTCGGAGTGCCCAGTGTCGCCACCAGTTCATTCAGGCGCATCGGCTCGGTCCTGCCGGAGAGAAGCTCCAGAAGATCAAGAACACGGGCTGCGGATTTGACCTGATCGTTCATATATGTGAACCTTGTTCAGAATTTCATTCAGTTGATGAAATGTCGCCTCGATCTGTCAACAGATTTTTCGGCGGCCTTGCCGCAGCCGGGGTGAAACTAGGGCATGCCGCGATGCCGCATCAGGGTCAGACCGACTGGGGCGCATCACCGTTCTTGGGCAGCGGAAAAATCTGCATTTCAGAGTAAAAACAGCTGCTTTCCCGGTTGGGCGCCACCCTGCTCCGGGACCGCTGATCCGTTCCGCGCCGCGGCGTTACCGTTGGGGAAGTTAATTTTTAGACGCCCCCGAAATGGGCGAAATGCGAGACACCCTCCGGAAAGCACGCGATTCGCACCTGGGCGCAACGCCCGGTGGATGGCCTGCGGCGTGGCCGAACAGGCAACACTGGCTGCCGTGCCACTAGCGGACGGAGTCACATTTGCGGCTACCGTGGCGCGCTGTCCGGGGCCGAGCAGTGCCGGCGGGGCAGGCCAACGTAAGGCGAGGCTCCTCGACCCTATGGGCGAATTCAGCCAGTTTTCGTCCCTACCCTCAGCAATGGGGGGTAGGGCTTTGACCGCCTTCAGCCTCCTGTTCAGGTAGGTTTTGGCGTGGCGCTATGTAGAGGCGCACTCCCGGGTCGAAGCACGGAAGGCCGCGATCATTGCCTTGGTCACCGGTCCCACCGGCCATTCGCTGCGCTGACCCTGCCGATCAAGCGAGATGACGGGCCGGATCTCCACGGAGGTGCCGGTGACGAAAACCTCCTCGGCCCGGTCCAGATCCTCCAGTGTGATGGTGCTCTCGGAGACGTTCAGCCCTTCGCGCATCGCCAAGGCGAAGACATGGCGCTTGGTCAGGCTGTCAAGAAAGCAGGTCGGCACCGGCGAGACGAGCGTGCCCTCGCGGACCAGCACGATATTCGTGACGGTGGTCTCCGCGACATTGCCGTGGCTGTCCAGCATCAGCGCGTCGTCATGGCCGCTGCGGGCCGCCGCCGCGCGCGACAGCGTGCCGGTCATGTACAGGCCCGAGCATTTCGACGCGGTGGGAGCGGTATCCGGCGCGGGGCGCCGCCAGTCCGACAGAACCAGACGCAGCCCGCCGCCGCCTTCACCCAGGGCACGGTCCACGGGCCAGTCCCACGCGGCGATCGCAGTATGGATGCGGCACTTCTGCGCCGCGACCGACACGCTTTCGCTGCCTCGCCAGGCGAGAGGGCGGATATAGGCGTCACGCAGGCCGCTCGCCCAGAGAACCGCCTCTGTCGCGGTGAGCAGGTCTTGCATGGTCCAGGGCAGGGCATAGCCAAGAATTCTGGCCGACCGGTCAAGGCGACGGAAATGCTCCTCCGCGAGAAACACACGCCCGTCATAGGCGCGGATCCCCTCGAACACCGCCCCGCCCATGTGCAGCGAATGGGTCAGTACGTGCAGGCTTGCCTCGATCGACGGGATCAGAGAACCGTCGCGCCAGACATAGGTATCGGTATCGGGGCCGACAGAGTTTCCGGACGTAGACCCGTGCTGCATTTGTGGGCTTCCTCTCGCAGAATGACAGCGGCAGTGTCGGCTTTGGCCCGCGCTCTGACGAGTGAGCAGATTTCAGGAGAGCATGAGAAAGCATCGTTCGCCTCACGCTCCGGTCTGGGGCAGAACCTTTCTGTGGGGGAGCATGGACAAGAAAACACCCTATCGCCTGACCATCCCGCTGAACGCACTGCGCGCGTTCGAGGCAGCGGCACGGCATCGGTCGATCAAGGAGGCGGCGCTGGAGCTTGGCGTGACGCCGTCGGCGGTCAGCCACCAGCTGCGCGGCCTGGAGGATAGCCTGAGCCTGACGCTGATGCGGCGGGTCGGCCCGGCGCTGGAACTGACCGAAGCTGGCGCGCGGCTTGCCCCGGCCCTGACGGCGGGGTTCACGCAGATCATCGAGGCGGTGGGCGACCTGAAGCACGACCGTGGCAGTGGTCCCCTGCGCCTCTCGATGCTGCCGACCTTTGCTGCGCATTGGCTCTCACCCCGTCTGACGCGCTATCCGTTTGAGCGGGCGGGCTTCGATCTGTTGATCTCGACCACGCAGGAGGCGGTGGATCTGTCGGCAGGCGTGGCCGATGTGGCGGTGCGGCACGGGACCGGCTGCTGGGACGGGATGCGCGCTGACCTGCTGTTTCAGGAAACGGTCGGCCTGTTCGGTATGCCCGTGCTGGCCGGTCTGTGTGCAGACGACGTGCGTGCCCGGATCGCGGGCATGACCCTGTTCCTGTCGCAATACCGCAAGGAGAATTTTGCGCGCTGGAATGCGACGCTGCCGGGCGGCCCGATCCGGCCTGCGGCGGTGATGCGGGTGGACTCGTCCGGGCTTGCCCTGCGGGCCGCGATGGATGGCGCGGGCGTGGCACTGGCAGGGGCGGAGATTGCGGCGTTTGATGCCGAAACGGGGCGGCTGGCCGAGCTTTTTGCACATCGCGCTCCGACGGGCGGCGGCTATTATCTGGTCTATCCCGAGGCGTCGGCACGGGACAGGCGCATCCGCAACCTCAGCCGCTGGATGACCGAGGCGGCGGGGCAGCGGCACGGAGGTGCTTCTCCATGAACAGGCTGGCGGCGCTTTGGGCATGGGCGCCGAACTGGCCGCAGGCTGTGAAGCCGGACCGGGCATAGAGCCGGTGCGCATTGGTCAGCCGCGCGCCGCTTTCAAGCTTCAGCAGATTGTATCCTTCCTGCCTTGCAGCCCGTTCAACCGCCTGCAACAGGCGCGCGGCGATGCCCAGCCGGCGAGCTTCGGGGGCGACATACAGTCTTTTGATCTCGGCGAAGTCGCGGTGCAGGATCATTGCGCAGCATCCGACTGCGTGCAGATTCATACGGGCGATGAAGACGCGGGATTCCGGTGCCGCAAGGGGCGCAAGTGACAGGGCGCGCGGCGGCGGCTCCGGGAGCAGCGACTGCATGAGCTCATGCGCCGCCTGCAACAGCGCGCGTGCTTCCGGTGAGTTTGGGTCGTCAAGCCGCACAGCGATGTCCATGGCCGATCCTTCTTGCGGTCGCTGCAAATGTCGTAAGATCCCGGCTCTGCGCCAGGCAATTGAGGTTCTCTCACTCGTTAACAAATAGTCATCAGGCGACGGTTTTGCCCGTCTGTGGCTAGAATGCTCCCGAACGTCACCTCACAAAGAAGCCCCGATGACCGGCATTACCATCAGGCCGCTGACCCGCCACGATCAGGGCGTGTGGCAGTTCCTTTGGCACGAGGCGCTGGTATATTTTGGTGCAGACGATGCTGCGTTTGAGACCATGCCGGTGCTTTGGGACCGGCTGCTCGCGCCCGATGAGCAACTGAAGGGATGGCTTATCCTGTGGCATGGCGTTGCGGCTGGCCTCGCCCATGTCGTCCTGCGCCTGCACACGTTCAGCGCGCGGCCGGTCGGCATTCTGGAGGATCTCTGGATCTCGCCCCCCGCCCGCAGGCAGGGGCTTGCCGAAGCCTGCATTGCCCATCTGACCCGCGAGGGCTGCGCGCAGGGCTGGATCCGGCTGGAATGGGAAACCGATGAGAACAATCTGGTGGCGCAGGCGCTGTATGATCGGATGGCAGCCGCGGTGCCGGTGAAACGCTACAAGGTCGATTTGATCTGAGACTGTTCAGGTCAGAGTGATGCGAAAGCTGTCCCAAGGTGCAGGCTCGGCGAGTGTCTCGTAAAGCCGCCTTGCCGCGATGTTGTCCTGCGGGACCAGCCAGCGCAGATGCGTCCAGCCGCGCACCATGCCTATCTCGGTCAGCCGCCCGATCAGGGCGCGGGCAAGGCCGGTGCCCCGCGCCTCGGGCGCAACGAACAGATCGTCAAGCTGCCAGGCGTTTCGGCCCGAGATGATTTCGGGCAGGTCGAAGGCCAGCGCAAAGCCGAGGAGACCAGTACCGGCATCGGCACCAAGCAGCAGGATGTTCAGATCGGCATCGGCACTGGAAATCAGGCGCTGCGCGTCCGTCTTCAACATTTCGGACCCACCGGCGCCCATCGCCCTGCGGTATCCGGTGACCAGAGCCGCGAGCCCGGGGGCGTCGCTTTTCTGCAGCGGGCGGATACGCGGGGTCATTCACCACTCCAGTAGTCCACGGCATCACCCTGCCGGAACGAGGCTGCGACCCTGCGCGCCGCCTTGTCGCCGCCGGGGGCGGCCCCGGCAAAGACGGTGATCTTGCCGCTGTCGGGATATTCCATCACGTCGGGCTCGCGCATCGTGCTGATCGCGAGATAGCGCAGGGGCTGATCCCCTGTGGCGGTCAGCTGATGCGCGGTCTCGGCCCCGCCCGCCGGGCAGACCGCCACCATGCCCGCCGCGACCGCATGGCTTTCGGGGCCAAAGCGCAGCGTGCCGGTGCCGGAGAGGATCACGAACATCTCGTCATTGGCGTGATGGCTGTGGAAGGGCCATGCCGCCTTGCCGGGCGGCACCACGACCAGCCGGGCGCCCAGATGGGTCGCGCCAAGCGGTGCCGCGATGGCGGCCATCGCCGCCTCGAAACGGGTGCCATGATGCTGCGGCGACAGGGTCAGGTCGGTCAGGCGGATCACGGGGGACTGGGTCATGCGAAGGGCCTCCTGACTGCAGCGAAGCACCGGCCAGACGGATTTGGCAACTGAGATGCGTTCACGCGCCCACAAACAAAGCTCAGTTGGCCGCGGGCGGCGGTTGCCAGAGTCTGCTTGGCAAAGTGAGACGAGACGGATGAAATGCGGCGATCATTGCTTTGTCACGGGCGGCTGACGAAGGGTCAGGATGCCACAACTCCGGCGGGGCCGGGGCGCGTCCCCGTTATGCCCGATGAAGACTTCACGGTGCTTGCCGATGATGGCTATCGTCTTCACGGCAGCATCTGGCACGGAACGGGCGAGGGGCCTGTCGTTGTCATTCATGCCGCGACTGCGGTCAGGGCGCGATATTACGCCCGCTTCGCCGCTTGGCTTGCCGGGCAAGGCTGCACGGTTCTGACCTTCGATTATCGCGGCATCGGGGCGTCGCGCCACGGGACGTTGCGCGGCCTACAGGCCGGCTGGACCCATTGGGGCGACCTTGATGCCGGGGCAGTGCTGACCTACGCGCGGAGTCGCTGGCCAGGCCTGCCGCTGATGGCGGTCGGGCATTCGATCGGCGGCTTCACCCTCGGCCTTGCGCCTGCCTCGCTGCATCTGACGCGCATCGTGACGGTCGGCGCGCAATTCGCCTATTGGCGCGACTATGCGCCGAGCCACCGGCTGCCGATGTACCTGAAATGGCATCTCGTCATGCCGCTGCTCACTCGCATATTCGGCTATTTCCCCGGCGCAAGACTGGGCTGGCTGGAAGACGTGCCGCGCGGCGTGGCGCTGGACTGGGCCGGGATGGGCCCACGGTTCGAAGTCAGCGTGACATCAAACATTTCCCCCGCCGAGCTTTCCACGCGTCACGGCGTGACACAGGCGCGGCTTCTGGCCATAGGCTTGGCGGACGATCCTTTCGGAACCGAAGCTGCCACAGAGCGGCTGCTTGGGTATTATTCCAGCGCCGACCGGACTCATTTGCGCATCGCGCCAGATGGGTGCGGGGTGCCCGAGATAGGGCATTTTGCGTTTTTTCACAGCCGCTTCGAACAGACGCTCTGGCCTTTGACCACAGCATGGCTGCTGGACGGGCAAGTGCCCGGGGATGCCCCGGGCCGGATAGTTGCCCTGCCATCAGCCAGACAGGCGCCAGCAGCGACGGTTCCATGAAAGCTGCTGACCGCGGCCCGACGCGCCGCCGTCACCGGAGGAGATGCGGCGCGATAGTCTGGCCATTTTGGCGTTGGCCGTGGCGCTCGCTATCTGCCTCGGCATCGCGCGGTTCGCCTATGCGCTGCTGCTCCCTGAAATGCGGGAGGATCTGGGCTGGACCTATGCCGAGGCGGGCTGGCTGAACACTAGCAATGGCGCAGGATACCTGGCCGGGGCTTTGATGTGCGCGTCCGCGATTGCGCGCGCAGGGCCTTCCGCACTATGGCGGCTGGACTCTGGGTTTGCGTGTTCGTGCTTGGGCTTTGCGCGGCAACCCGGGAGACAGTAACCCTGAACGTTGCGCACGGACTTGCCGGGCTGGGCGGCGGTCTTGCCTTCTTCGCGGGCAGTGTCCAGTCCACGCAGATCGCACAACGGCACTCGGCAGCTGGCGCCTTGGGCCTGTTCTATGCCGGGCCGGGATTGGGAATAGTGTTTTCCGGCCTAGCAGTTCCCGTTGCGCTAAAGGTGTTTGGGCGGGGTTCCTGGTCCATTGCACGGACCGTGCAGGCTGGGCTCGCACTGGTGCTTGCTATCGTTTTGATGTGCCGCCGCGCGTCACTCAGGGCGGGGCCAACTCCGGTTCAGGCCGGCACAAAGCAAGGCAGGATCTGCTCCAGAATGATCTGGCTGCTCGGCGGCTATCTGATCTATGGCGCGGGCTATGTCGCCTATATGCTCTTCATGATTGCTTGGGTGCAGGATAGGGGCCGAGAGGCGGGGATTCAGGCAGCGTTCTGGGCGGTGATCGGAGCCGCCGCGATGGCGTCACCTTGGATTTGAACTCCGTTATTGGAGCGGCAAAATCACGGCACTGCCTTTTCAATCCTGAGCGGGGTCACGGCTGTAGCAGCCATCCTCCCGCACCCCTCTCTGCCAAGCTCGGAGCCTGATTGCCGCGCGACGGCCACCACCAGAAAGGCGATATGGCTCCGGTATTCGTCGTCATCAAGACCCCCTCCGACGGCATGCTTGAAGCTGTCTTCTGCGACTGCGGCGACAAGAAACACCGTCACGACGGCGACGAAGACGATGGCAACCAGCTGTCCAAGGACAGAGTGGGGCCACCAGTGCCTCGCCCCTCCACTACGTCTGGCGTGAAGAGGTAGCCCGCAAGGCGCACGGCCTGAATGTCGTTCGGCTTGTCCAGGGCCGCATCGATCTTTCGGGGGAGACGGCTGACGTCCACGCTCTGTTCGATCGGCCCGGCAAGTCCGGCATAGGTCATCGAGAGCAGATCTTCACGGCTGAGCACCCGACCGGGATAGCGGCAGAAGGCCAGAAGCAGATCGAATTCCGTGGTGGTCATCGTGACCCGGGTGTTGCTCGGGGTATGGACCTGCCGGCGCACCGGATCGTCACGCCAGCCGTCGAACCGCAGCGGCCTTTCGGGGCGTCGCACTGGGGAGGGAGGACCGATGCAGCAGGCTGCTGACGCGGGCGGGCACCTCGCGCGAGTTGAAAGGCTTTGTCACGTAGTCATCCGCCTTGATCTCCAGCCCGACGATGCGATCGGTTTCGTCTCCGAGCGCCGTCAGAAAAATCACCGGAACGTCGCAGTGGGTCCGCAGTCGGTGGCAAAGCTCGAGCCCGTCGGTGCTTGGTAACATGATGTCCAGAGTGGCGAGATCGACGGAGTCTTGCCGGAGGGGGAGTCCGTCTGAGTACCGTCGGTTGCGGTGGATACTCTCTATCCAGCCGCCTCGAGTGTCTGCGCCAGCATATCGCCGATCTCAACGTCGTCATCGACGATCAGTTGCCTGTTGCGGCTTTGCATTGATCATCCCCACCACTCCCTTCCCGTTTAAACCATTATCCTTTTCGCCGGATAGGATGAGATCTTTAGTTTTGTTGCAGTCGGCTGGTGCGGACCGGAAGGGCGGGTTTCCACCTCCTGCGCAATGGTCCGGTGGCTCCGCGATCAGTTTCTGACCGGATCGGACGGTTGCAGGTTCGGCCGCTGACGCGGCGCCTGCGGCCTTGCTCCGGCAGCCTCTCTGGCATGTACCGGCAGGCAGCGTGATTTTTGTGGGACGAGCCGGAGTTGTTCGAAGGGGTGACGTTCTGTCCAAGCGGAACCGATGGCTGCGGGGGCACCGCTCCGGAGGGCGGTTCGCTGTCTCCGGCGCGAAAATGCGCAGCAGGACAGCATGGGCCGGTACGGTCGGCAGTTTTTCCAGAGAGCGCTTTACAGGTGCCACCGAATCTGAATAGCCTTCAAGTAAATCAGTTTACTAAACCGATTTACTGTTCAATGTGGCGGTTATGGAAGGGATGGCATGGCAAATCTGCAGGACGTGGCCAAGGCGGCTAAGGTCTCGAAGACCACGGTCTCGCGCTATCTCAATGGCTCGCTTGACCTGCCCGAAAAGACCGCCGCTGCCATCAATGGTGCCATCAAAGCGCTGAACTATGTGCCCAATCCGCATGCCCGCCGCCTCAGCCTCGGGCGCTCCGACACCGTCGCGCTTGTGGTGCCCGACATCTCGACGCCCTTCTTCGCCACATTCGTGGCCGCGGTGGAGGCCGAAGCCGTCCGTCGGGGCCTGTCCCTTGCCCTGCATGCCACGCTGAACCGGCCCGACCGCGAGATGACCTATCTCGACCAGATCCGGCAGGGCCATGCCGACGGGCTGATCTTCATCACCAACCACGAGGGCAACAGCGCGCTGGCGGAAAGGATCAACCTTGCCGGCCCCTGCATCGTGGTCGACGAGGACGTGGCCGAGGCGCGGGTGCCGAAACTGTTCTGCGACAACGAGTCGGGCGGCTATCTCGCCGCGCGGCATCTGGCCGAGGCCGGACATCGGCATGTGCTGTTCATCGGCGGCGTCGATCAGATGATCAGCGGCGCGCGGCGCTACACCGGCTTTGTGCGCGGAATGCGCGACGTGGCGGGTGACGCGGCCCGGATCGAGCGCAGCTGCGGCACCTACACATTCGAGGCCGGACGCGCCGCCGGGCGCGCCTTTGCCGCGCGCGGCGCGGACCGCCCCACCGCGATCTTTGCCACCTCGGACGAACTGGTCATCGGGCTCTACGAGGTGTTGCGCGAGGCGGGCCTGAGCGTGCCACGCGACGTCTCCGTGGTGGGGTTCGACGATGTCGGCCCGCTCCATCTTTTTGCACCGGCCGTGACAGCGGTGCGTCAACCGGTCCGGGATCTGGGCAAGCGCGCCCTCGAGCTGCTGCTCGACCCCCGGCCGGAGGACACTGAAAGGCTCCCGCAAGAGGAGCTGCTTCCTGTCACGCTGATCGAGCGGGACTCCGTTGCGCCGCCGATCGGACAAGACTGACGCAATTTCCATCAGCGAGGACATGACATGCATTCCCCCTTCACCCGCCGCACGCTCGGCCTGCTTCTGACATCTTCCTTTCTCGGTGCCGCAGCGCTGCCTGCCACCGCGCAGGAGGACAAGACTTTCGCTCTGGTGCAGATCAACCAGCAGGCCCTGTTCTTCAACGAGATGAATCGCGGGGCTCAGGAAGCCGCCGAGACGGCTGGCGTCAATCTGGTGATCTTCAACGCCAACAATGACTCCGCCGCGCAGAACAGCGCGATCGAAACCTATATTCAGGAAGGCGTCGACGGGCTTGCCGTGGTCGCCATCGACGTGAATGGCATCATGCCGGCGGTCGAGCAGGCCGCAGCAGCGGGTATCCCCGTCGTTGCAATTGATGCCATCCTGCCCGAAGGCCCGCAGAAGGCGCAGATCGGGGTCGATAATGCCAAGGCAGGCGCCGATCTGGCCGCCTATTACAACGCGCAGGTCAGCGACAGCGCAAAACTGGGCATCGTCGGGGCGCTGAACTCCTACATCCAGAACGTCCGTAAGGACGGCTTCGAAGAGGCGCTGGACACAGGCAAGGTGACCGTCGCCGGCACGGTTGATGGCCAGAACGTTCAGGATGTGGCGCTTGGCGCGGCCGAGAACCTGATCACCGCCAATCCTGACCTCTCCTCCATCTACGCCACCGGCGAGCCTGCGCTGATGGGCGCCATTGCCGCCGTCTCAAGCCAGGGTAGGCAGTCGGACGTGGCGATCTATGGCTGGGATCTGACCGCGCAGGCGATCGATGCCATCGACGAAGGCTATCTCAAGGCGGTGATCCAGCAGGATCCGGCTGGCATGGGGGCTGCGGCGGTGGAGGCGCTGATCACGCTCTCGGAGGGCGGCGAGGTCGAGAGCGAGATCTCGGTGCCGGTGACCATCGTCACCCAAGAGAACGTCGACGACTTCCGCACGCTGTTCGAATGACCATGACCGCGACCGAAAAAACAGAGGAGGGGAGGGGGCATGCCCCCCTCCCGGCCACTCCGATCCTGCGGCTAAAGGGCATCCACAAGACCTTTGGCTCGCATCAGGCGCTGCGCGGGGTCGATCTCGACATCCGGCCCGGCGAATGCCTCGGCCTGATCGGCGACAACGCGGCCGGGAAATCGACGCTCTCCAAGGTGATCTCGGGCACCTATGTGCCCGATGAAGGCGAGATCGAGATGGACGGACGCAGGGTCCGCTTCGCCACCCCGTCCGAGGCGCGCGACCTTCATATCGAGATGGTCTATCAGGATCTCGCGCTCTGCGACCATGTCGACGTGGTCGGCAATCTTTTCCTCGGGCGCGAGCTGAAGCGGGGGCCTTTCCTCGACCAGACGCGGATGCTCGCGGAGGCCGAAAAAATGCTCGCCGCGCTCGAAATCCGTATTCCCCGCCTCACCGCCAAGGTCGAGAAACTGTCTGGCGGGCAGCGGCAGGCCATCGCCATCGCCCGCGCCGCCAGCTTCGAGCCCAAGGTGCTGATCATGGACGAGCCCACCTCTGCGCTCGCCGTGGCCGAGGTCGAGGCGGTGCTGGCGCTGATCAATCGCGTCAAGGCGCGTGGCGTCGCCGTCGTCCTGGTGACCCATCGGATGCAGGATCTCTTCCGGGTCTGCGACCGGGTGGCTGTCATGTATGAGGGCACCAAGGTGGCCGAGCGCGCCATTGCCGACACCAATCTGCAGGAACTCGTCGACCTCATCGTCGGCAAGGGAGGCCACTGATGGCGACCTATACCGAGCGGCAGGCCGGTTCGAAACTGGCCGATTTTATCTCTGAACATGCGCAGGTTCTGTCCATCGCGATGTTCTTCGTGCTCTGCATCCTGTTCTTCGGGAGCATGACGACCACCTTCCTCACGACTGGCAACCTGCTCAACGTGGTGCGGCAGGCGGCGCCGATCCTTGTGGTTGCCGTGGCTATGACGCTGGTCATCGCGACCTCGGGCATCGACCTGTCGGTCGGCTCGATGGTGGCGCTCATCAATGCCCTTGCGGCAATCGTCATGGCGGCGGGGCTGGGCTGGCCTGTCACCATCGTCTTGATGCTGATCGCGGGCGCCCTGATCGGCGGCGCGCAGGGCTGGTTCATCTCCTATCAGGGCATCCCCGCCTTCATCGTCACGCTTGCGGGGCTGTCGATCCTGCGGGGCATCGCGCTTTACATGACCGAGGGCTACTCGATCCCGATCCGGGATGCCGACGGGTTCTTCTGGCTCGGGCGCGGCGAGATCGCAGGCTTTCCGGTGCCGGCACTGATCGCCATACTTGTGGCCATTCTCGGCTTTGTCGTCATGCTGCGCACGCAATACGGGCGGCAGGTGATCGCCGTCGGCTCGAACATGGAGGCGGCGCGGCGGGTCGGCATGCCCGCCAAAAAGGTGCTGGCCTCGGTCTATGTGGTCTCGGGTCTTGCCTGCGCGGTCGCGGGCATGCTGATCGCGGCCCGGCTCGGCTCTGGCTCGTCCAACGCGGCGCAGGGTTTCGAGCTCCAGGTGATCGCGGCGGTGGTGCTGGGCGGCACCTCCCTGATGGGCGGCAAAGCGTCGATGACCGGCACCGTGCTCGGCACCATGACCATCGCGGTGATCGGCAACGGGCTGATCCTGATGCACATTTCGCCCTTCTTCACGCAGATCGTCACCGGCACGATCATTCTCGTCGCCATCTGGATGAACACCAAGCTGTTTGACCGCAACTGGCGCTTTGCCCGAAAGAAATCCGCATGAGCGAGCTGTCTTCCTGCCATGTCGGTTCAGGCATGGTGATGACCGTGGACGGACCCATCCCGTCGTCCCGTCTGGGTCACACGCTGATGCACGAGCATCTGCAGAACGACTGCCGGTGCTGGTGGAACCCGCCACAGGAGCCGGAGCGGGCCTATCTCGCCGAAGCGGAGGTCAGCATCGAGCTGCTTTCGGAACTGCGTCAGGATCCCTTCGTCAACAGGCATAACATCGCGCTGGATGACCTCGAGCTTGCCATAGAGGAGGTGAAGGCCTTTGCCGCGGTCGGCGGTCAGACCATCGTCGATCCGACTTGCCGAGGGATCGGGCGGGACCCGCTCAAACTCCGCCGCATCGCCGCCGAAACTGGCGTGCAGGTGGTCATGGGGGCGGGCTATTATCTTGCGTCCTCAATGCCGGAAACGGTGGCGGGGCTGGGCGTGGACGACATCGCCGACGAGATCGTGGCCGAGGCGCTGACCGGGGTCGATGGCACCGACGCAAAGATCGGGCTCATCGGCGAGATCGGCGTCTCGTCCGATTTCACCGCCGAAGAGGAAAAATCCCTGCGCGGCGCGGCGCGGGCGCAGGTGCGCACCGGGCTGCCGCTGATGGTGCATCTGCCCGGCTGGTTCCGGCTGGCGCACAAGGTGCTTGATATCGTCGAGGAAGAAGGGGGCGACCTGCGCCACACGGTGCTGTGCCACATGAACCCCTCGCATATGGATCCGGTCTATCAGGCGACGCTGGCGCAACGCGGCGCCTTCCTCGAATTCGACATGATCGGGATGGATTTCTTCTATGCGGATCAGGGCGTGCAGTGCCCATCTGATGACGAGGCAGCACGTGCAATCCTCGGTCTGGTCGAGGCAGGCTTTCTCGACCGCATCCTGCTGTCGCAGGATGTCTTCGTGAAGATGATGCTGACCCGCTATGGCGGCAACGGCTACGCCTTCGTGACCAAGCATTTCCTGCCGAGGCTGCTGCGCCACGGGCTCGACCCGGCCGCGCGCGACACGCTGATGGTGACGAACCCGCGCCGCGTCTTTGACGCGACGCTCTGATGATCTCCTGAAAGGACTACGACATGAGCACCAAGGTACTTCTGGTGGGCGAAAGCTGGACGACCTCGGAAACCCACTACAAGGGCTTCGACCAGTTCGGTTCGGTGCATTTCCACACCGGGGCCAAGCCACTCCTTGACGCGCTGAAAGGCAGCGCGTTCGACATCGACTACATGACCGCGCATGAGGCCGCCGAGGGGTTTCCCTTCGAGATCGCCGGTCTTGATGGCTATGACATCATCATCCTGTCGGACATCGGCGCCAATACCTTCCTGCTGCCGCCCGATGTCTGGCTACGGTCGAAATGTGTGCCGAACCGGCTGCGCCTGCTGAAGGACTGGGTCGCAAAAGGCGGCAATCTGATCATGATGGGCGGCTATTTCTCGTTTCAGGGCATCGATGGCAAGGCGCGCTGGCGCAAGACGGCGGTTGAGGACACACTGCCGGTCACCTGCCTGCCGTGGGACGACCGCGTCGAGATCCCCGAGGGCGCCGTGGCCGAGATCACCGCTCCCGGGCATCCGGTGATGGCGGGCCTTACCGGCACCGCATGGCCGCCGATCCTTGGCGTCAACGAGGTCGAGCTGCGCGACGGAGCCGAAGTTCTGGCCAAGCTCCCGGACGAGCAGGGCGGCCACCCGCTGCTGGTTCTGGGGCAGCACGGGGAAGGGCGCACCGCTGCATGGACGTCGGATATCGGGCCGCACTGGCTTTCGCCCGAATTCTGCGAATGGGAAGGCTACGCACTGCTCTGGAAGAATGTGTTCGGCTGGCTTGTCGCGCGCTGATCCAGCGTGTGGGGCGGGGCAGGGGCTTTGCCCCGCCCCGAGGCACGTTCAGTCCGCGAGGATCGCCGCCATCTCGGCCCTGTCCGGGAAGGCGGCGACGGTGCCGGGCCGAGCCACTGTCCGTGCCGCCGCCTGTGCCGCATGGGTGAGTGCCCTTGCGTCAAGCTGGCCTCCGCGCAGCATGGCCGAGGCCAGCGCCACGGCCATGAAGCAGTCGCCCGCGCCGGTGGTGTCGATCACCGTGCAGGGCTGCGCCGGCACCTCGCTGCGTGTGTCCCTGCGGATCAGCGCCGCGCCGCGGCCACCAAGGGTCAGCACCACGTCCTGCACCCCTTCCGCCAGCAGCGTCTCGACACCGCCAAGCGCCTCGGCCTCGCCTTCGTTGACGAAGACCATGTCGACCAGCGGCCAGAGCCTGCCGAAATACGGTTGCAGGGGTGACGGGTTGAGCGCGGTACGCAGGCCCAGCCCATGGGCATGGCGCAGGGCGGCCTCGGTGGTCTCGGCCGAAAGATTGCCCTGCATCACCAGCAGGTCGCCCGGCGCGGCCCCCTCCAGCGCAAGGCGCGCCTGCGCAGGGCTCAGCGCCGAGGCGGCTTCGCGCGTCGTGATCACGGCGTTTTCGCCCGCCTCAGCCATGAGGATGATCGAAAAATCCGTGGCAACCTCTTCGAGCACGATCAGCTTGGCTTCGAGCGGCTCGACCGCCAGACGCCGGGCGATTTCGTCGCCCCGCGCGCCGCGCCCGACCGCCGCCGCGAACCTGCACGCCAGCCCGGTCCGTGCCATGGCCACCGCCTGGTTTGCGCCCTTGCCGCCAAGATCGCGGGAGAGGGTGCTGCCGAAAATCGACGCCCCTGGCCGGGGAAAATCCACGATGGAGAGCGTCTCGTCGAGTGCCACGTTGCCGATGACGAAGGCCTTCATCATATGTTCCTTCTTACCTGAAAGGTCTTGAAATGCAGCTCATCTCCGACCGGACTGCCGGTGCTATCAGAGATATCTTCGGACGCGACAAGGCATTGATCGGCATGATCCATTGCCCGCCCTTCCCGGGGGCGCCGCGTTACCGCGGCGAGACGCTGGACGCCATCTACGACATCTGCATGCGTGATGCCGAACGGCTCGTCGAGGGGGGCCTGCACGGGCTCATCGTCGAGAATCACGGGGATATCCCATTTTCCAAGCCGGAGGATATCGGCCCCGAGACGGCGGCCTTCCTGTCGGTGATCACCGACAGGATCAGGCGCGCCTTCGGGGTGCCCATGGGCATTAACGTTCTGGCCAACGCACCGCTGCCCGCGCTGGCCACGGCGGTGGCCGGGGGCGCCGATTTCATCCGGGTGAACCAGTGGGCTAATGCCTATGTCGCTAACGAGGGGTTCATGGAAGGTCGTGCCGCCGAGGCACTGCGCTACCGCGCGCTGCTGCGCGCCGAACGGGTCAAGATTTTCACCGACGCCCATGTGAAGCATGGCAGCCACGCCATCGTGGCCGACCGCTCGATCCCGGAACTGACCCGTGACCTCGCGTTCTTCGACAGCGATTGCATCATCGCCACCGGCCAGCGCACCGGCAACAGCGCCACAATCGAAGAGATCGAGGAGATCGGCGGCGCGACCCACCTGCCGCTGCTCGTCGGCTCGGGCGTGACCGAAGACAATATCCTCGAGATCCTGAAGCGTACCAATGGTGTGATCGTCGCATCCTCGCTGAAGGAAGGTGGCGTGTGGTGGAATCCGGTCGATCCGGCGCGGGTGAAGAGCTTCGTCGCCGCCGCGCAGGAGGGGCTCGATGCCTGAGCCCCTCAGCAACCGCATCCTCGCCGAGAACGCGCAGGTCTTCGAAGCCATGGTCTCGCACCGTTTCGTGTGCGACATTGCGGCGGACCGTCTGCCGCCCGAGGTTTTCGACCGGTACCTGCTGATCGAGGGCGCCTTTGTCGAGACCGCCATCGCCATTTTCGGGTATGCGGTGGCGAAGTCCTCGGAACTGGAGGACAGGCGCAAGCTGATCGCGTCTCTGGATGCCTTAGCCAATGAACAGATGCCCTATTTTGAAAGGGCCTTCGCCCGGCGCGGTCTGGGCGCGGATCCGGCCCTGCAGGCCGAGCCCCGCGTCGCGGCATTTCGCGACGGCATGCTGGAAATCGCCCGGGAGGGCGATTTCCCCGCCATCGTCACCGCCATGTTTGCCGCCGAATGGATGTACTGGACATGGTGCCGTGCCGTTTCGGAGGCTCCGATGCGTGATCCGATGGTTCGCGACTGGGTCGAGATGCATGCCGCTCCGGGATTTGCCGCGCAGGCGCGCTGGCTGCGCGACAGGCTCGATGCCTTGGGCGACGACATGACGCCCGCGCAGCGGGATAAGGCGGTACGGATTTTCGGTCATGTGCAGCAGCTCGAAATCGATTTTCACGCGGCCGCCTATCCTGCCGAAGCAATCAGCGCGGCGTAGATCTCGACCGCTTCGGCCAGCCGCGAAAGGCGCACGTATTCATCCGTGCCATGCGGCTGGTCCATCCCGCCGGGACCGAGGATCATCACCGGCGGATCGCCAAGCGCGGGCTTGAGAATCGAGGCATCGGTGAAATAGGTCGCGCAGGAGAGGCTGTCCTGTCGGCCGGTGATCCCGCGCGCGCTCCGCGCTGCGGCGGCGAACCACGGATTTTCCGGATCAGTCCAGACCGAGGCAAGGTCGAGCAGGGTCTCGATGCCGATTCCGGCATCGCAGCGCGCAGCGATCTCGGCGGTGAGCTCCGCATGTGAGATGCCTTCTACAGAGCGCAGGTCTACGGTCAACTCACAGAGATCCGGCACCGAATTCACGTTGATTCCGGCGCGGATCGTCCCGAGATTGCAGGTGGCACGGCCCATCTGCGGATGGAATGTCTCGGGCTGGTAGGCGCAGAGCCGCGCCAGCGTGGGCGAGAGCGTGGCGATGGCATTGACGCCCAGTTCAGGCGTCGCGCCATGCGCGGTGCGCCCTTTGGCGGTCAGCTTCAGCCAGAGCGCGCCCTTGTGGCCGGCAAGCGGCTGGTTGTCAGTCGATTCTCCCACCACCAGCGCACCGGTTTTTGGCAACCTGCCTGCTTCAGCGAGCCAGCGCGCCCCATCGCAGCCCGTTTCTTCCCCCGCCGTCAGGATCACACCGGTGCCCGTCTTTGACGCATTTCGCGCCGCCGCGACCAGAAAGGCCGCGATGCCGCCCTTCATGTCGCTGCTGCCGCGCCCGTAAAGCTGGTCGCCCTCGATCCGCCCCTCATGCGGGGGATGCGTCCAGGGCGCGCGGCCCAGCGGGACGGTGTCGAGATGACCTGAAAACACCAAGCCCCCCTCCGGGCCGCGCTGTGCCACGAGGCTGCTGCGCCCCTCGCCATGCGAGATCAGGTGACAGTCAAAGCCGATGCTTTCGAGCAGCCCCGCGCAGTAGCGCATGGCCTCGGTTTCCCGGCCCGGAGGATTGATGGTGTCAAAGGCGACGAGCCTGCGCGTCAGTGCGGTGACATCGGAAAGTTCGGAACGCGGCATCATGGCGTGGCGCGCTCCGGATGCGCCGTGTCATGCGTCCGAGACGAACGGGCCGGGGCGGGGGGCGTGGTCATGTCATTCTCCTGATCTGGTGGCCCGCACAGGAACAGGCTCAAGGTCTGGCCCGAAGGCTAAAAGGTCCGGGGCCGGTTAGTAAACCGGTTTATTTCCTTTCATGCGCGGAGACCCATGCCATTTTGCAGCTCGCTTGAAATCTCATCAGCGGAGGGCGGCGCCTCCCCTCGCGACCATCTGCGCCACTGCGCCCCTCATCCTCGCCGCTCGCATCACTGCTAAAATAGCGGCCCTTCCTCTCTGACGGTCGCATCCAGTGCAATAAAGCGTAAAAGTAAATTGTTGAAATCGAAAACATCTGCGTAAGGAACGTATCTTGACGCGTAGATCCGGCTTCATGGCGCCATGCAAAAAGCTGGTCGATCTGGCCAAATAGACAGGAACTGGAGTGGTTTTCGCTCTGCTTGCTAGCACTATGAGTAAAACTCGCTCAAAAAACATGCAAATTTTGATGCGCGATCATAAGTTATCATTTTGTATATTTGCATTATCAAGCATTTTGGCCAGCGTCGAGAAGGTCCAAACTCCATACTCCAACAGGGAACAGACATGACCTCGCTCAGCAGACGGACGTTTCTCCGCTCCACCGGCATGGCAGGCGTTGCCACGCTGGCTTCGCCGCTGATTGCCCGCGCGCAGTCAGACACGATCAAGATCGGCGGCCTGCACGATCTGTCCGGCGCGCTCGATTCCGTCGGCGTGCCGATGAATCAGGTGTTCCAGCTGGCCATCAAGGAGATCAACGAGGCGGGCGGCCTGCTGGGCCGGCAGGTGGAGGCGGTGATCTACGACCCGCAGTCCAACATGTCGCTTTATTCGCAATATGCCACGCAGATGGCGCTGAAAGACCGCGTCGACGTGGTCATGGGCGGCATCACCTCTGCCAGCCGCGAAACCATCCGCCCGATCTTCCACCGCTACGACACGTTCTATTTCTACAACACGCAGTATGAGGGCGGCGTCTGCGACCGCAACGAGATCACGCTGGGCACCACCCCGGCGCAGACCGTCGCGCGGCTGATCCCCTATTCCATGAACCTCTACGGCAAGAAGGTCTACACCATCGCCGCCGACTACAACTACGGCCACATCACCTCGGCCTGGGTGAAGCGCTATGTCGAGGAAAATGGTGGCGAGGTCGTCGAGACGGAATTTTTCCCGCTCGACGTGTCGCAGTTCGGCTCGACCATTTCCAAGATTCAAAGCGCGAAGCCCGATTTTGTGCTTTCGGCGCTCGTAGGCACCTCGCATCTTGGCTTCTACCGGCAATGGGCAGCATCGGGCATGAAATCCGAAATCCCGGTGATGTCGACCGTGCTGGGCGCGGGCGGATCCGACCAGCTGATCCTGACCGCGGAAGAGGGCAACGGCATCATGGCCTCCTTCGGCTATTTTGAAGGCATCGACAACCCGACCAACAAGGCCTTCCTCGACAAGGTTGCGGCGGAATATCCCGACAAGGACTGGGTGATGTCGGAAATCTCTGAAGTGACCTATGAGGGCGTCCGGATGTGGGCCGATGCCGTGGCCGAGGCGGGCAGCACCGACCGCGACGCACTGCTGGAGGTGCTGACCTCTGGCAAGACCTACGACATGCCCGCCGGGTCGGTGAAGATCGACCCCAAGACCCAGCATGCGATCCGCGACGTCTATATCGCCGAGCTTCAGGATCAGGTCTTCGAGATCAAGGAAAGCTATCCCGACAGCCCGCCCGCCGACACGCAGATGGTCTGTGACCTGATCGCCAATCCCGACTCGAACCAGCACTTCGAGATCAGCCTCTGATCGCGCGGGGCGCAGGAGACGAGAATGGACTATACACTCGTAATCGCACTGGAAATGGTGCGGGCCGTCGCGTGGCTGATGCTGCTGGCCTCGGGGCTTGCGATCATCTTCGGCATGATGCGCATCATCAACTTCGCCCATGGGGAATTCCTCATGCTGGGGGGATATACCGTGGTCATTTCCAGCGCACACGGGGTGAACGAATGGATCGCCATCTTCGTGCTTGCGCCCCTTGTGGTCGGGTTCTTCGGCGTGCTGGTGGAACGGCTGGTGATCCAGCGGCTTTACGGCAGGATCCTTGACAGCCTTCTGGCCACCTGGGGGCTGTCCATGCTGATGATCGGTGGCGTCACGATGATCTTCGGCAACTCGGTCACCGGAGTGGCGACGCCGCTTGGCGGCATGAGCATCGGCGCCTATCAGGTGCCGCGCTACAACTTCGTGCTGATCTTTGCCGCCATCGCGCTGCTGCTCGTGATCTGGGCAGTGCTGCGGTTCACCAAGGCCGGGCTGATCGCCCGCGCCACCATGCAGAATCCCGACATGTCCGAGGCCTTGGGCATCCCGACGCGCTGGGTCTACATGGCCACCTTCGGCATCGGCTCTGCGGTGACCGGCTTTGCGGGGGCGCTGCTGGCGCCGATGACGGGGGTGGTGCCCACCATGGGCGTCAACTTCATCGCGCAAAGCTTCATCACGGTCATTACCGGGGGCGCTTCGGTCATCACCGGCACGCTAAGTGCCGCGGGGCTGCTCGGCTCCATCAGTCAGGGCATGACCTTCCTGACCGGGCCCGTCTATGGCGACGCCGCGCTGCTGCTGGCCGCGCTGGTGCTGCTGCGGCTGCTGCCGCAGGGCATCACCGGCCGCATCTTCAAGAAATCCCTATAAGGAACCGGGCCCCATGGAAAAGCCTGTTACCAAAGATCCCGGCTTCTACGTGATGGTGGCCATCGGCCTCGCCTTCATGTTCATCGCGCCGGTGATGCTGGATCTTTTCACCATCATGCAGATCACTCAATATGTGGTGCTGTCGGTCTTCGCACTGTCGCTTGGCTATATCTGGGGCTTCGGGGGCATCCTCAGCTTCGGACAGGCCGCCTTCTTCGGATTGGGCGCCTATACCTTCGCCGTCGCCTCCATCAACATGGGCAGCACCACCATTCCCATGGTGCTTGCCTTCGTGATCCCGACGCTGTTCGGCGCGGCACTGGGATATTTCATGTTCTACGGGCGGTTGTCAGATGTCTATCTGGGCGTGGTGACGCTGGTGGTGGCGCTGATCTTCTGGAAGCTCATCAACCACACTGCCGGGCCCGAATATGCCATTGGCGCGGCGCGGCTTGGCGGGTTCAACGGCATCCCGTCGATCCCGACGCTGCACATCCCCGGCGATCCCGACGCATGGCTGGATCCGGGCCAGATGTTTCAGGCTTTCATGGGTTTTCTCATCGTCATCTATGTGGCGCTGCGCTTTCTGATCGCGTCGGATTTTGGCCGCGTCTCCATCGGCATCCGCGAAAACGAGACCCGCGCCGCCCTGCTTGGCTATGACGTGCGCAAGCAGAAGGTCATCGTCTTCGCCATCGGGGGCGGGATCGCCGGCATCGCCGGGGCGATGTGGGCGACCTATCAGGCCTTCATCGATCCCAATTCCGTCTCGATGGAAATGTCGGCCAAGGCGCTGGTCTGGGTCATGGCGGGCGGTGTCGGCACGCTGGTCGGTCCGATCATCGGCTGCATCCTGCTGCAATGGCTGACGCTGAAACTTGGCACCGTGGACGTGGTGAATTCGATCGCGGTGCTGGGCGCCATCATGATGGTGCTGGTGCTGGCCCTGCCCAAGGGCATCGTGCCCACCGTCCGGTCGCTGGCGCTTGGCGGCTACATCCTGTGGAAACGCAACCACGGCCAGACCGTGACGGGAAAGGTGGTCAAGGAATGACAGAGCACATCCTTACCACCCGTGGCCTGACCATGCGCTTTGGCGGCGTGACCGCGGTCGATAACGTGGACTTCGACCTGCGCGAGGGCGAGCTGCGCTGCCTGCTGGGGCCCAATGGCGCGGGCAAGTCGACCTTCTTCAAATGCCTGACCGGGCAGTTGACCCCCACCACCGGCAAGATCACCTTTGCCGGGCAGGACATCACCGGGGCCCACACCCACCGCATCGTCAACCTTGGCGTCGGCATCAAGACGCAGGTGCCCAACGTGTTCGACGGCATCTCGGCCTATGAGAATGTCCGCCTCAGCGCGCGGCGCAAGCATCTGGCGCCGATGGCCAAGGATCTGGCCCATACCACGCTGGAACGCTGCGGCATCTCGCATCTGGCCAAGCGCGAGGTCGGCCTGATGAGCCATGGCCAGCGCCAGTTCGTCGAACTGGCCATGGTGCTGGCGGGCGAGCCTCGGCTGATCCTTCTGGACGAACCCGCCGCAGGCATGACCGGCGACGAACGCGACAGGCTGGCGCAGCTTGTGCTCGACTCCGCGCGCTCTGCGGCGGTGGTGGTGGTCGAACATGACATGGCCTTCATCCGCCAGATCGCGAAATTTGTCACCGTCTTTAACCGTGGCGCCATTTTCCGCGAGGCGATGATCGAGGACATCATGCGCGACCGCGAAGTTCAGGACATCTACCTTGGGAAACAGGCCAATGCTGCTTGACGTAAAGGGTCTTTCCGCCGCTTACGGGCTTGTTCCGGCGCTGCACCGCGTAGATTTCCACGCGCAGCCGGGCGAGGTGGTGGGCATCCTCGGCCATAACGGCATGGGCAAGACCACGCTGATGCGGTCCATCATGGGTTATGTGAAGGTCACCGGCGGCGACATCCGCTTCGACGGCACATCGGTCCTTGGCATGGCGGTCAATGCCCGCGCCAGACTGGGCATCGGGCTTGTGCCGCAGGGCCGCCAGATCTTTCCGAACCTGACGGTGCTCGAGAATCTCGAGGTGGCCATTCCCGGCGGCAGGGCCGAGGTCGCCCGCACCGTAGACGAGATGCTGGACCTGTTCCCGCGCCTGAAACGGCTGCTGGACCGTCGTGGCGGCGCGCTGTCGGGGGGCGAACAGCAGCTTCTGGCACTGGCCCGCTGCCTGGCCCGCCACCCCCGGCTGATGCTGCTCGACGAGCCGACCGAAGGCATCCAGCCTTCGATCATCGACGAAATCTCCGAGACGCTGGCCGCGCTGACCCGCAGGATCGACATCACCATCGTGCTGGTCGAACAGAACCTCGACTTCATCACCGGCCTGTCGAACCGGGTTTACGCCATCTCCAACGGCGTGCTCGACCGCGAAATCCCGAAAAGCGAACTCTCCGACGCAGGAGCCGTCAGCGCGTTCATGGGCTTTACCGCCTGATCCCCGGCGCCCCCTCGGGGCGCCCTCTTAACATCGTTATCAAGGAATGACCGGATGTCCGTAAAACTTCCGACCGAAGACCAACTGTCCGATGTGGCCAAGCGGCTTGGCTTCAGCCTGTCGCCCGAGGACGTGAAAAGCTTTCAGGGCCTGATGCAGGGCTATGTCGACGCTTACAACGCCGTCGACCTGATGATCGACCCGCTGCCCGAGGTCACCTATCCCCGTACCCCCGGCACCCGCCCGGCGGTCGAGGACAACCCGCTAAACGCATGGTATGTCAAATCCACCGTGACCGGCGCAGCCGAGGGCAAGCTCAAGGGCAAGACCGTCGTGCTCAAGGACAACGTGATGCTGGCGGGCGTGCCGATGATGAACGGCTCCTCGACGCTGGAAGGCTATATGCCCAATGTCGACGCCACCATCGTGACTCGGATGCTGGATGCGGGCGCGACCATCGTCGGCAAGGCGCATTGCGAGTGTTTCTGCATGTCCTGCGGGTCGCACACCTCGGCGCTGGGTCCGGTCTGCAACCCGCATGACCCGACGCGGTCGGCGGGCGGCTCCTCCTCCGGCTCGGCGGCGCTGGTGGCCAAGGGCGAGGTCGACATGGCCATCGGCGGCGATCAGGGCGGCTCCATCCGCATGCCCTCGGCCTTCTGCGGCACCGTCGGCATGAAGCCCACGCACGGGCTGGTGCCCTATACCGGCATCGTCCCCATCGAAATCACCGTCGATCACGCGGGCCCCATCACCGCGACCGTGGCTGACAACGCCCTGCTGCTGGAGGTTCTGGCGGGATCCGACGGCTATGACAGCCGCCAGATTGATATCTCCGTGTCGGACTACACCGCCGGTCTGGGCAAGCCAGTCACCGGCATGAAAGTGGCGCTGCTGAAGGAAGGTTTCGGTCATCCGCATTCCGAAACCGCTTCCGACGACAAGGTGCGCGAGGCGGCAAAACGGCTGGAAGCGCTTGGCGTCACAGTAGAGGAAGTGTCGATCCCGCTGCACCTCATGGGCCCCGCGATCTGGACCCCGATCGGGCTGCAGGGGCTGACCCAGACCATGATGCTGGGCGACGGCTACGGCACCTCGCGCCCCGATCTTTACGTCACCAGCTTCATGGATTTCCACCGGGGCTGGCGGCAGCGCGCCGACGAGCTGTCCGAAACGCTGAAGCTGGGGATGCTGTTTGCGCAATATGCCGATGACCAGCATGGCAAGCGCTATTACGGCAAGGCGTTCAACATCGTGAAGACCCTGCGCGCCGCTTATGACGCGGTGCTGGCCGATTACGACGCGATCCTGATGCCAACCGTGCCGATGGTGGCCACGCCGCTCCCCGGCAAGGACGCTCCGCGCGAAGAAATCATCCAGCGCGGGTTCGAGATCCTGAACAACACCGCCCCTTTCGACATCACCCACCACCCGGCGCTGTCGGTGCCCTGCGGCAAGGTCGACGGTTTGCCCGTGGGCATGATGCTGGTGGGCAAGATGTGGGACGAACAGACCCTGTACACCCTTGGCCATGCCTTCGAGACGTCGGGCGACTGGACAGGCTGGTAACCGCCCCCCGGTGGACCTGCCCGCCCCCTCCGGCGGGGGCGGGCCTTTTCCCTGCAAGGACATTCCGATGACAGAGCACACATCCCCGGCCCCGCTGATGCTCGACTCTGTGCTGGGCCAAGCTTCCGATCCGGACTGGCACGACCGGCTGCACGCGCTGGACCATGCCGGAGGGCTGGAATATGTCGCGATCCCCGAAGCCGAGGCCGCGCGCCGCCGCATCCGCCTTCGCACCAACCGGGGCCGCGACTGCGCACTGGCCCTGCCCCGCGCGCAGGGGCTGAGCGATGGCGCGGTGCTGTTTCACGACGGGCGGCTGGCAATCGTGGCGCGCATCGACGGCGCGGCGCGGATGCGGCTGAAGCCCGCAACGATCGAGGACGCACTGCGGCTCGGGCATTGGTGCGGCAATCTGCACTGGAAGGTGCAGTTCGGACAGGACGTGCTGGAGGTGGTTCTGGACGGTCCCGCCGACCGGTACCGGGACCGGCTGCGCGACCTTGCGACGCTGGCCGATTTCGAAATTCTGGACGCGGGATGAGCCTGTCCGTTCTCCGCGCCATGCAGTTGGCCGATAGCGGTTTTCCCACGGGCGGGTTCGCGTTTTCATGGGGCCTAGAAAGCGCGGTGGCCGACGGGCAGCTGGATCTGCGCAGTCTTGCGGACTGGGTCGCGGTCGAGCTGCGCAGCCGCTGGCACCGGGGCGACCGGGTGGCGCTGGCGGGTGGACATCGTTACGAAGGTGCGGCGCTGACGCGCTGGTTCGACACCGTGGACGGCCTGATGCCGGTGGACCGGCTGCGCAGCGACAGCCTCGACGCGGGCGATGCGCTCTTCGCCGCCGCCCGCGCGCTGCGCATCCCGATGGATCCTGGCGCCTGCGCCGCGCAGGCGGCGGGGGTCGGGCATTTCGCGGTGGCCCATGGCAGCTTTCTGCGGCGCTGCGGGCTCGACCTGCTTTCGGCGCTGGCCGCCTCCGCGTTTGGCATGGCGCGGGGGGCGTTTTCCGCCGCCGTTCGGCTCGGCCTCGCCGGCGCCATTTCCACCCAGCGGGATCTTCTGGCGCTGGCACCGCTCATGGCGGAACTTGCCACCGCTCCCGCGCCGGACGACCTGCCTTCTGGCTTCATGCCGCTGTCAGATGTGGCCCTGATGCGCCCGCGCGACGGGCGGCTTTTCATCAACTAGGAGACGGCGATGCACCTCACTCCCACCGAACTGGAGCGGCTGACCATCTTCACCGCCGCGGAACTGGCCCGCCGCTATGTGGCGCAGGGCATCCGGCTGTCCCATCCCGAAGCGGTGGCGCTGCTGGCTGACGAACTGCTGACCCATGCCCGCCACGGCAACACCCACAGCCAGATCGTCAGCCACGCCGCGACCCTTCTCACCGCCGCGCAGGTCGAACCGGGCGTGGCGCATCTGCTCCGAACCTTCTCGGTCGAGGTTTCCATGGCCGAAGGCACCAAACTTGTCACCGTCTTTGACCCCATCGCCCCCGCCCCCGGTGATCCCGTCCCCGGCGAGGTGATCCCCGCCGAAGGCGAGATCGAGATCAACGCAGGTCGCCCGCAGCGCAGGCTTTCGGTGCTGAACACCGGCGACCGCACCATTCAGGTGCGCAGCCACGCCCATTTCTTCGAGGTGAACCCCGCGCTGGATTTCGACCGCAGCGCCGCCTTCGGGATGCGGCTCGACCGGCCTTCGGGCGGGGGTGAACGCTTTGATCCCGGCATCGAGAAAGAGGTGGTTCTGGTGCCTTTTGACGGCAGGCGCGTGGTCCATGGCTTTGCCGGGCTTACCGAAGGCGCGGTGGAGGGCGGGCTTGACGCCGCGCTGCAGGCCGCAACGCAGAAAGGCTATGTCAGATGAAGCTGTCGCGCGCCGCCTATGCCCGGCTTTACGGCCCCACCACCGGCGACATGGTCCGCCTTGGCGACACCACGCTGCTGGCCGAGATCGAATACGACCACACCCATTACGGCGATGAACTGACCGCGGGCGCGGGCAAGATCATGCGCGACGGCGAGGGTTTCTGCACCACCGGCACCGCAGCGAATGGCGCGCTGGACATGGTCATCATGAACGCCGTCATCATCGACGCCGAATTGGGCATCGTGAAGGGCGACATCGGCATCCGCGACGGTCGCATCGCGGGCATCGGCAAGGCGGGCAATCCCGACATCATGGCGGGCGTGACACCGGGGCTTGTCACTGGTCCCAACACCACCGTGGTGCATGGCGACGGGCATTTCGTCACCGCCGGCGCCATCGAGGCGCATGCACATTTCCTGTCGCCGCAGCAATGCAATCATGCGCTGGCGGGGGGCTGCACCACGATGATCGGCATGTCGCCGGGGCCCAATTTTGATGTCAGCTGTTCGGGGCCGAACGTGCTGGGGCGGCTCATTCAGGCGGCAGACGAATATCCGCTGAACTTCGGTTTTCTGGGGCGCGGCAATTCCAACCCCGAGGCGGTTGCCGAAAGCGTCAGCGGCGGCGCGCTTGGCGTCAAGATCCACGAGGATTTCGGCGCCTCGCCAGCGGTGCTGGACGGCACGCTGACCGCAGCCGATGCGGCGGATTTCTCGGTCCATCTGCATACCGACACGATCAACGAATTCGGCTTTTACGAAACCACGATGGCAGCCATCGCCGGGCGGTCCATCCACATGTATCACACCGAAGGCGCGGGCGGCGGCCACGCCCCCGACATTCTGGTCGTCAACGGCTATCCGAACGTGCTGCCCTCTTCGACCAATCCCACCAACCCCTACACGCTGCCCGCCCTCGAAGAGGGGGTGCCGATGACCATGCTCGCCCATATGATGAGCTTTGACCTACTGGAGGATGTGGCCTTTGCCGAAGCGCGCATCCGCCCGCAGAGCATGGCTGCCGAGGATCTGCTGCATGACATGGGCGCCATTTCCATTTTCGCCACCGACACGCAGGGCATGGGGCGGCTGGCCGAGAACCTTGCAAAATGCTGGCAGCTTGCTTCGGTGATGAAAGAACGGGTCGGGCGGCTGCCAGAGGAAACCACCGCCCGCGCCGACAACATGCGCATCCTGCGCTACATCGCCAAATACACCATCAACCCGGCCATCGCGGCAGGCATCGATCACGAGGTGGGCAGCATCGCTCCAGGCAAAATGGCCGATCTGGTGCTCTGGCCGTTTGGTTTTTTCGGCGCCAAGCCCTCCACGGTCCTCAAGTCCGGCACCATCGTCTGGGCCACCATGGGCGATGGCAATGGCAGCTTTTCGGGGGCGGAGCCCATGATCCACCGGCCAATGTGGGGGTCGCTGGGCAGCGCGAAGCACCGGCTGGGCGTTACTTTCGTGTCGCGGCTCGCGATCGCGGCAGGGACCGAGGCCAAGCTGGGGGTGCGCAAGCCTTTCGTGCAGATCCGCAACACCCGCGCCTTGGGCAAGGCGGACATGATCCGCAACACCGCGCTGCCCCGCATCACCGTCGATCCGCAGACCTTCGAGGTCGAGGCGGATGGCGTGCCACTGGTGGCAGAGCCGGCCCGCAGCGTCCCCCTTGCAAGAAGGTATTTCCTCAGATGACAGCCGCCCGTGTCGGAATAGGGGGCCCGGTGGGCTCCGGCAAGACCGCCCTGATCGAAGCGATGCTGGCTGACTTAGCCGCCGCAGGCATCGACACCGCCGTGATCACCAATGACCTTGTCACCGACGAGGATGCCGAACGCCTGCGCCGGGGCGGCAGGCTCGCCCCGGACCGGGTGCGCGCGGTGCAGGCGGGGGCCTGCCCACATACCGTGATCCGCGAGGATCCAACGCTCAACATGGCCGCCGCCGACCGGCTGGAGGTGGAATATCCCGGGCTTGACCTGATCCTGCTGGAATCCGGGGGCGACAATCTGGCCTCGACCTTTTCCCCAGATCTGGTCGATTTCTGGATGTTCGTCATCGACGTGGCGGGGGGTGATGACATTCCCCGCAAGAAGGGACCGGGGATCCTGCAGGCGAACCTGCTGGTCATCAACAAGACCGATCTTGCCCCGCATGTGGGCGTGGATTTCCCCAAGATGCTGGCCGAGGCGATCGCGGTGCGTGGCGGCGGTGCGGTGCTGCCCACCATCTGCCGTAGCGGCGAAGGCGTGGCCGAGGTGGTGGCCCATCTGCGCCGCGAGGTGCTGTTCAAGTGAAGGATTTCGCCGGTCCGGCGCCGCAGCTTGCCCTGACCTGCGGGCTGGCCCCCGATGGCGGCACGCAGATCCTTGCCCGTCACGTCGAATGGCCGTGGTCGCTGCCGCGCGGCTTCCGGCGCGAGGGCAGCCACGGAGCGCTGACCGTCCTGCCGCAATGCGCGGGCGCCGCCCTGCTGCCCGGCGATCACTGGCGCCACGAGGTAACGGTGCAGACGGGCGGCAGCGTCGATCTGGTCAGTGCGGGCGCGCTGATGATCCATGCCGACCGCAGGCAGGGGCGGCAGGCCCGTGCCGACTGGCTGCTGCGGGTAGAGCCGGGCGCGCGCCTGCGCCACCTGGCCGATCCCGCCGTGCTGATGACCGGAGCGCGGATGCGCCAGCAGATCGAGGTGGTGCTGGCGGCGGGGGGGCGTCTGGTGCTGTTTGACGGGACCTGCCGCCAGTCCCCCCGCGCGGCGGAGGCGGGCGGCGTCTGGCAGTCCGATCTACATGTCACCGATCCTGCGGGCCGCACCCTGCTGCGTGAACGCCAACACGTGACAGAGGCTGATCTGCTGGCGCTTGCGGCGCTGCCCGGCGGCATGACCGCCTTTGGCACAGTGCTGCTGCTGGGGGATCCCGAGGCGGGGCGGATCTTTCCCGATGGTCCGCTGGCGCTGGAGGGCGCCTATGCCGCAGCGGGGGCAGCGCGCGGCGGCGCAGGGGTGGTCCTGCGCATCGCCGCGACAACCGGAGGCGCGCTTGACCGCGCCTTCCGGCAGATCCGTGCCCGGCTTAGCTGAAGCGGGACAGATCGGGACGTCGGGTGTGAACGTCACTGACCCGCTGAAAGGCGGCCCCGGCCCGGAACAGCGTCGCTTCGGACAGCGCGGGGCCCATCAGCTGAAATCCGATCGGCGCCCCCCGGCTGTCAAAGCCGCCGGGCAGTGTCAGCGACGGCAAACCGGTGAAATCCGCAGGGGCGGTGAATTTCAGCATCTCCCCAAGGTTTTCGCCCTTGCCCGCCGTTGGCGCCCCATAGGGGTTGTCCAGTTCCGGCATCGGTCCGGTGGTGATCGGGAACAGCACCATGTCGACCCCGTGCATCGCCCGTGCGACGGATCCGTTATAGACCAGCCGCCACTGCATCGCCGCCCCAACCTCCTTGGCGCTCAGGCCAAGCCCGTAATCCAGAAGTTCGGTCAGATGCGGCGCATAGTCCGCGCGCTGTTCGGGGAACCGGCCCTCATGGGCCAGTGCCACCTCGATGGCGCAGAGGATGGTCCACTGGTCGACCGCCTCGGCAGGCCACGGGAAGGAGACCGGCACGATCTCGGCCCCCAGCGACTCGTAGATGGCGATAGCCTCGGCGATGACCTCCGCCGTCTCGGGCGCGCAGCCGTCGATCACCGCCGCGCGGTCGATGCCGATGCGCAGGCCCCGGATCGGCGCGGCACAGGCGGCAAGGTAATCGGGCACCGGCGCCATCAGCGCGGTGGGATCGTTTGCGTCCGGCCCGGCGATGGCGGTCATGATCGCCGCGCAATCCTCGGCGGTGCGGGCCATCGGTCCCACATGGTCAAGGCTGTCGGCCAAGGCGTAGACGCCATGACGGCTGACCCGGCCCCATGTGCCCTTCATGCCGGTGATGCCGCAGGCGCCGGACGGAAAGCGGATCGACCCGCCCGTATCGGATCCGGTGGACCCGAAAGCCATGCCCGCCGCCACCGACACGCCCGAGCCCGAGGACGAGGATCCAGACCAGCAGGCCGGGTTCCACGGGTTCTTGGGCACGGCCATCCGGTCATTGTGCCCGGAATAGGCGCCTTCGGTCATGCCCAGCTTGCCGATGATGACGCAGCCCGCCTGCTCCAGCCGCTCAGTCACGGTGGCGTTGCGCCCGGTGTGGTTTTCCTTCAGCAGGGCCAGCCCCGCCGAGGTCGGCGCAAAATCGGTCTCGCACAGATCCTTCAGCGCGAAGGGAATGCCGTGCAGCGGGCCCCGGTCAAGCCCGGCGGCGCGTTCTTTGGTGGCAAGCGTGGCCTTTTCCAGCGCGCGCTCGCGCGTCAGCGTGATGAAGGCGTTCAGCTTGCCCTCCACCGCGTCGATGCGCTGCAGCACGGCTTCGGTCACCTCAAGCGGTGTCGCCTGACCGCTCGCGATCAGGGCGCTGGTTTCGGTCAGCGACAGGTCGGGGATGTCCCGGGAGGACAGATTGGCCACCTTGCTGTAGGCGTTCATGGGGGTCTCCTTGATTCCGTGCAGATACTTAAAAAGGAAATTATAGAAAAATCTATTATATTGCACGACGGACCCGGATTTGCCGCCGTCTTGCGGTTTCAGCCCCGGACTCTGCGTAGAGAATAAGCATCCAACCCCGGAGCCCCGTGCCGCCGCGCCGCTTCATTTGCGGGTTAGGGCAAGCCGCGTTACCGATCTGTGACATGAAAATCGGGCTCATCCTCTCTCATGGTGGACTTGCCGGCATCTGGACCCTCGGATGCCAAGGAGCAGCCCTGCTTGCCGCTGCCGAACTCAACGCTGCGGGCGGAGTGCTGGGTCAGGAGATCGAGATCATCCCGGTGGATTCAGGCGCGACGCAGGCCAGCGCCTTTCGCGCGGCGCAGGGTCTGGTGCTGACAGAAAACGTGGATGCGGTCATCGGGCTGCAGTCCAGCGACCTGCGTCCGGCGGTGCGGCGCGGCATCGGCGGGCTCGCGCCCTATATCTACACCCCGCATTACGAAGGCGGGTTCTGCGGACCGGGCACGGCGCAGCTTGGCATCACCGATGGCGAGGTTCTGAATCCCAGCCTTGAATGGATGTCGACGCATCGCCGCGCGAGACGGTTCTTTTTTGTCGGCAACGATTACATCTGGCCCCGCATCGCCCACGGCACCACCGAAGAGGCGGTGCAGCGCGCGGGTGGGCGGCTGGTGGGCGACGGGCTGCTGCCCTTTGGCCATCGCGACTACGCCGAGGTGCTGGACCGCATCCGCAAGGCGCGGCCCGATGTCGTGGTCATCGCCATGCTGGGCGAGGATTCGGTGTGTTTCAACCGCGCCTTTGCCGAAGAGGGCTTCAGTGGCAGGATGACCCGGCTCAACCTTGCCTTTGACGAGATGCAGCTGCTGGCGCTGGCTGATGGCGGCGCAGAGAACCTGTTCGCCGCACAGTCCTATTTCGACAGCAGCCGCGGCTACGGGCGCGAGGCGCTGGCGGAAAATTACGATGCGTGCTTCTCCGGACAGCGCCCGACCATGACGGCGAATTCAGTGCATTTTTACGATGCGATCTATCTTGTTGCGGCGCTGGCGCGGCAGGTCGGGCGGGTGGATGGCTGCCGCATGGCCCATTTCCTGCGCCCGCGCCTGCAGCGCGATCACGCTTACCGGCTGATCGGGCGCAGCGATGCCGATGCCAGCGTGCGGCTGGCCGAGGCGGATGGGGTGGATTTTGTGGTGCGCAAGGCCTTTGCGACCTGAACGGGACAACATGGACACGGCGACGGTCTGCGGGGAAACCTTTGCTCGGCAGGTGATATCCGTTTCAAATGTTGTGGATTTACCTAGTCGCCGATACTATATCGGCACTGGAATTCAGGTTATTCGAGGACGCACCATGGCAAGCCCCAAGCTCACCGAGCAACTCGGATACCTGATCGCACGCACCAACCGCCTGATCGAGGATGACCTGACCCGGCGCCTTCAGGCCAATGGCATTGCGGTGGACCAATATCGCGTCCTGAAGTCGCTGGAAGAAGAAGGCCCGCTGCCCATGGGCCGCCTTGCGGAGCGGGTTCTGGTGGAGCCTGCGACCCTGACCAAGATCATCGATCGCATGGTGCGCGAGGCGCTGGTGTTCCGGGTGCCGGACGAAAAGGACCGCCGCAAGGTGCGGGTGGCCCTGTCCTCCAGCGGCGTGGCAATGTGCCGCCAGCTGGAAGCCATCGGCGCCGATCATGAGCGCCACATTGCCGAGGTTTTTGGCACGCTGGAGCTGGGCAATGTCCGGCGCGTGCTGTCCGATCTGGGATCCTGACCCGCGCGGCTCAGGGCCACATCTGCGCGGCATGAAACACGCCCAGACTTCTCCCGACATTCTCGCGCCTGTCTCGCCCTGTCTCGCTCAGGCGGCCTTCGACCGACAGATCTGGCGCCCTTTATACACAGTGCATTGGCGATGATGACGAGCTTTCGCGCGACCGCAGCAACGATGATCTTGTGCGGTTCTCCTTCGGTGGGAAGACAGACGGCAAAAGCTCTGAGGGTGGAGAGATAGTCAACGATGACGAACGTAGGGACTGAAGTCCTCGGCATTTTGCCTCGGTGACCAGCGCCTGTCAGGCGCCATGGCTTAACCAATGGGATGAACTGCCTTCCCATAAGCTCTTAGAGCAACCCCTGCCGCTGCCGAGCGGCTAGGCTTCATAATCAGTAGATGACAACGGCCGCGAGAGCGAGGGCCAAAAGGAATACCTGGGAGCATCGGTCATGGCGGCGCCTCCAGCCACTGAACCTGCCGAACATGATCTCGATGCGGTTTCTCCGCTTGTGGTGCCGCTTGTCGTATTTGGCCGGGGTTTCTTGCGGCTTTCGGCCAGGAATACAGGCGCGCATCCCCTTTTATGCAATGCTGTTCTGACCCAATCGGCGTCAGAGTTGCGGTCCGCGAGCAGAGCTTTGACACTGGGTGGGCTGCTCAGCAGAGCCCGCGCGCCCGTATAGTCGCTCATCTGTCCGGCGATGACGTGCAGGTCGATAGGCTGCTCCAGGCTTTCACAGATCGCGTGCAGTTTGGTGATCATGCCGCCCTTGGTGCGACCAGCCAGGCAACCACGCCCCCCTTTTAGACGGCCATGCTGGTCGCCGTTCATTGTGCCTTCAGGTAGGTCGCGTCGATCATGACGGTCTTCTCTTCGACGCGCTCGGACGCGAGACCGACCGTCATCCGCGCGAAGATGCTTTTCTAGCTCCAGCGCTCCCATCGCCGATAGGGCAGCTTGTTGCTGCCATATGCTTCCGGTGCGTCGCATCAGCGTAATCCATTGCGATTGATGAAGACAATCCCACTCAACAGACGTCTATCATCGACTCCAAGCTTGCCGTGCAACTTCAGGAAGAAAGGGGAAGGCTGGGCCATCTGCTCGTTGTTCAGCCAGAAGAGGTCGCTCATGCCCTCCGTGCCTTTCTCCGAGGCGATGAATTCCGCCGCGTGTGGAGATCAATGATTCCTGTCAGATCAGCGCCATCTCGTCCATTCCACTCAAGACATCCGCCAGCACCTCCAGCGCGTGCCGCAGGTCGTCAAGCGCAGCAGTCCCGCCGAGGCAGACCCTGACGCCGGTTTCATGGTAGGCGAGCGGCTGCAGTGGGGCAGGGGCTGCCAGCGTGATGCCCTCCTGCGCCGCTTGTGCCGCGAGCCCGGTGGCCGAGCGGCCAGCCGGCGTGCGCAGCCAGACGTGAAAGCCGGGCACCGGCACTGGTGCCAGCAAGGGGCCAAGGATATCCTGCGCCATGGCGGTGCGCTCTGCCGCGACCGCCCGCTTCAAGGCGATCTGGCGGTCGAGCGTGCCGTCGCGCATCATCCGGATCACCGCTTCGGCCATCACCGCGCTGGCCATCCAGCCGGTGGAGCGGATCGCGTTGACGGCCCGGTCATGGAACTGAGGCGGTGCCACCATCGCACCGATCCGGAGGCCGGGGGACAGACATTTGGCAAAGCTCACCACATAGAAACTGCGCTCCGGCAGGAAGGATGACAGCGGTGGCACGGGCTCAGGCGGCAGAAAGCCGTAAGCGTCATCCTCGACAATCCAGCCATCATGCCGTGCCACGATTTCGGCGATCTCGCGCCGACGGGCCGCCGGTGCGACGGCACCAGTGGCGCATTGCAGAGTTGGCGTGCAGTAGAGCACCTTGGAGCCGGTTTCGCGAAAGGCGAGGTCCAGCGCCTTGGGAACCAGCCCGTGCTCATCCATCGCGACACCACGCAGCGCATAGCTTTCCATCTGTGCCAGCGCCATCATTCCCGAATAGGTCAGGTTCTCCGCCAGCACCGGGGCGCCGGGCCGCGCCAGCAGCCGCATGGCGATCGAGATGGCGTGCTGCGCCCCATGCGTGACGTAGAGGCTGGAGGCGGTGACCGGCATCAGACGCTCCGACAGCCACGCCGCCATCGCGACACGGTGTTCCTCGCGGCCCTGATGCGGCAGATAGTCAAGCAGCTGCGCCAGCCCGTCCTCGCCCGCGATCTCTGCCAGCGCCTTGCCAAGCGCGCGGTCCTCGCCGGTGGCGGGCGGTGCATTCAGCGCCAGATTGACGCGGCGCGGTTCGCCCGCCGCCGGCTCGCCGATCCCGAGCTCGGGGGTTGCTGGCAATACGAAGGTGCCGCGGCCGACCTGCCCCGAAATGAGGCCCCTGCGCTCTGCCGCCGCATAGGCCTTGGACACGGTGCCGATGCTCAGATCCAGTTTCAGCGCCATTTCGCGATGCGTCGGCAGCTGCTGCCCGGCCGCGACCAGCCCCGTGGCAATGTCGTTTTGCAGCGCCGCAACGATCTGCAGGTAGCGGGGCCCCTCACCGAAGGGCAGCCGAGGATACCAGTTCATGCCGTCCCTCTATCCAGTTTCTGGGGCGTAGAGCTATGACAATAGCGCGATTGTCGCAATGGTGAAATGTTCGCTTGAGTGGGCATGGCGAAATATCGGAAACTGCATGCCTTTCCGCCAAAGTATGAGCAATATTCCATCGAATCCCGGTGACGTGTGGAAATATTGTTACATTATTTGGTGCAGCTTTATATCTCGAAAACTTCGATTGTCTTTTTACAAGATCGTGGGAAGACCAAACGGATCTGCCGGGAGGAGGCCGTGCCTGCCGTGCCTTCTGCGGATCGTGCCGACTGGAAGCTGCTTCGGCATGGTGCAGCGGCCGGGGCCGCCCTAAACCATACCCACCTCCCGCGCTGCCCGCCACAGCAGTGTCAGGGCAGTCCATGTCAAAACCACCAGCACCAGCCTGTCGAACATGCGCGCATCAATGCGTCGTGCCGCGGCATGACCAAGAGTTAAGCCCGCCGCCACCGCAGGCAAACCCAGAAGACCGGTAGCCAGTGCCGGACTGCCAAGGATGCCTGTGGCCTGCAGCAGCGGCAGCTGCACGGTGGCGAAGCAGAGGAACATGACCCCGGTGGCAAAGATGAACTCGGGCCGCGGCAAGCGCATGGAATGGAAGAAGGTGATGCCGATGGGGCCGGCAATCCCGGTGGCACCGTGCAGAAGCCCTGCCGCGATGCCAACGCCCGGTGCGATCTGCCGCGCCGTGGCTGGTGGCAGCAGGGGGCGGCTTCGCCGGAGGTGCAGCCCAAGATACAGGATCAGCATCGTCGCCAGAGCCATTTCCAGAACTGCGGGCGGCACCTTCACCAGCAGCCAGCTTCCAATGGCGACCCCGACTGCACCGGCTGTGACAAAGCCCGCAAGCATGTGCAGATCCACCCGTGTCTTCCGGAACTGCCAGACCTGCCACGCATTTGCCAGCGCGACCGGCAGCACGCAGATTGCCAGTGCCTGCGGTAGCCCCACGAGGAGCGTCAGTCCGGGAATCGCGATCATCGGGAGACCAAGGCCGAGGATGCCTTTGACGAAGGCACCCGCGAACAGCAACGCGACAGCGGCAAGCGCGATCATTCCTCGCTCCCAGAGAATGCTGAGACAATGTGCAGGCGCAGCACCCGCGCCTTGACGACGCGCCTCGCCCAAACTCTCGGCACAATACAGAAATTTCCTGAAATTTTGGGACAGCTGTCGATCGGGCTTGCCATATTGTCTCACTATGTATGCTGCATCTGCATGGTTTGCATTACTATTATGTTGACATTTAAGCAATGACAGATAGCAATATGTAACAATCGAGCGGCCCGCCTAGGGGCCGCAAGTCAGGGAGGACATCGATGACTTTTTGTAGCCGGAGCATAGCGCCCCTGTCGCTCGCCATGGCCTTGGCCACTGGCGGTGCCGCCGCGCAGGACATGACGGAAATCTCGATCGTGGTGTTTGGTCCGCCGTCACTGGGGGCATTCCTGCCCCCGATCATCGAAGCGCAGGGATTTGATACGGCACACGGGCTGGACATCACCTTCGAGGAGCGCACGCCGGATGCCTATGCCGCGCAGTTCAATTCTGGCGAGTTTCAGGTCGGCGGATCTGCGGCCTTGCTGACTGTCGGTCTGGCAGAGGCACGCGGCGTGAAGGCCACCTATCTGTTCAACCTGTTCGACTTCTGGGGTGCGGTCGTGACCACCCGCGACGACGTGCAGAGCCTTGCCGACCTTGCTGGTAAGGATCTTGCCGCCGCCACCGGCACCACCAACTATCAGATGTTCCGCTGGCTCGCCGAGCAGCAGGGGCTGGATCTTGGGGAGGTGACCGCGATCAATACGGCAACTCCCGGCCTTGTCGGCTACGTGATGGCGGACCGTGCTGCGGCGGTGCAGCTTTGGGAGCCAGCTTTCACCTCGCTGACAGCCCAGAACCCTGATGTGCGTTCGATCGACCTCGATATCGTGGAAACTTGGGAAAGTTTCGCCGGATCGCCCAGCATCCCTTATCTTGGGGTGGCCGCCCATTCCGACTGGGTCGAGGCGAACCCCGAGGCAGTGGAGGCGCTGTATGCCGCCTATAAGGAGGCCGCAGAATGGACCTCTGCCAATCCGGACGAGGCTGCGGCGATCATCGCGGGTAGGGATGGCAGCGACTCTGTCATTGCAAATTACGCCGAGCTTATCCGCAACAACGACCGCCTTGGCCTTAACGTGCAATGGGCCAGCGACATGGGTACGGAGATCCGCAAGGTCTACGAGGTCGGCACTGGCATCGGCTATCTGCCGCAGACGCCGAGCGAGGCCACCATCTACGGGGCGGGCGGCGACAAATGACCGACATCACCCCCACCACCAGCCCTTATGCAGCGTCGGCTTTTGGCGCGGCACGGGGGCTCTTTTGGACAGCGGCACCCTTCGTGCTGATTGCCGCTGCATGGCAGTTTGCCGCACTGTTCTTTCCACCGTTTCTGTTCCCGTCGCTCATCGATGTGGCGTGGCGGGTGGTCGAGATCCTGACGACATGGTCTCAATTTTCCAGTGTGCTGGCCACTGCGCTGCGGATCCTCGCAGGCCTTGCAGGCGCCTTTGTCATCGGAGCAGGTCTCGGCGTGCTCATTGCCTCATTCAGGACAGCAGACCGGCTGCTGACGCCGGTGCTGACGTTCTTTCAGGGCATTCCGGCGCTGTCTTGGGTGGTCTTCGCGATCATCTGGTTCCACGGCATCGAATTCCGCATCCTGTTCATCATGATCATGACCACGCTGCCCGCCTTCACCTTTCAGGTCGTCGGCGCGCTGCGCGGGATGAACAAGGATCTGCTGGAAATGGTGATGAGCTTTCGGCCCAAGCGTCACAAATATTTCTCCGCCATGGTTCTGCCAGCGGTCCTGCCCGAAATCCTGACGGCGTGGAAGGTCAACCTTGGCAATGCCAGCCGCGTCGTCGTCGTGGCAGAGCTTGTCGGCTCGTCCGGCGGCGTCGGCTATCAGCTGTTGCAGCAGCAGCAGGTCTTCGACATGGCAGGCGCGCTGGCATGGACCCTGCAACTGGTGTTTTTCGTGCTGCTGTTTCAGTGGCTTCTGACACAGATCGAACGCGCGGCTTTCCGCTATCGCGCCGTATCGGAGCGCTCGTGATGTCTGCAGCTGTCAAGACCACTCCCCCCGCAACTCCCACTGAAACGGCAGACAAACCCATGCCCGAGATTTCCTTTGAGGGGGTCGGCAAGCGCTTTGGTGCGCTGGTGGCCGTCGATCATCTGAGCCTCGACATTGGCAAGGGGCAGCTTGTCGCCCTGCTGGGCAAAACTGGCTGCGGCAAGTCCACCATGTTCAACATGATTGCCGGGCTGATGGCCCCGTCCGAAGGGCGGGTCACCGTCATGGGCGATGATCCCTTCACCCATTTCGACCGGTTCCGCGGCAAGATGGCTATCGTGTTCCAGAATGACCGGTTGTTGCCGTGGCGCAGTGCGGTCAGGAATGTGGAGCTCGGGCTTGAGATCCTCGAGTTGTCGAAGGAAGAGCGTCGCGAACGCGCGCTCTACTGGCTGCACAAGCTGGGGCTCAAAGGGCATGAAGAAGACTTTCCGCACGCGCTTTCAGGCGGGATGCGGCAGCGGGTGTCGATTGCTCGGGCCTTCGCGACGGATGCTCCGCTCCTGCTCTGTGACGAGCCGTTCTCGGCGCTGGACGAGATCACGTCGAAACGGCTGCGGACGGAATTTGCCTCGCTCGTGCGGGAAAACGGTAAGACGGCGGTCTTCATCACACACTCGATCAACGAGGCCTTCGACATCGGCGATCGGATTCTCGTGCTGAAACGTCCTGCGGAGATCGCGCATGACATCCAGATGTCTGCAGAGGTGCCCGACGAGGAGCGCGAGCGGATCAGGCGGACGATCCACGACTCTCTTTCCGCCTAAGTCACGGTGTGTGTCGCGCCCGAAGCCGGGCGCGGCCCATTCCACCCAGATCGGCGGAAGGCGCACTCCACTGCAAAGTATGTGGGGAACAATGTCCGCTCTTTCCGAAGCGGCGTGCTGCAAGACCGCATCAAATGCCGCTGCACGGCCTTGGCGCAGCGTGGCTTCTGCTTTGGCCGTGGCGGTCAGATTGAGACAATCACGATCTTGGCGGCGAGCGCGAATGCTGCAGCGAAACAATTAAACATGCTCGACGAACTTCTCTGTTCCAAAACGCTTATGTAGCGATTAAACCACTATTATTCTAAGCTAATTAGCTGATTTTTCTGGAATTGACACATAAAATCGTCGGCCTTGTATCAATTATACTTTGACAAAGAGCTTTTTGATTCCGTATTGTCCAACTAGTTGAAGAGAGAGGGCTCCATGATCTACGAAATCCGCGTTTACGAGCATGCCGAAGGTCAGGCCGACGCTGTGCTGGAGCGTTTCCGGCGCGAGGTCGCGCCGCGTTTTGCTGACCATGGCATTGAACTGGTCGGTGTCTTTTCCGACGTCGCTACGCAGGAATTGACTTATCTCACCCGCTTCCCCGACGAAGCAGCGCGCAAGAAGGGCTGGGAGTCCTTCAAGACCGATGCCGGCTGGCTGGCCGCCAAGGCCGCGAGCGAAACCGACGGGCCACTTGTGCTGAAACAGCGCGCGACGGTGCTGAACCCGGTGATGTCAGGTCTCGTCATCGGCTGATCCGCAATCCGACGGCGCGAAGGAGGAGACGCGACGTGAAGCCATCCAGTTTTGACTATCTTCGGCCCAAAGATGTGCCGGAGGTCTGCCAGGTTCTGGCCGACGATCCCGAAGCGCGGGTGCTGGCAGGGGGGCAGACGCTGATCCCGATGTTGGCCATGCGGCTGGCGCGCCCGACCACGCTGGTGGATGTGAACCGCCTGCCGCAGCTGCACGGGATCACAGAACAGGGCTCCCAGATCCGCATCGGTGCCGCCACAATCCAGGCCAAGGCACTGCACTCGGATCTTCTGAAGCGGCAGGTGCCGCTGCTGGCCAAGGCGCTGGCCCATGTGGGCCACCCGCCCACCCGGGCGCGTGGCACGGTCGGCGGCTCGGTGGCGCATGGCGACCCCTCCGCCGAAATCTGTCTTGCCGCTGCGGTTCTGGACGCCGAGATCGTCTATGCCACCGCTGAGGGCGAGGAGCGTTTCGCGCCCGAGGAATTCTTCATCGGCCCGATGCTGACCACTGCACCGGCGGGCTGCCTGACCGAGCTGCTGTTTCCGAAGTGCCCCGCTGGCCGGGTGGGCACGGGATTCCATGAAACCGCCTCGCGCCGCAGTGACTACGCTTTTGCCTCTGCTGCCGCTCAGGTGGTGCTGGACGAGGAAGGGCGCTGCATCGACCTGCGGCTGGGGATCGGCGCGGTGGGCGACGTGCCGCAGAGGCTGGAGGCTGAGGGGCAGGGCATGACCCTCACCGATGCACGCATTGCCGAGATTGTCACTGCCGCGCTGGAGGATCTGGAAACCGTCGATGATCTGCACGCCACTGCCGCCTATCGCCGCCGGGCCGCCGCCGAACTGGCCCGCCGCGCCCTGCGCGAGGCACGCGACGACGCCATGGGAGACATCGCATGAAAGTAGAGCTTACGGTCAATGGCCAGCCACGCGTCGCGGACTTGGAACCGCGCGTGACGCTGCTGGACTGCTTGCGCGACCATCTTGATCTCAAGGGCACGCGGGCGGGCTGTGAACATGGCGTCTGTGGCGCCTGCACGGTGCTGGTGGACGGGGTTGCGGTGCGATCCTGCCTGATGCTGGCAGTCCAGTCCGATGGGCTCGACATCCGCACCATCGAGGGCATTGCCCCGACGCCGGGCGAACTGGACGTGGTGCAGGATGCGTTCTGTGAAACCCATGGCCTGCAATGCGGCTACTGCACCGCAGGCATGATCGCCGCCGCGCATGGCCTGCTCCGCCACAACATCGACCCGACCGAGGAGGATGTGCGCGAGGCCATCTCGGGCAATATCTGCCGCTGCACCGGCTATGGCCAGATCATCGAGGCGGTGCTGCTTGCCGCGGAACGGTTGCGCGGCCGCAACCTGCGGCCCGGTGAAACCCCCGTCACGGAGGCTGCGGAATGACCGAGCAGACCCCCCCCCGCCGCTACGTGTCCACCAACCGCCGCGTGCGCGAAGATCGTCGGTTTGTCGCCGGGCGCGGACATTATGTGGCCGATATCGACCGGCCCGGCATGCTGCACGTGGCCTTCGTCGCCTCGCCGCATCCCGCCGCGCGCATCGTCGGCATTGACAGCGACGCAGCCCTTGCCCTGCCGGGTGTGTGGGATGTGGTGACCGGCGACGACATTTCCCGCGCCACACTGCCCCTGATGAACGGGCTCGAAACCCCCGCCGTGCGCCGCTTTCCGCTGGCCGTGGGCGAGGTGCGCTATGCTGGAGAGTGGGTCTGCGCCGTGGTGGCCGAAAGCCGTGCGCTGGCTGAGGATGCCGCCGAACGGGTGCGCGTGCAATATGACCGCCGGGCCTTCGTGCTGGACGCCGAAAAGGCGCTTCTGCCTGATGCGCCGCCGGTGCATCCCGATCACGGCTCCAACCTGCTGTTGGACAAGACCTTCACCTGGGGCGCCGTGGACGAGGCCTTTGCCGAAGCGGAAGACCAGATCAGCCTGCGTGTGATCTGGGGTCGCAATTCAACCGTGCCGATCGAAACCTTCGGGGTAGTCGCGGAGTGGGATCCCTGGGGCGGCGTGATGGACATCTGGGCGTCGATCCAGATGCCGAAATACGCCGATCAGATCGCCCGGGCGCTTGGCCTGACCGGCAATGCGGTCCGGGTGCATTACGATGTGGATGTGGGTGGCAGCTACGGGGTGAAACGGGGCATCAAGCATACCGTGCTGGCGGCGCATATCGCCCGCAAGCTGGGCCGCCCAGTGCGGCTGATCGAGGACCGGCTCGAAAACATGCGCGCTGGCGATGCCCACGGCCCCGAGCGCATCTTCGACATCGACGTGGCCTTCAACCGCGACGGCATCATTAAATCCATGCAGATGCGGGCGCTGGATAATGCCGGGGCGTATGCGGGCCGCGCGCCGTTCCAGCTGGGCAAGCCCATTGGCGCCATCGTTGGTCCTTACCGGATCGGCAGTGTCCGCTACCGCGCCATGTCGGTCACCACCAACAAGACAGTGCAGGAGGCCGTCCGCGGCTTTGGGCAGTCGCCGACGAACTATGCCATCGAAACGATGATGGACCGCGTTGCGGAACACCTTGGGATGGACAGGCTCGAGCTGCGCCGCCGCAACCTGATCGAAGCTCATGAATTTCCCTACGAAATTCCCTCCGGCACCAAATATGACAGCGGCGACTATCACACCGTCATCGACAAGGTGCTGGCCCATGCCGATTATGAGGCCTTGGTCGCCGAGCGCGACCGGCTGCGCGCGACAGGGCTTTGCGCGGGCATCGGCATCGCCGCCTGTTTGGAACCTTCGGGTGGCAATTCCTCGTTCGAGCCGCTGCTGAACGAAAAGAACCGCACCTCCACATGGATGGAGGCGGTGCGGATCAACGTGGATGCCACCGGGGCGATCACGGTGGCCATCCACACCACCTCTGCGGGGCAGGGGCATGAAACGCTGGTCTCCACCGTGGTGGGCGAGGCGCTGGAGGTCGACCCGGATCTGATCCGCGTGGTGCGTCCGGGCTCGCTGGAAAGCCTGCCGGGCAATTCGCCAGTTGGCAGCCGTATGGCGATCATGATGGGCGGCGCTGCGGTCAAGGCGGCAGAAACGCTGAAGGCGCAGGCCATTGCCATCGCCGCGCATCGCAGCGGTCTTGCCGCAGCAGATCTGCGCTGGTCCGATGCGGCGGTACACGGGCCTGAGGGTGTGGTGCTGAGCTGGGCCGAACTGGTCGACATCACCCATCGCCGCTTTCACGACCTGCCCGAGGGCATGTCGCCGGGTTTTGCGGCGCAGCACATCCTGCAGGTGCCGACCGGGACAGAGCTGCCAAAAGACGGGCGGGTGCAGATGTATCCTTGCTTTTCCTTCGAATTCCACCTTGTCCTGGTGGTCTTTGACCCGGTGCTCGCCAAGCCCGAGATCCGGCGATACGTCATCGGTCACGACTGCGGCACCGTCATCAACCCTCATATCGTCCGGGGCATGACGCTGGGTGGGATCGCTCACGGCATCGGCGCCGCCCTGCTGGAGGAATTCGCCTATGATGCGGATGGCCAGCTGATGACGCAGAGCTTTCTCGACTATCTCATGCCATCTTCGCACGAGATGCCGACGGTTGAGATCGTGCATCACTGCACGCCCTCGCCCCACACCGTCTTCGGTCAGAAAGGCTCTGGCGAAAGCGGTTATCTGGGGGCGCCCGCTGCCGTCTCCGGGGCGATCAACGACGCGGTGGCCCCCTGGGGCATCACCCTTTCCAAGCTTCCGATCCGCGCCAGTGCCATCAGCGACGCGCTGGCTGCAGCAGAAGAAACCCGACAGCAAGGCAAGACAGAATGATCATCGACAGTCACGCACATCTGGTTCCCCCCTCCCTGCTGGAGGAGATCCGCTCCCGCAAACACGACTTTCCCTCGCTTGAGGTGACAGAGGACGGCGACAGCCTTGCCTTTTCCTTCAGCGGCAACACCCGCACCCGGCCTGTGGCAGGCTTTCTGAGCAATGTCGAAAAGCGTCTCGCCTGGATGGACGAGAACGGCATCGACCGGCAGGTGGTGGGCGGCTGGCTCGACATGTTCGGCAATGACCTGCCTGCCGAGGAAGGGGCTGCATGGTCGCGGCTGATCAACAGCCACCTGCATGCAGCGGGTCAGGCGCATGAGGGGCGCTTCATCCCGCTGGCGACGGTGCCGCTGCAGGATGGCGCGCTGGCGGCAGAGGTGCTGCGCGAGGCACATGCGCATGGGTTCCGTGGCGCCATGATCGGCACCCAGCCCAAAGGTCGCGGCGGTGTGCTTGACGATCCCGATCTGGACCCGTTCTGGCAGGCGGCGCATGAGCTGGGCTCGGCCCTGTTCATCCACCCTGTGTTCGATGCCGGTGATGACCGGGTCAAAGCCTATGGCATGGAAAACGCCGTGGGTCGGATCACTGACACCCTGATCGCCGTATCGCGGCTGATCTACTCCGGAAAGGTCGAACGTTATCCGGGCGCAAAGTTCGTTATCGGCATCGGCGGTGCCGCGCTGCCCTTCGTCATCGGACGGCTGCGGCGCAACTATGCGCTGGCCAAGGACAAGCTGGCCGATCCCGACAAGGCGCTGTCGATGATGTATTACGACACGCTGGTGCATGAACCCGAGGCGCTGCGTCTCCTGGTCGACACGGTTGGCCCTGACCGGATCATGCTGGGATCCGACATGCCCTTCCCGATCGGCGATCCCGCTCCGCGGGAAATTCTGGCTGCCGCCGGGATCGAGGGCGATGCGCGGGACCGGATCGAATCCGGCACCGTGACGTCGCTGCTGAATCTGTGAACTCGGAGGAGGGACAGGCAGATGCAACTTGAACTCACCGGCAGTGAAACCGTTGGCGCCCCGCCGCAGCAGGTCTGGGACGCGCTCAACGACCCGAAGGTATTACAGGCCTGCATTCCCGGCTGCCGCCGCATGACGGAAACTGCACCCGACAGCTATGTGATGGAGGTTCATCTGAAGGTCGCCGCCGTGGGTGGCAGTTTCGAAGGTGCCGTGGCGCTGGAGGACAAGAAGGAGCCGGTAAGCGGCAACATCCGCGTCAGCGGTGAAGGCTCCATCGGCACCGGCACCGGGGCCGCCACGTTCACGCTAGAACCCGACGGGCAGGGCGGCACGGTGCTGCATTATGATGGCCGGGGCGAAATCGGCGGGTTGGTCGCGGGGGTCGGCCAGCGCATCCTGAAAAGTGTCGCCAAACATCTGGTGAAGCAGTTTTTCGGCGCTCTGAAGAAGCAGCTGGCCCCCGCGCCCGCTGCAGCACGATAAGGAGCCTGGCAATGCGTGACATGACGCAAAGCGCAAAGCTTCACCGCCAGCGGCGTGAGGGTGACGGGCTGCCGGTGGTGTTCCTGAACTCTCTCGCCGCCGATCTGGGCATGTGGGACGAGGTACTGGCGGGACTGCCGGGTCGCGCGGCCCTGACATGGGACATGCGCGGCCATGGCCGGTCGCCGATGACGCGTGAAAGCGGCGCGCCGGAGGTGTCGGCCCAGGATCTGGCCAATGACGTGCTGGACCTGATGCAGGCCGAAGGCATCGACCGCGCCGTGCTGTGTGGCCTGTCGCTCGGCGGGCTGGTTGCCATGGCGGCGGCGGAGATCGCGCCCGACCGGGTCGCGGGGCTGGTGCTTGCCAACACGGCAGTGGATTTTCCGCCTGCGTCGATGTGGCAGGACCGCCGCCACACCGCGCTCGACGAGGGCATGGCGGGACTGGCCGAGGCGACGCTGACGCGCTGGCTGACCGAGCGGTTCCGCGCCAGCCATCCGGAGCGCAGCGCACAGATCCTGCGGATGATCGCCGCCACCTCTCCGGAGGGGTATGCCGCCTGCTGTGCGGCGCTGGCCGGGGGAGATGGCAAGGCGGCGCTGCGCGACTTCGTCGGACCGGTGCTGGTGGTGGCGGGCGCGCATGATGTGTCTACTCCGGTGGCCCGTGCGCAGGAGATCGCGGATCTGGCACAGGCAGCAGAGCTTGTGACGCTGGATGCCGCGCATCTGTCTTCGGTTGAGGCGGGCGAGGCCTTTGCCAGCCATCTGGATGCGTTCCTGTGGCGGGTGGAGCGTGGCCGTGGCTGACCGTCGGCGCGTCATCATCGCCATTACCGGCGCCTCGGGCACGCTGCTGGGGGTGCGGCTGCTGGAACTGCTGCGCCCGCTGCCGGATGTGGAGACGCATCTGATCCTGTCGCCTGCAGCCCTGCGCACCATGGCGCTGGAAACTGATCTGGCGGTCGAAGATGTGCGGGGGCTTGCCGATGAGGTGCATGGCTTCCGCGACATCGGTGCTTCGGTCGCCAGCGGATCGTTCCGCCACGATGGCATGATCGTCGCGCCCTGTTCGGTCAAGACGCTGAGTGCCATCGCCCATTGCATGGCGGGCGATCTGATTACCCGGGCTGCGGATGTCTGTCTGAAAGAACGGCGGCGGCTGGTGCTGCTGTTTCGCGAAACGCCGCTGCATGCGGGGCATATCGACATCATGGCGCGGGCCACGGCCAGCGGCGCCATCGTGATGCCCGCCGTGCTGGGTCTCTATTACCGGCCGCAAAGCGTGGACGACGTCATCGACCATCTGGCCGGACGCGCGCTGGATCTTCTGGGGATCGAGGCGGGGCACGTGCGACGCTGGACCGGCGCCCGGCTCGATCCAGAACCCAGCGACAGGAATGAGGGCGGGCAAGACACCGCCGGGGAGGAAAACGACCATGACCAATCAGACACGGCGGGCCTATAACGACCTGCACGACCATATCGCCGAACTGGACCGTCAGGGCCTGCTGATCCGCGTCGACCGCGAGATCGACAAGGATGCTGAAATGCACCCGCTGGTGCGCTGGCAGTTCGTCGGGGGGATGAAGGAAGCCGATCGCAAGGCCTTTCTGTTCACCAACATCCGCGATGGCAAAGGCCGCGCTTACGAGATTCCGGTGATCGTGGGCGGGCTCGCGGCCAATCCGGCCATCTATGCCGTGGGCATGGACTGTCCGGTGGAGGAGATCGGCGCAAAGTGGAAAGACGCGCTGGCCCATCCCATTCCCCCGCGCGAGGTGGAAGCCGCGCCCTGCCATGACATCGTCGAGACCGGCGGGGTTCTGTCGCAGGAAGGTCACGGCATCGACATTCTGCCCATCCCGGTCTCCACGCCCGGTTTTGACAGCGCGCCGACCCTGTCGGCCACCAATGTCATCACTGTGGATCCCGAAACCGGGGTGCAGAACATGGGCACCTATCGCTGCGCGCTCAAGGCGCCGGATCGGCTGGTGGTGCGCATGGCGACCCGGGTCGGCGGCGCGGGCGGCTACCAGCATTACCTCAAGCATCAGCAGCAGGGCGATACCGAAATGCCGGTGGCCATCGTGCTGGGCTGCCCGCCCTGCGTGGCCTTCATGGGGCCGCAGAAGCTGCCGATCGGGGTGGATGAATTCGACGTGGCGGGCGGGCTTGCCGGACATGCGGTCGACGTGGTGCGTGCCCGCACCGTGCCTCTGCTGGTGCCCGCCGAGGCCGAGGTGGTGATCGAAGGCTATATCGACGTGACGCGGGTGGAACCCGAAGGCCCCTTCGGCGAAAGCCATGGCCATATCGCGCTGGAAGAATACAACATGCCGATGCGCGTGACCGCCGTGACCCGGCGGCGCGACGCGGTGATCCCGTCCTACATCAGTCAGGTCGCGCCCAGCGAATCCAGTGTCATCAAGCGGGTGGCTTATGAGCCGCTGTTCCTGTCCCATTTGCGCGACACGCTCAGCATCAAGGGCATCCGCAAGGTATCGCTGCACGAGCCGCTGACCGGGCTCTTGCGCGTCACCGTCATCACCGTCGACCGTGGCATCCCACGCACCGAAATCTGGCGGGCGCTTTATGGCGCGGCCTTCTTCAAGGGCGACTGTTCCAAGATCTGCATTGCAGTGGACGAGGATATCGACGTCGACAGCCCGGATTCCATCCTCTGGGCCATGTCCTACCGTACCAACCCGGTGCATGACATGCAGCTGCTGCCGCATCGCGGGCAAGGCCACGGCCCAAAGCGCGAGCACGCCGGCGAGGAAGATTCCACGCTGCTGATCGATGCGACGATGAAATCGCCGATGCCGCCGCTGGCCCTGCCAACGCGTCCCTACATGGAGCGCGCCCGCACCATCTGGGAGGAGATGGGGCTGCCGCCGCTCATGCCGCAGTCGCCTTGGCACGGGTATTCGCTGGGCGCCTGGCATGACTACTGGGAGGCGGCTGCCGACCGTGCGGCACGCGGCGGCTATCTTGAGAACGGGAAGATCAGCCTGCCGCAGCAGCGGCCCGGCCTGAAGCCCGAGACGAAGTTCGATCCCGACACCGGCGAGCCGATGTGAGCTTTCCGGAGGGGCAGCCAATGGCTGCCTCCGGCAATCCGCCCGGAAGAAGGCGGACCATCACCAACATCATCATTCATGGGAGGACTGACATGATCCGCAGGAGAGATTTGCTCAAGACGGGGGCCGCCGCCATGGCCCTGCTAAGCGCAGGGCCCGCGCTGGCCCAGGATTACCCCACCAAGCCCGTACACATGATCGTTCCGTTCGCGCAAGGCGGAGCAACCGATCAGGTGGCACGGCTGATCGCGGCACCGCTGGAGGAAAAGCTGGGCCAGCCGGTCGTCGTGGTCAACCAGCCCGGCGCGGGCGGAGCCGTGGGGCTTGCCAATCTCGCGCGGACCCGCGCAGATGGCTATACGATCGCCATCGGATCGGACTCCACTCTGGCCGCGCGGCCGCTGATGTCGGAAACTGGGTATGATTCCGACAGCTTCCAGATGATCGCCCGCGTGGTCGAGATTCCGTCCGGCGTGGCGGTGCGGGCTGACAGCCCGTGGCAAAGCCTTGGCGATCTTGTCGAAGCGCTGAAATCCGAACGTCTGACCTATTCCGGCTCCGGGGTCGCCTCGGGGCCGCATCTGGCCATGGCGGTGTTCCTTGACCAGCAGGGCGTTGAAGCGACCTTTGTCAATTCCGACTCCAATCAGGAGGGGATGGTGAAGCTCCTGTCCGGCGAGGTCGATTTCCTGACCGGCGGCGGCTCCAACTTCCCGGCCATGTTCAGCGAGAGCGGCGAAAGTGACATCCGCGTGCTGGGTCTGGCCGCAGGCGACCGCTGGCCCTTCCTGCCGGAGGTGCCAACCTACAAGGAGCAGGGCTTCGATTATCTGCGTTCGCAGTGGTTCGGCATCGTGGCGCCTGCCGGGGTGCCAGAAGAGGCGGTTGCCACTGTCTCCAGTGCCGTGGCTGAACTGGTCGAGGGCGAGGAGTTCCGCCAGCGGCTTGAGGAGTTCTATTTCAACCCCGCCTATCTGGACCCGGACGCCATGCGCGCACAGGTCGAGGAAGAAAAAGAGGGCATCCGGCCCGTGCTCGACAAGATCGGGCTGCTGGCCAACTGAGACGGCATCCGGCGGCCCGGTCGGGTCGCCGGTCCCGTCCCGTAACTGCGGGAGGAGATTATCATGAACTTGCGTCACCAGGATACGATCTCGGGCGTTGCACTGGCAGCGCTGGCCGCTGGGGTCATGCTCATGTCGCTTGGCATGGGCTCGGGGGCTGCAGGCGGTACGCTGGCCCCCAGCTTCTTTCCCATGGTCTGCGCCGCGGGGCTGGGACTCTGCGGAGTGATCCTGCTGGTCCGGGGCCTGCGGTCAGAGGGCCGGATGCCCCTGTTGCTGGACCAGCGCACCGCCATCGTCGGCCTGATGCTGGCCCTCGAGCTGTGGTGGTTTGACCTCATCGACTTCCGCGTCGCTGCCTGGGCCTTCACGCTCGTCACGATGCTGGTCTTCGGCATCCGCCGCCCGCTGCTGCTGGCGCTCTATCCCGTGGTGGTCTCAGCTGTGCTGTTTCTGACCTTCGCGCATGGCTTCAAAGTGGTGCTTCCGACATGGATCTGATCCAGTTTTCCGACGTGATGCAGGGGCTTAGCAATGTTGCCGACCCGTGGGTCATCACTTTCGTCTTCGTAGGCTCAGTGATCGGCATGATCTTCGGGGCAGCACCCGGGTTGACCGCACCCTCTGCCATCGCGCTGTTCCTGCCGGTGACCTATGCCATGGGCCCCACCTCTTCGATGGCGTTGCTGCTGGGCATCTACTGTTCGGGCTATTTCGCTGGCTCGATCCCGGCCATCCTCATCAATACGCCGGGCACCCCCAGTTCCGCGGCAACGGCACTGGACGGCTTCGCCATGGCGCGGGCAGGTGAAAGTGATAAGGCGCTGGTCACGGCGATCCTGTGCTCTTTCGTGGGCGGGCTGTTCTCGTTGCTGCTGCTGCTCAGCGTAGCGCCGCTGCTGGCCAAGGTGGCGCTCAGCTTCACCTCGGTGGAATATTTCGCCTTTGCTCTTGTGGGCATCGTCTGCGTGGCGGGAATCTCACGCGGGTCGATGGTCAAGGGGATGGCGGCGGCTCTGATCGGCATTCTCGCCAGCACCGTGGGTCTGGACCCCGTGTCGGGGGTGGGCCGTTTCATGTTCGGCGAGCCGAACCTGATGGCAGGCATTCCGGTCATCATCGCACTGATCGGCCTGTTCGCCATCGCGCAGATGCTGCTGCTGTGCCGCGACGGGAGCGACGATCAGGTGATCCTGCCCACCCAGCGCCGCGCGTCACAGATCGAGGTTCTAGGCGAGATCTGGCGCAACCGCTGGCTGGCCTTCAAATCTGCGCTGATCGGCAGTCTGATCGGAGTGCTGCCCGGCACCGGCCCCGCGGTCGCGTCGTGGATCAGCTACAGCGACGCGCTGCGCACCGCCAAGCCCGGCGACCGTTTCGGCAAAGGCGAGATCAAGGGCGTAATTTCCTGCGAGGTGTCGAACAACGCGGTCACCGGCGGCGCGCTGGTGCCGCTGCTGACCTTGGGCATCCCGGGCGATCCGGTGACGGCGGTCCTGATCGGGGCGCTGATGATCCAGGGCGTCCATACCGGGCCGTTCCTGATCCAGCAGAACGGTGATCTGTTCGTGTCCATCCTGCTTCTCCTGTTCGTGTCCAACGTGTTCATGGTCGCCATCGGCCTGTCAGCCCGCCGCATGGCCGCCAGCGTGCTGCGCATTCCGCCGGGGATCATGGTGCCCACCATCTGCATGATGGCAACGGCGGGGGCGTTTTCGATCCACAACAATGCATTTGATGTGCGGCTTGTGCTGATCTTCGGGGCGATCGGCTATCTGATGGTGCGCTTGGGCTTTCCGACCGCCCCGGCGGTCCTCGGCATCGTCCTGGGCCCGATCCTCGAAAAGAACCTGCGCAACGCGCTCACCGTCAGCGATATGGATTTCACCGTGTTCTTCACCCGCCCGATCAGCCTCGCTGCCTTTCTTGTGACCGCGATGCTGCTCTGGCTCTGGCTGGTTCCGCGCAAGCAGACTCAAGGGGGCAAGAACCCCGCCGGCTGATCAGCCGGAGATGGCCCGGAACCGGGCCAGCAGCGGCGCCAGCGCCGGATCCTCCGGCGCGACGCCCAGAGAGGCGGCAAGCACAGCCAAGTTGTGCTCTGCCGCCTTCGCGCAGTCAGGCTGTCGACCCCGAGGGCGGGGCAGGGCGTCCAGCACCTCCTGCACGACCTTCTCCGCTCCTAGCTCTAGCCGCTTCACCTCGTCGCGGAATCGTTCCTGCCGGTCTGGCACCGGGCCAAGTGACACGGCCTTGAGCCTGCGGCGCAGCGCGCGCAAAGGCTCCACCACCTCGTCGCGCCACCGTGCCACCGCCGCGTCGCTGCGGGCACTGTCCTGCGGGGTTAAAATGACCCCCTGCGATGCGAGGAACAGATGGTAGAGCAGCACGTTCACGTCGCCGCCCAGCCTGTCCTGCCAGTCCAGGCAGGCAGCCTGCGTCGCGGTATCCTGATAGAAGCCCAGAGAGAAGTCCCAGAGTGATGCGGTCATGCCTGCCTCCCAGTTGCTGCACGAGTGTGACGCGGATGGCGATTTGGAGCAACGGGCGCATCCTTTTACAATCGGTCGGCTGTCACCTAGCGGTCCCGACACGGCTCTTATTCCGCGGAGCCGTTGACTTGCCCCGGGATTTTTTCCTCCGCCGTCAGCTCTGAGCGGCGAGCCAATTGCGATCAGGTTGGTTGTCCCAAAAATCTTCCCAGCTTTGGTGCGATACGGGAGCCGCTCTCCGCCACCTCACATATGGCGGAGAGCGGCGGAGACGGGTCGAAAGGATAGAGATTCCCAAGGACCGGTCAGAAGTTGGATCGCCCCCGCCTTTCGCATGTGCTGAACGGAAAGGTGGGGGATGCGAAAGACATTGCCCCGTACGCCAAGCACAAGAGAAGATAGGAAATTCACGATACCATCGGCATCGACATTTCCAAAGACACACTTGACATCCACCGTCTTTCCGCCGGCAAGCACGTCCGGTTCGGCAATGATGACCTGTCCGGTCAGGGCACGGGCGCGGCCGGGGCCAGCACCTCTTCGAGCCAGTCGAGGAACACGGCAAGCCGCCGCAGACCCGAAGTGCGGGTCAGGAACAGTGCGGTGATGTCCAGCGGCGGCACGTCGAGCTTCCCCGCGAACAGCTCCACCAGCCGTCCGCTGGCCAGATCCTCCGCCACCATGAACTCCGAAAACCGCGCCACCCCCATGCCGCCCAGCACGAGGCTGCGCACCGCCTCGCCGTTTTCGGCATAGGCGGCGGCGGGCACCGTCACGGGCTGGCTCAGGCCGCGGAAGCGCAGCTGGTTGATATGGTCCGGGGTGGTGAAGCGCACCTGTTCCAGCCGCGCCAGATCCTCGGGCCGCCCCGGCAGGCCCTGCGCCGCCAGATAGGCGGGGGCGGCCACCAGATGCCACGAGGTCACGCCAAGACGCCGCCGCAGCATGTCGCTGTCTGAGAGCGTGCCGAAGCGGATCGCCACATCGGCATGGCTGTCGATCAGGTCGACCATGCGGTCGGTCATGTCGAGCGTGACCTCGACCTTGGGGTAGGCTGCGTGAAACTCCGCCAGCCGCGGCCCGAGGACATGCAGCATGAACGACACCGGCGCGTTGATCCGCAGCGGGCCGCGCGGCGCGCGGCTGCCGGTGGCAAGGTCGAACAGCCCCTCCGTGCGGGCCACGATGTCCTGCGCCGCCTGCAGAAGCTCGCGCCCTTCCGGGGTCAGTTCGATCATCCGGGTCGACCGGCGCAGCAGCGTCACGCCCAGCATCCGCTCCAGCCGGGTCACCGTCCGGCTCAGCGTCGAGGGCGCCACGCCAAGCCGCCGCCCGGCTTCGGCAAAGCCGCCATCTTCGACCACCGCGACAAAGGCGGCCAGATCGCGGGTCTGCGGCAAGTCGTGCATGTGACGCAAAGACCCCTCGCCTGTCTGCCTTCTCGCGCTTCAGTCTAGCCGGACCCGCCCCGCGCGAAAAGCCCCGGACCGGTGCCGCCCGCCGCGCTCAGCCGCCGGTGCCGAAATCGAAACTGTCCAGATCGCGGATATAGGCCTCGAAGAATTCGGTGAAGGTCTCGACCAGCGGCGGCAGCTTTTCATACGGCGGATAATACAGCATCAGGTTCAGCGGCGGGATCTGCCAGTCGGGCAGCACGATGTCGACCGTGCCCCGGTCCAGCCCGTCCCGCACAAGGAAATCCGGAAGATTGACCATGCCATTGCCCGACAGCGCCAGCGCATACAGGAATTCGCCGTTGTTCGACACCACGTCGGTGCCCGCCCGCACCGTGCGCCGCATCCCCCCACGGGTAAAGGTCCAGATCTCGGCGCTGCCCTTGTGGCCATAGGACAGGCACTGGTCGGGCTGCAGGTCGCCGGGATGGGCCGGGCGGGCGATGCGGTCGAAAAGGGCGGGCGCCGCCACCACCTGCCGTGGCACATGGCAGATCCGGCGCCAGATGGTCGATTTGTCCCCCGGAGGGTCGGAAATCCGGATCGCCAGATCGCAGCTGGCATCCAGAATATCGACAAGCGCGTCGGTCAGGTGCACGTCCAGCGCGATGTTGGGATAGGCGAGCCGGAAGCTGGCCACCAGCCCGGGCATCAGCCGCATGCCAAACGACATGGGCGCGTTGATCGCAAGCCGCCCGCGATCGGGCCGGGTGGTGCGGGTGACCTCCTCCGTGACCCGGTCGAATTCCTCGATCACCGGGCGGTAGCGCGCCGCGACCATGGCCCCGGCGCCGGTCAGCGACACCTGCCGCGTGGTGCGCAGCAGCAGCTGCTGGCCCAGATCGGCCTCCAGCTGCGCGATGATCCGCGTGATGGAGGCGGGCGTCATCCGCAGGCGGCGGGCCGCCCCGGCAAAGCTGCCCTGCGCCACCACGGTCAGGAAGACCCGGATCGGTTTCATGGTCTGCATGGGGGCATATTGTTATCATTCAACGCAACAGTAAATGCCATGCAGTTTCTATTCTTAAAAATGATCTTTGCGCCTACCTTGCTCTCAACAGGAATGACGTCTTGATGGAGACAAAGATGATCAAGGATATCAAAGGTCTGCACCACGTAACCTCGATGGCGGCGGATGCAGCGACCAACAACCGCTTCTTCACCGACACGCTGGGTCTGCGGCGGGTGAAGAAGACGGTCAATTTCGACGCGCCGGAGGTGTATCACCTGTATTACGGCGACGAGATCGGCACGCCCGGATCGGTGATGACCTATTTCCCCTTCGGCGACATGCCGCGCGGGCGCCGTGGCACCGGTGAGGTCGGGGTGACGGAATTTGCGGTCCCCGAAGGCGCGCTTGGCTTCTGGAAGGAGCGGCTGGCCCGGAGCGGCGTCAGGGGGCTGTCCGAAGGCAGCTTCCTTGGCGAAGCCCGCCTTGGCTTTGCCGGACCCGATGGCGACAGCTTCGCGCTGGTGGAAAGCGCCGCGCGCGGACGAACGGCTTGGACCGGGGCCGATGTGCCGCAGGATGCAGGCATCCTTGGCTTTCATGGCGCCCGGATGCGGCTGCGCGACAGCGCTGCCACGGCGGAACTGCTGAGCTTCATGGGCTATCAGAAGGACGAGACCGACGGGGCCGTGACCCGCTACCGGATCGAGGGCGGCAATGCCGCCGACACGATCGATCTGGAAACCGTGGCGGGCGGGCAGACTGCGGCGCAGGGCGCGGGATCGGTGCATCACATCGCCTTCGCGGTGGAAGATCGCGCGGCACAGGCCCGGGTGCGCGAGGCGCTTCTGGCCACCGGCTATCAGGTGACGCCGGTGATCGACCGGGATTATTTCTGGGCGATCTATTTCCGCACCCCCGGCGGCGTGCTGTTCGAGATCGCCACCAACGAGCCGGGCTTCGACCGCGACGAGGACACCGCCCGGCTTGGGCAGGCGCTGAAGCTGCCGACGCGGTACGAGCCGTTCCGCGACCGGATCGAGGATCTTTTGCCTGCGCTCGGAGCCTGAGCCATGAGCCTGAGCTATCATGCCCGCATGCGTGCCCCCGATGCGGGGGCACCGCTGATCTTTGCCTTTCACGGCACTGGCGGCGACGAAAATCAGTTCTTTGACCTTGTCCGGCAGATCCATCCCGGCGCGGGCATCGTCTCGCCGCGCGGGGACGTGTCCGAAGGCGGCGCTGCCCGGTTCTTCCGGCGCACCGGCGAAGGCGTCTATGACATGGCCGATCTGGCGCGGCGCACCGACCGGATGGCCGGGTTTGTCGCGGCGCAGAAGGCAGCGCATCCCGGTGTGCCGGTCTATGGCTTCGGCTATTCCAATGGCGCCAACATTCTGGCCTCGGTGGTGATGGCTGAGCCGCAGCTTTTTGACCGCGTGGGCCTGCTGCACCCGCTGGTGCCGTGGCAGCCCGCCCCGGTGGATCTGACGGGCCGCCGCGTGCTGGTCAGCGCCGGGCGCCGCGATCCGATCTGCCCGTGGCCGCAGAGCGAACGGCTGCTGCGCTGGTTCGCCGATCAGGGCGCCGAGGTCACCAGCGCGGTGCATGACGGCGGCCACGAGATCCGGCAGGCGGAGCTTGTGGCTCTGGCCGGGCTGCTGACCGGATGACCGCCGGGGCCTGCCACCTGCCGGACACGGGGGATCCGGCAGGACGGCACAGGCCCCGGCGCGAGGCTGCGGCGCCGCGGTCCTCTCGCGGCGGCAGGCTCTGCCGACCAAGGCAGAAGGGGGCAGCGCGGGCGGGGCGACGATGACCGGGCCGCGCTATATCTGGTGGACCTTCATCTCCTCCTCCAAGGACCGGATCGGGCAGGCCAAGGCGGACTGGAAGGCAGCCCGCTGGATCAACGGGCCATTCCGCCTGCCGCAGGGGAATGACGCGGAGGTCATTCCGATCAGCCCGGACCTGGACCGCACCCGCCCGCGCGAGCAGGGCTGAGCCTTGCAACAGGGGCCGCGCCGGGCCAGTCGTGCGTCTGGCGCAACGACCCTTTGTCAAGCTGTCTGTTCACGCAAAGCCTGTCCGAAGGCATCTTCCCGGCATTCGTCGCAACAGGAGATGCCTTGATGCCCCTTGCTCTTTGGGCGCTGACCATCAGCGCCTTTGCCGTCGGCACGACCGAGTTCGTGATTGTCGGCCTGCTTCCCACCATCGCCGCCGATCTGGGCGTGTCGCTGCCCTCTGCCGGGCTGCTGGTCAGCCTTTATGCCCTTGGCGTCACCATCGGCGCGCCGGTGCTGACCGCGCTGGCGGGCGGGCTGCCGCGCAAGACGCTGCTGCTGTCGCTGCTGGTGCTGTTTGTCGCCGGAAACGCCTTTGCCGCCTTTGCCCCCGGCTATGGCAGCCTTGTCGCCGCGCGCTTCCTGACCGGGCTTGCGCATGGCGTGTTCTTCGCCATCGCCTCGACCATCGCCACCAGCCTTGTGCCCCGGGAAAAGGAAAGCTCGGCCATCGCGCTGGTGTTTCTGGGCCTGACGGTGGCGCTGGTCACCGGCGTGCCGCTTGGCACATGGATCGGCCAGACCTTCGGCTGGCAGTCCACCTTTCTGGGCGTGGTCGTGCTGGGGCTGATCGGGCTGCTGGCCTCGGCCCGGCTGGTGCCGTCCAACCTGACGCAGGGCCCGCCCCCGACGCTGCGCGATCAGGCGCGGGTGCTGACCTCGCCCCGGCTGCTGCTGGTCTATCTGATCACGGCGGTCGGCTATGGCGGCAATTTCATCGCCTTCACCTATCTTGCGCCGATGCTGACCGATGTCACCGGTCTTGGAACTGGCGCGGTCAGCCTTGTGATCCTGCTTTATGGCGCCTCGGTGGCGGCGGGCAATATCATCGGCGGCAGGCTTGCCGACCGGATCGGCGCGATCCCGGCGCTGAGCGTGATCTTTCTGGGCCTGTCGGTGGTGCTTCTGGCGCTTGGCGCGGTGCTGACCTCGCCCCTTGCCGCCATCGCGGTGATCGCCGTCTGGGGCGGCTTCGCCTTCGCCAACGTGCCGCCGCTGCAGGCCTATACCGTGCAGATCGCGCGCGAGGTGGCGCCCGACGCGGTGGATGTGGCCTCGGGCCTGAATATCGGCGCCTTCAATCTTGGCATCGCGTTTGGCGCATGGGCGGGCGGGATTGCGGTGGAAAGCCTCGGCCTTGCCGCCACGCCCTATCTGGGCGCTGCGGTGGTCGTGCTGGGCCTTGGGCTGACCCGGCTGTCGGGCAGGCTTGACCGTGCCGCGCGTCCTGTTGCGGCGGAATGACAGGACGGACAGCTTGGCCCCCCGCCGCTGCGGGGGGTCACGGCGCGTGACTGCCCAGCGGACGCCCCTGCCCCGCCCCGGCCAGCTGCTGCAGCCAGCGGGCGAAATGCACCACCCGGCTGCGCGCCAGCCGTTCGGTGGAGATGTCCAGCCAGTAGCCATAGGGGCCGGTGACCACCACCGGATCGATCTGGATCAGCGCCCCGGACTGCAGCTCCGGTTCGATCATGTTGCGGTCGATCACGGCCAGCCCCGCCCCGGACACCGCCGCCTGCGTGACCATGTCCAGCGTGGCGAATTCCATCGCGTTTTCCGGCAGGTCGCGACGGTCATGCTGGGTGGAGGCGAACCAGTTGTCCCATGTCGGCAGCCGCAGCGCGCGGTCCAGCACATACAGAAGGCAGCTCTGCCGCAGCCGGTCGGGATCGGCCCAGAGATCGGGGGCGCAGACGGCGATATGCTGTTCGACCATCAGCCGCGTCGACACATGACGGTCGCGCGGATCGGCCCCGAAGCGGATCACGCAATCCACCCGCACGTTGTCATCGGCACTCAGATGCAGGGACAGATCCAGATCGGGAAAGCGCTGCCGGAACGACACCAGATGCCGCGACAGCCAGCGGGCGGAAAAGGTCGGCGGTGCCAGCAGCGTCAGCTTCTGGCGCGGCACGGTGGCCCGCGCTTCCATCACCGCCTCGTCCATGATGTCGAACGCCTCGGCGAGGCGTTCATGCAGCACCGCCCCGGCCTCGGTCAGTTCGATGGAATTGCCGATGCGGCGGAACAGCGGCAGATCAAGCGTGCTTTCCAGCTGCCGGATCTGGCGGCTGACCGCGCTTTGCGTCACGCCCAGCCGGTGCGCCCCTTCGGTAAAGCTCAGGCACTGGCCGACCGTGGCAAAGGCCCGCAGCGAGGTCAGGGTCGGGGAGGAGGGCATGAGAGAGGCAGCAGCCTTTGCACGGGAACGCGGGGCCTTCCCTTCGGAAGACCCCGGAACCTTGTGCCTGCGCCGGTCTGCCGTCAAGGCCCGGGGCGCCCGCGCCTAGAACGCGTCGCGACCGGGGGCCGCGTCGATCAGGTCGCGGGTATAGGGGTGGCGGGGCCGCGCCAGCACCTCGCTCGCCGGGCCGCGTTCCACCACATGCCCCTTGCTCAGCACCACGATCTCGTCGCTGATCTGGGCGGCCACGCGCAGGTCATGGGTGATGAAGACCACCGCAAGCGACAGCCGCTTGCGCAGATCCGCCAGCAGATCCAGCACCTGCGCCTGCACGGAGACATCCAGCGCCGACACGCTTTCATCGGCGATCAGCACGTCGGGCCGCATGGCCAGCGCCCGGGCAATGCCGATGCGCTGGCGCTGGCCGCCGGAAAACGCGGCGGGGCGGCGGTCATAGGCGCTGCGATCAAGCCCGACCAGTTCCAGAAGCTCCTTGGCGCGGGCCACCGCCTCGCTGCGGCTGGCGCCCGACAGGACGGCGGCGCGGGCGATCATCGGCCCGACCCGGCGGCGCGGGTTGAGCGAGCCGAACGGATCCTGAAAGATCATCTGCACCCGGCGCCGCATGCCGCGCAGGGCCTGTCCTTCCGCCGCCAGAATGTCCTCTCCGGCGACGGCGATGCGCCCGGAGCTGGGGTCAATGAGCCGGATCAGGGTCTTGGCGATGGTGGATTTGCCCGACCCGCTTTCGCCGACGATGGACAGAACCTGCCCCGGCGCCACCGACAGGCTGATGTCATGCAGCACCTGCACCGCGCCGTAACTGTGGTTCAGATGGCTGACCTCCAGCGCGGGGGCCACGCTGTCGGGCGCGGGGCGGTCATGCGGCACAAGGCTGGGCACCGCCGCGATCAGCGCCTTGGTATAGGCGTGCCGGGGCGATTTCAGCACCTGTTCGGCGCTGCCCAGTTCGACGATCTCGCCATGCCGCATCACCGCGATCCGGTCGGCGATGTCGGCCACCACGCCCAGATCATGGGTGATGAAGATGATGCCATGGCCGTGGCTGTCGCGCAGGTCGCGGATCAGCTTCAGCACCTGCGCCTGCGTGGTCACATCCAGCGCGGTGGTGGGTTCGTCGGCGATCAGCAGCTTGGGGCTCATCGCCAGCGCCATGGCGATCACCACCCGCTGGCACTGGCCGCCGGACAGCTGGTGCGGATAGGCGTGCAGGATGCGGTCGGGATCGGGCAGGTGCATCTCGTCCGCCAGCCGCCGCGCCTCGCGGGCGCGGTCGGTCTTTGACAGGTCGGAATGCAGTTCGAACACTTCCTCGATCTGCTGGGTCACGGTCAGCGCCGGGTTGAGCGAGGCCATGGGCTCCTGAAAGATCATGCCGATCTCGCGGCCCCGGATCTTCTGCCACTGCCGTTCCGACAGCTGCAGCAGATCCCGCCCGCCCATCATCGCGTGGCCCGATGCCACCTTCAGCCCCTTGGGGGCGGCGCCCATCAGCGTGGCGGTCAGCACCGACTTGCCGGATCCGGATTCCCCGACGATGCAGAGGATTTCCGCCGGTTTCACCTCCAGCGTCACGTCGCGCACCGCAAAGGGCCGGTCAGCGCCTTTCGGCAGGGAGACCGACAGGTTGCGGATCTGCAGCAGGGGGTGGGTCATGGGATCACTCATGCCTGGCGCTCCTTGGCGTCGTTGACTTCGCGCAGACCGTCCGCCAGCAGGCTCAGGCCCAGCGTCAGCGAGGAAATCGCGATACAGGGGAAGATCACCAGATGCGGAAAGGCGATGGCCATGCCCCGGCCTTCGTTGACCATGCCGCCCCAGTCCGGGGTCGGCGGCGGCAGACCCAGCCCCAGAAAGCCCAAGGTGCCGATGGTGATGGCGGTATATCCCAGCCGCAGGCAGAAATCGACGGCAAGCGGCCCGGTGGTGTTGGGCAGGATGTCGACAAAAAGGATGCGCAGCGTGCTTTCGCCCTGCGTGATCGCCGCCTTGACGAAATCGCGGCTGGCCACGTCGATGGTGATGGCGCGCACGATCCGGAAGATGGCGGGCGCCGAAGAGAAGGTGACCGCGATCACGATGTTCAGCGGCGAGGCGCCGATCACCACGATGATGACGATGTAAAGCACCAGCACCGGAAAGCTGAGCACGACATTGGCCAGATAGCACAGCACGGCATCGGTGCGCCCGCCCGCATAGCCCGCGACCAGCCCGAGGCTGAGCCCGAAGACATAGGCGGTCAGCGTGGCCAGCGTGGAATAGATCACCACGGTCTGCGCGCCCCAGATCAGCCGGGAGAAGATGTCGCGGCCCAGCATGTCGGTGCCCAGCAGGAAGAATTCGCCATTGGGTCCGCTGTTGAGCGGGCGCATCAGCGGCTGGATCGTCTGCAGCGGATCATAGGGGGCGATGAGCGGCGCAAGGATGGCGACCAGCAGCCAGCCAAAGGACAGCAGACCACCGATCAGGACCAGCGGCGTTGCAAGATAGCGGGACAGCGCCTTCATGCCTTGGCTCCCAGGTCGATGCGGGGGTTGAGCCAGCCATAGATCAGATCGGACAGGATCTGGCTGACCACGACGACAAGGACAGAGATCATGGCGCAGGCTTCGATCAGATAGATGTCCTGATTGAGCGCGGCGTCATAAAGCAGCGTGCCGAAGCCCTTGTAGGCATAGAACACCTCGACCACGATCACGCCCGACAGCAACCATGGCAGCTGCAGCATGATGACGGTCACCGGGGTGATGAGCGCGTTGCGCAGCGCGTGGCGCAGCACGATGCGCGACAGGCTGGCGCCCTTGAGCCGGGCGGTGCGGATGTAATGGGTGCCCATCACGTCCACCATCGACGCCCGGGTGACCCGCGCCAGATAGCCCATGGAATAAAGCCCAAGCACCGCGACCGGCAGGATCAGTTCGCGCAGCGAAAAGCCCGAGATCATGGTGCTGGCGCCGGGCAGCAGCCCCAGCCAGAACACGAAAATCCCCGACAGGAAGACGGCAGAGGCAAAATCGGGGATGGAGGTGGTCACCACCGAGATGACAGAGATCACCCGGTCCAGCAGCGAACCGGGGCGCATCCCGGCCAGCACGCCAAGGCTGAGGCCAAAGACCACGATGACCAGCAGCGCGCCCCCCGCCAGCACCGCCGAGGCGGCAAGGCGCGGCAGGATCATCTCCATCACCGGGGCGCGGAAATAGGTGGACTGCCCCCAGTCGCCGGTGACAAAATTCATGAGCCAGCGCAGATAGCGGATGAGGAACGGATCGTCATAGCCGTTCTGGGTCAGCCATGCCGCGCGCTGCTCGGCGGTGGAATACTGGCCCAGAACCTTGACCGCGACCTCCTCGATGTTCACCTCGAGTGCCAGAAAGATCAGGAACGAGACCGCCACCATCGTGGCGACCGCGATCGCGGTCTTTCGCATCAGAAAACTGCCCAGTGACACTGGAACTCCCCCCTCTTGTTGGTCCGGACGCGCTCCCCTGCGCGTCTGCGGGGGCCGGGCGCGCAGGCCCGGCCCCTGTGATGGCTGCCCTTACGCGAGCCAGACGCCATCCATGCGGAAGAAATCCGACGGATGCAGCACGAAGCCGCGCACGTTCGGCGCTGCCGCCGAAAAGCGGTTCGGCCAGTAGGGCTGCACCAGCACGGCATCGTCGCGCAGGATGGTCTCCACCTCGGTCATGGCGGCGCGGCGCTGCTCGGGATCGACCAGCGCCATGGCCTTGTTCAGCGCGGCGTCGAAGGCGGGATTGGCGTAATGGCTTTCATTCCATGCCCCGCCGGAGCGATAGGCCAGATCCAGCGTCATCGTGCCCAAGGGGCGGTGCGCCCAGTAGGTGACGCCAAAGGGCACCTTGTCCCAGATCGGCCAGTATTGCGACGCGGGCAGCACGTTCAGCTTCAGCCGGATTCCGGCTTCGGCCAGATTCTGCTGCAGCACCTGTGCGGTGTCCTGTTCCCATTTGCCTTGGGTGTTGCCCAGCGTCAGCTCCAGATCGAGCCCGTCGGGATAACCCGCCTCGGCCAGAAGCGCCTTGGCGGCGGCAACATCGCGGCCAATCGCCTCCACCGGCGCGTAATCGGCCTGCACCTGCGACACGTGGTAATTCGCGCCCAGATCCCCCTCGCCGCGATAGGCGATGGCCAGCATCTGCGCATTGTCGGCGGCCAGCTGCACCGCCTTGCGCACCCGGATGTCGTCAAACGGCGCCTGATCCACCTGCATGCGGATCGCCAGAGTATGGGCGGCCTTGCCGGTCAGGATCTGGATATTGGGCAGCGACTGCATCAGGTCATATTCGGCAATGGTCGCGCGATACAGCACGTCCACTTGCCCGCTCGACAGCGCGGCAAGATGGGTGGTGATGTCGGCGCCAAGGTCGATATATTGCAGCTCGTCCAGATAGGCGGGCTGGCCCCAGTAATCCTCGCGCTTGCGGAAGATGGCCTGACGGCCCACCTCGTGATTGACCAGCGAGAACGGGCCCGTGCCCACCGGGTTTTCCGCCCAGTTGCCGGAAAAGCCGCGATGCGCGATGGCGCAGGTGTGGGAATAAAGCTGTTCGGGCAGCGAGGCCACGGGCCGCGACAGGGTGATGCGGACCGCATGATCGCCGGTCTTTTCCACCTTGGTGATCGCCTCGAACGCGCTCTTGTTGGAGGATTGCGAGTCCGGCGCGATCCAGCGTTCGATGTTGAAGATCACGTCTTCCGGCAGGAAAGCATCGCCATTCGACCATGTGGCGCGTTCGTCGAGGTCAAAATCCCAGACGGTCAGATCGTCCGAAGCCGTCCAGCTTTTCGCCAGATAGGGATGGGTGATGTTGTTCTCGTCGACGAAGGTCAGGAATTCCAGACAGTTGCGGAAGAGGTTGGAGGATTCGATCCATGTCGCCATCATCGGATCGGTGATTTCCTGAATCTGGCAGGCAAAGCGCAGCCTGCCGCCGGATTTCGGCGTTTCTTGCGCGTGCAGCAGTCCCGGGGCCGCGCCTGCGGCGCCTACGGCGACCCCCAGCCATGCCATGCCGCGCAGAAAGCCGCGGCGGTCGATCCCGCCCGTGGCAAAGCGCTGCTGCAGGGCTTTTGCCTGCGGGTGCAGCGGCGTGCCGCTCAGTGTCTTGAACTCATCCATCCTCATCTCCCTTGGTCTGTCGTGTATGTGATGCCGTCCGTGCGGGCGCGGCGGACCTCCCCCGCCGCGCCTGCGGTCTGGTCAGGCCACGGCGTCGAGCCCGGTGGCAAAGCGGCCCGCCGCCGGACGCGGCGCGCGCGGAATGCGCTTTCCGGCGGTGTAGTCGTTGATCGGATCGCAGGGGGTATAATTCCGCTCGATCTCGAAAACCTCTTCGGCATCCAGATCGGTGGTCAGCGCGGCCAGCGCGCTGTCGACCTGCGCGCGGGTATCGGCCCCGACCAGCATCGCGGAAATCTCCGGCTTGCGCAGCACCCAGGCCTGCGCGACCTGCGCGGGGGTGAGGCCGCGCGCCTCCGCCACGCGGGCCACCGACATCGCCACATCGCGCGAGGCCGCGTCATTATACATCTCGGCGGTGAAGAAATCGGTCTTGTTGCGGATCGAGGACATGTCGCTGGTCAGGATGCCGCGCGCCAGCGGGCTGAACACCGACACGCCGATGCCCTGATCCATGCAGAACGGGATCATCTCGCGCTCTTCCTCGCGATAGGCGGCGTTGAGCTGCAGCTGCATGTTGATCGGACGCGCCCAGCCGTTGCGGTCACAGGCGGCGAGGATCTTGGCGAACTGCCATGTATACATGGTCGACACGCCGACATAGCGCGCCTTGCCCTGCCGCACGACATCGTTCAGCGCGTCCATGGTTTCTTCGATCGGGGTTTCCGTGTCGAAATAATGCAGCATGTAGATGTCGACATAATCGCTCTTCATCCGGGTCAGCGACCCTTCCAGCGCGTCGAACACATGTTTGCGGCTATGGCCGCTGTTGTTCACGCCCCCGCCGATCGGATAGCCAAGCTTTGTGGTCAGCACCAGTTCGTCGCGCCGGGCCAGACGGCGCAGCACGTTGCAGACGATCTCTTCCCCGGCACCGGCGGAATAGAAATCGGCAAGGTCGATGAAGTTGACGCCATGGTCCAGCGCATGGCCGATGATCGGCTCGGCTTCGGCCTCGTCGAAAATCCACGGCTTCCAGGATTTCGACCCCATGTTCATCGTGCCGAGGCAAAGCCGCGAGACCTTGAGGCCGGAGCGGCCAAGACGGGTATATTGCATTTGTTCAGTCTCTCGAAGATGTGGTTCACATGATCGCCGGAGAGGTCAGCCCCGGGGTGATGCGCGCTGCGGTCAGTCGCCGTAATGCACCCAGACGCCTTTGGTCTTGGTGTAGGACGACAGCGAATGGATCGCCATTTCCTTGCCCCAGCCGCTTTCCTTGAAACCGCCGAACGGCGCGGACAGCCCGTAACAGCCATAGCGGTTGACAAAGACCATCCCGGCCTCAAGCCGTTCGGCCATCCGGTGCGCGAGGCTGACATTGCCGGTATAGACCCCGGCGGCGAGGCCATAGGCGGTGTCATTGGCCAGCGAGACCGCTTCGTCGGCGGTGGCGAAGGGCGTGCAGGACAGCACCGGGCCAAAGATCTCTTCCTGCGCGATGCGCGCGGAATTCGGCACGTTGGAAAAGATCGTCGGGCGGATGAACAGGCCCTTGGCATTGTCGCCGCTGGTATCGGCCATGCCCCCGGCCACCAGTTCGGCCTCGGTCTTGCCGATCTCGATATAGTCCAGAATGCGCCGGAACTGCGCCTCGTTGCACTGCGCGCCCTGTTCGGTGCTGGCCAGCAGCGGATCGCCGCAGCGCACCGCGTCGGCTTTGGCGATCAGCTTTTCCAGAACATGGTCATAGATGCCCTTCTGGATCAGGAACCGCGTCGGTTCGGAGCATTTTTCGCCCTTCTGCGAAAACATCACATAAAAGGCGCGGTCGATCGCGGCGTCGAGATCGGGCGTGTCCTCGAAAAAGATGCAGGGCGACTTGCCCCCCAGTTCCAGCGTCACGGCTTTCAGGTTCGACTGGCCGGAATTCTGCACGATGCGCCGCCCGACCCCGGTGGAGCCGGTGAAGGACACCTTGTGGACATTGCGGCTCAGCGTCAGCTGGTTGGCGGCCTCGCCATCGCAGAGCACGAGATTCAGCAGACCCTTGGGCAGATCCAGGTCGCGGTCGATCAGTTCAAACAGATGCAGCGTGGCCAGCGGGGTATATTCCGAAGGCTTCATCACCACGGTATTGCCCATGGCGAGGGCGGGGGCGATTTTCAGGCTGGCCTGATAGAGCGGATAATTCCACGGCGCGATCAGCGCGCAGACGCCCACCGGATCCTTGGTGGTGAAATTCAGGAAACCGTCCTCGACCGGCGAGACCTCGCCATAGAACTTGTCGGTCCAGCCTGCGTAATATTCAAAGATCTCGGCGCAGGTGAAGATGTCGTCATTCAGCGCCTCAAGATAGGTCTTCCCATTGGCAAGGCTCTCCAGCAGCGCCAGCCGGGGGGCGTGGTCGCGGATCAGCCGGGCGATGGCCAGCAGCTGGTCGGCACGGGCCTTGCGCGAGGTCTTGCGGCTCCAGACCCCGCTCTGGTGGCAGCGATGCGCGGCTTGGGCCGCCGTCTCGATCTGGTCGGCATCGGCCAGCGCGATCTGGCACAGGGTCTGGCCGGTGGCGGGGTTTTTCACCTGCCACGCGGCCCCTGCCCCCGGCACCCAGTCGCCGTTGATATACTGTGTCTTGGCTGATGCGAGCCAGCGCGTGGCCCAGTCAAGATCCGTGTCCTGCAGCATGTCTTTCATGGTCGCCTTCGGGAATGGAGAGAATGTTTCGGGGGTCAGCGGCCTTCGGCCTCGGCGAGTTTGCGGCGCACGAGGTCAAGGTCACCGGCGGCGTCTTTGGCCACCTGCGCGGAATAGCTGTAGCCTTTCAGCTGCTTGAGCCGGATCAGCGAGGGCAGCAGGCTGGTGGCGTTGTCTTGGTTGCGCGCGATGTCGGGCCGCATGCCCTGCACGCAGTTGCGCCGGAGCGTGGCGATGCCGCTGTCCAGAACCGCGATCATGTCCAGCAGGCTGACGATCACCACCGCTTCCCACGGGTTGTAATCCATCTCGCCATGGTCCTGCGTCATGGCCATCGCCGCGCCGTGCCCCACCGCGATCATGCCGCATTGCGCCATGAATTCGGGCAGGGTCGGGTTGACCTTGCCGGGAATGGCGGAGGATCCGGGCTGCATCGCGGGCAGGCGAAGTTCCGACAGCCCGCCATGAGGGCCGGAGGCCATCAGCCGCAGATCCTTGGCAAAGCGGATCAGCATGCGCGCCAGCTGGTCGAGCGTGGCGCCAAGCGCCAGCAGCCGGTCATGCGCCTGACTGGCGGCAAACAGGTTGCCGGTGCGGACCAGATCCGCAGGCAGGCCCGCTGCGGCCAGATGATCGTTCAGCACCGGCAGGATGCGGGCAAAAAAGGCGGGGTCGCAGTCTTCGGCCCGGCCGATGATCGTGCCGCCCATCGACACCTCGCGCAGCGCGTCGGCATCCCGCGTCGCCCGGTCCAGATGGAAACGGAGCGTGGCAGAGACCCCGCCCAGATACTCCGCAAAGCCGATATCCACCGCATCCTGCAGGCAGGTCCGCGCCAGCTTGCGCAGCGGCGCCCATTCGGCGCCCAGCCGGTCCAGATCGGCGGCAAGCCCCTCCACCTCGGCGGCAAGCCCGGCAAAGACGTGGCGTGCTGCGATGTGGCAGGCGGTGGACAGGCAGTCGGCGGTCGAATGGTTCAGGTTCGCGTGGTCATTGGGATGGATCGGGGCATAGCTGCCATAGGCCGCGCCAAACCCCGCGCGGTTCGCCAGATTGGCCAGAACCTCGTTCAGGTTCATGTTGAACGAGATGCCGCCGCCGCCATGGACGGCATGCACCGGAAAGGCCTCGGGGCGGGGTGCCGCCAGCAGTTCCTGCGCGGCGGCCTGAAGCGCCGCGCCCATGGCAGGATCAAGCGCGCCGGTTTCCACATTGACCTGCGCCGCCGCCGCCTTGACATGCAGCATGGCGGTCAGCAGCGCCGGATAGTCGCAAAACCGGCCCTGCCCCGCCAGCGGATAAAGCTGGACGGCACGCTGCGTCTGGATGCCGAACACGGCCTCTGCCGGAACGGCAAGCATGCCGATGGTGTCGCGCTCCTCGCGCGTTGCCGTCTCGTGCGGTGTCATGAATCGGGCTCCCCCCTCGATGCCCGCAGAAAAGGCGATTTGAGCCTGCGGGACAAACGACTATTGTGCAAAGGTCATTCCAAAAAGGAATGACCCCGGCCCAAGCCCGGATTTTGTGTCAGAGGATATGCGAGGAAAGCTGCCGCGCCGCCTGCACCACGTTCTTGGAATAGACCCGCGCGCTCTGCACCGTCAGCGCCTCGCCGGTGAAGCAGGCGCTGATCGCCGCCACCGGCTCGCCCCGCCCGTTCACCACCGGGGCCGCCACGCAGCCGACATCCTGCTGGATCTCGTTGAGGCTGATCGCATAGCCAAGCCGGGCGGACCGCTGCAGGTCGCTGGCCAGCGCGGGCAGTTCGGCGGCGACACCGGGGGCCGCCAGCCCCTCGTCGCGCAGATAGCTCAGTTGGTCCTCCAGCGGGCGGGCCGCCAGAATGGCCTTGCCCGAGGCCGACAGGTGCATGGGCATGGTGCGCCCCACATAGGCGCTGAAGGTCTGGCTGGCCGGGGCGTCGAGCCGGGCAAGGATCACCACCTGATTGCCCACCGGCAGGCTGAGGAAGATCGAGCGGTGGATCTCGTTCTTCAGGATTTCGGCGATGGGGTAGAAATGCGGCACGAAAGGCTGGCGCGCATAGATCGCCGAGGACAGCTGGAACAGCCGCGAGCCCAGCACATAGGTCTTGCGCCGCCCGGGGGCGAGCGCGATCAGCCGGTGATGCAGCATCGCGTTGACGATCCGGTGCGCGCTGGCCTGCGCAAGGCCGGTGCGGTCGCAGATCTCGGACAGCTGCAGCGGCCATGACGCGGCTGACAGCACCTCGAGGATGGCGACGGAGGCGTCGATGGCCGGGGCGGCGGTTTTGTCCTGCTCTGTCATGGATGGTCCTGCTGCTGATCCGGGCTGTCTATCGCATAAGATTTCCATATCTGGAATAATAATTCCTGTTATGGAAATTCGTTGACAGTTTACCGCCTCCGCCCTCAGGTCCAGCCCGAAACCTGCCGGAGGGGCCGCGATGCGGATCGATCGCAACTTCATCAACAACCAGTTTCTGACCTCGGATGGCGAGGAACTGATCGCAGTGGTCAATCCGGCGACGGGGGCGCAGATCGCCCATGTGACCGCCGCCACCGCCGCCGAAGCCCGCGCCGGGGTCGATGCCGCCGCCCATGCGCAGCGCGGCTGGCGCAGGCTGACCAGCATCGAACGCGCGGGCCATCTGCGCGCCCTCGCCGACATGCTGGAGGCGCGCCGCGCCAAGATCGGCGAGGTTCTGGCGCTGGAATCGGGCAAAAGTCTTGAAGATGCCACCGCCGAAGTCTTCTATGCCGCCGAACTGACCCGCTATCACGCCGAATGGGCGCGCCGGATCGAAGGTGAAATCCTGCCCTCCGACAGCCCGGACGAGACACTGCTTCTGCAGCGCGAACCGATTGGCGTGGTCGTGGCGCTGATCCCGTTCAATTACCCGATCTATACGCTGATGCGGAAAATCGCGCCTGCGCTGATTACCGGCAATACGGTGGTGGCGCGGCCTTCGAACAATACCCCCGGATCGGCGCTGGAACTGGCGCGTGCGGTGCGTGACTGCGGCTTTCCGGAAGGCGCCATCAATATCCTCGCCATGACCCACCAGATTGCGCAGACCGTCTGCACCCATCCGAAAGTCGGGATGATCACCCTGACCGGCAGCGTTGGCGCGGGCCGCAAGGTGCTGGAATACAGTCAGGTGAACATCGCCAAATCCTCGCTGGAACTGGGCGGCAAGACCCCCGCGATCATTGAGGCAGATGCCGATCTAGACAAGGCCGCCGCCGCCATTGTCGCCTCGCGCACCACGCATTGCGGCCAGCTTTGCACCGCGGTGGAACGGGTCTATGTGCAGGAGAGCGTGCATGACCGCTTTGTGGATCTGCTGCGCGGGCATATGGCGGCGCGGGATTTTGGAGACCGGATGCGCCAGCCTTCGGCCATGGGGCCGCTGATCAACGCCAATTCCCGGCTGAACATTCACCAGATGGTGCAGCGCGCCATTGATGACGGCGCCAAGCTGGAAACCGGCGGGTTCATTCCCGAAGGTCCGGGCTGGTTCTATCCGGCGACCCTGCTGACGCAGTGCCGTCAGGATATGGAAATCGTTCAGGAAGAAGTGTTCGGCCCGGTCCTGCCGGTGCTTGGCTATGCCACCACCGCCGATGCGCTGGAGATGGCGAATGACCATCAGTTCGGCCTGTCTTCGGTGATCTATACCGAAAATTACCGCACCGCGATGCAAGTGGCCAACAACATCGAAGCGGGCGAAGTCTATGTCAACCGCACGCCCGCCGATCCCTATCAGGGATATCACGCGGGCTGGAAACGCTCGGGGCTGGGGGGGGATGACGGCAAGCATGGCATGCTGGATTTCACCCAGACCCGCCTTGTGATCCAGAGCTGGTGAGAGGGAGATCAGCATGAAACTCGTATCCTGCGAAACCTATATCGTCGCGGTGCCGCCGCCCCATATCGGCGGCATGTACTGGATTTTTGTCAGCCTGCGCACCGAAGACGGAATCGAGGGCGTGGGCGAGGTCTATGCCGCGACCTTCCACCCGAAGGTCATGGTGCCCGCGATCGAGGACGTGTTCGAACGCCTGCTCAGGGGCGAGGATCCGCATCACGTCGAGAAATTCTTCCGCCGCGCCTATTCCAGCGGATTCACCCAGCGCCCGGATCTGACCATGATGGGCATCGTGTCGGGGCTGGAAATGGCCTGCTGGGACATCATCGGTAAGGCGGCGGGCAAGCCGGTCTATGAGCTGATCGGCGGCAAGGTGCATGACCGGCTGCGGTGCTACAGCTATCTTTATCCCAAGAACGCCCGCGGCGAGCATGATTACAACAATCTCGACCTCAGCATCGACTGCGCGCTGGACTACATGGAACAGGGCTTCACCGCGCTGAAATTCGACCCCGCCGGGCCCTATACGGCCTATTCCGGGCATCAGCTGTCGCTGGAGGATATGGAGCGGTCCGAAACCTTCTGCCGGCGGATCCGCGAGGCGGTGGGCAACCGCTGCGATCTGCTGTTCGGCACCCATGGCCAGATGACCGTGTCGGGGGCGATCCGGCTGGCACGGCGGCTTGAAGCCTATGATCCGCTCTGGTTCGAAGAGCCGGTGCCGCCGGGCCAGAGCGAGGCCATGGGCCGCGTTGCCGATCACACCACGATTCCGATTGCGGCGGGTGAACGGCTGACCACGAAATACGAATTCCACGACCTGCTGCGCCACAATGGCGCGTCGATCCTGCAGATGAATCTGGGCCGCGTCGGCGGCATTCTGGAGGGCAAAAAGGTCGCGGCGCTGGCAGAGGTGCATTATGCGCAGATCGCGCCGCATCTTTACAACGGGCCGGTCGGCGCTGCGGCCAGCGTGCAACTGGCCACCGCCACGCCGAATTTCCTGATTCAGGAAAGCATCCGCCGCTGGGACGGCTTCCATGCCGAGGTGCTGGAGGAGGGGCTGACATGGCAGGATGGCTGGATCATTCCCTCCGACCGGCCCGGGCTTGGCATCACCCTGAACAAGGAGGTGATCGCGGCCCATTCGCCCTATTCCGATAAAAAGCTGCATCTCGCGATGTGGGACACGCCCCATGATTTCAAGGCGCAGTCCGATACCTCGTGGAAAGAGCCGCCCGAAAAGGCCTGAGCATGGATTACGATTACATCATCGTCGGGGCCGGATCCGCCGGATCCCTGCTTGCCGCGCGGCTGAGCGAGGATCCGGCAACCCGCGTCCTGCTGCTGGAAGCGGGCGGATCGGACCGGTCTTTCTGGTTCGACATGCCCGCAGGCTATGCGCGCAATTACTTCAACCCCGAAACCAACTGGATGTATTCCTCTGAACCGGAGCCGGAAATGGCGGGGCGGCGCATATACGCGCCGCGCGGCAAGGTGCAGGGCGGGTCCGGGTCCATCAATGCGATGATCTGGGTGCGCGGACAGTGCCGCGATTTTGACGACTGGGCGGCGGCGGGCAATCCGGGCTGGGGCTTTGACGACGTGCTGCCATGGTTCCGCAGGCTGGAACACCACCCGGCGGGCAATACCGACTGGCATTCGGCAGAGGGCCCGGTCGGCATCACCCCGATGAAGGGCAAGACACATCCGATCTGCGACCGGTTTCTGGCCGCCGCGCGCGAATTGCAGCTGCCGGTCTCCGATGATTTCAACGGCGCGCAGTTCGAAGGTGCCGGGATTTACGAGACCAATATCGCGGCGGGCAAGCGGCAGTCCAGCTCCAAGACCTATCTGACCCCGGCTTTGTCCCGCGCCAATCTGACCCTGCGCCTGAAGGTCGAGGTCACGCGGCTGGTGATCGACGACAGCGGACAGGTGACTGGCGTGGAACTCCGCTCGTCTGACGGAGTCGAAACACTCAAGGCGCGGCGCGAGGTGATCCTGTCGGCGGGGGCGATCGGGTCGCCCAAGATCCTGATGCTGTCGGGCATTGGCGATCCGGATGATCTGGCCGCGCAGGGCATTGCGGTGCGCGCGGCGCTGCCTGCGGTCGGCGCCAATCTGCAGGACCACCTTTGTGCCAGCTTCTATTACCGCTCCAGCGTGCCGACGCTGAATGACGAATTGCGCCCGTGGTGGGGCAAGCTCTGGGCCGGGATGCGCTATGTCCTGACCCGCAGCGGGCCGCTGGCGCTGAGCGTCAATCAGGCGGGGGGCTTTTTCCGCACCGACTCCGCCGAGGGCGTGCCGAACATCCAGCTTTATTTCAATCCGATGTCCTATCGCATTCCGGCCAATCCCAAGGCGCGGCTGGAGCCGGAGCCCTATCCGGGCTTCCTGCTGGCCTTCAATTCCTGCCGTCCGGACAGCCGGGGGCGGGTGACGCTGGCCTCTGCCGATCCGGCAGCGGCGCCGCTGATCCGCCCCAACTATCTGGCGACGGAGCGCGACCGGCGCGAGGTGATCGAGGCGAGCCGCCTGATCCGCCGGTTCATGCAGGCCCCGGCGCTGCGGGCGGTCACGGTGGAGGAGGTGACGCCCGGCCCCGGCTGCGAGAGCGACGCGCAGCTGCTGTCGCATCTGCGCGAGCAGGGCGGGTCGATCTATCACCTGTGCGGCACCTGCCGGATGGGGCCGGATGCGGCGGACTCGGTGGTGGATGCCGAACTGCGCGTGCATGGCCTGCGCGGGCTGCGGGTGGTTGATGCCTCGGTCTTTCCCAACATCACCTCCGGCAATATCAACGCGCCGGTCATGATGGTGGCCGAACGCGCCAGCGCGCTGATCCGGGGCAGCGCCGCCCTGCGGTAAGGCCGGGCGCAGGGCGGACCGCCCTGCGCCGCCTCAGGGCTCGTCCCTGCCAAAGCGCCGCGCGGCGGCAGGCAGGGCGGCGACGATCAGGAACACCCGCAGCACGTGATGGGCCGCGACCATGGCGGGATCGATCATCAGCGCCAGCGCCACCACGCCCAGTTCCGGCGCCCCGCCGGGCAGATAGGCCAGAAACAGCGGCGCCACCTCCTCGCCGGTCAGCGGCACCAGCAGCATGGCGCCCGCCAGCGATCCCACCGCAAGCGCTGCTCCCACCAGCGCCGCCAGCCCGCCATCGCGGGCGATCTGGCGCGGGGTATATTGCGCGAACCGCGCGCCCACGCCCGACCCGATCACCACCTGCGCCAGCACCGACAGCAGCGGCGGCACATGCACCGTCACCAGCCCGGTGGCATGCAGAAGCGCCGAGGCCAGCAGCGGCAGCATCAGCATGCCGGAGGGAAAGCGCAGGTGTTTCGCCGCAAACCAGCTGGCGAGGGCCGCCAGCGCCAGCAGCCCGTGCCGCAGCGGATCCAGCTGTTCGGCGCCGTGGAACATCGTGCTGTTGGCATCGGCAAGGTCGATCCCGGACAGGCCTTGGATGACCAGCGGCGCCGAGACCAGCAGCACCACCAGCCGCGCGGTATGGCAGAGCACCACGCGGTTGGTTTCCGCCCCGGCCTCCTCGGCGAGCATGGTGACCACCGACAGCCCGCCGGGGATCGCGGCGAACAGGGCCGTCTGCCGGGACATGTTGCCCCAGCGGCGGAACACGCCGTAGGCCAGCAGGAAAAAGCCGAGCGACAGCAGCGACATGGCGATCAGGCTCAGCACCCAGCTGCCCGACCGCGCCACCACGTCCTGCGTGAAGCCGGTGCCAAGCATGGTGCCGATGGCGACCATGGCGAAGCTGCGCCACGACGGCGGCAGCTTGGGCCGGAACCGGGTGGCCTGCGTGACCAGCGCCGAGGCGGCAAGGCTGCCCAGCACCCATGGCAGCGGCAGGTTCAGCGCAAAGAAGACCGCGCCGCCGCTGGCACCCATGGCGATGGTGGCAAGCCCCCGCAGGATGCCCGGGGGCAGCAGGCTCATGCGCCCGTCCGGCGCTGCCGGTGCCGCCGCAGCGATTTCAGCAGCGGCGCCCCGACCAGCACGAGGATCATCACCACAAAAAGCCCCATCGCGATCGGCCGCTCCATCAGATAGGCGAAGGGCCTGCCCCCCGAGATCTGCAAGGTCCGCACCAGTTCCCCTTCCATCATCCGTCCCAGCAGCAGGCCAATCACCGTGGCCGCCACCGGATAGTCATTGCGCCGCATCAGCCAGCCCAGCCCCGCAAAGGCCGCCACGGTGAGCGGCCCGGCGATGGTGCCGGTGATGCCATAGCCGCCCCATGCGCACATGGCCAGAACGCTGGGCACCAGATAGGCGAGCGGCACGCGCACCACCATCCCCAGCACCCGCAGCATCAGCAGCCCGATCACCGCCAGCAGCACGACCTGCCCCAGATTGCCGAGGATGATCGAATAGACGATGTCGGTCTGGTTGCGGATGAAGGACGGCCCGCCGATGATGTTGTGGAACGAGAACGCCGCCAGCAGCACCGCCGTGGCGGCACCCCCCGGGATCCCCAGCGCCAGCAGCGCCGTCATCGACCCCCCTTCGGAGCTGCTATTGGCGGATTCCGCCGCGATCACCCCGTCCGGGGCGCCCTTGCCAAAGATCTCGGGCGTCTTGGAGGTGCGCTTGGCCTCGCCATAAGAGACGAGGTTGGCCACCGAGGATCCCACGCCCGGGATCGCGCCGATCACTGCGCCGATCAGGCTGCCCCGGATCAGCACGCCGGGATGGCGGAAGGTCTCGGCGACCCCGCGCAGGATTTTCGGCAGCGAGATGTCGCGCTGGGTTTCGTCCTGCACCAGATAGCTGCCGCCGCGCAGGCGCAGCAGTTCGGAGGCGGCGAAGATGCCGATCATGGCGGGCACCACCGAAATCCCGTCCAGCAGATGCGGGTTGCCCACCGTGGTGCGCATGACGCCGGTGGTCGACATGCCGATCTGGCTGAGCATCAGCCCGAACGCGCCCGCCATCAGGCCCTTGGGCAGGCTGCTGTCGTTCAGCGTGGCGATCAGCGTCAGACCCCACAGCACCACGACCACCATTTCCATCGGGCCGATCTTCAGCACGAAGGCGGCCAGCGGGCCGATCAGCAGCAGCAGCAGGATGTAGCCGACAAAGGCACCAACCACCGAGGCGGCGAGCCCCAGCCCCAGCGCCTCGTTATGCTTGCCCTGCCGCGCCATGGGATAGCCGTCAAAGGCGGTGGCGATGGAGGAGGAGGATCCGGGGATGTTCATCAGGATCGCCGTGACCCCGCCGCCATAGGCGCCGCCGGTGAAGATCGAGGTCAGGAACAGCATGGCCTGCAGGAAATCCATGCCGAAGGTCACCGGCAGGAACACCGCCATGGCCATGGAGATCTGCAGGCCCGGGATGGAGCCGAAGATCAGGCCGATCAGCAGGCCGGGAATGACCCAGAGCCACGGGTCGATGCTGCTGAACAGCAGGCCCATGGCCTGCGAAAACGCGAAGGTGTCGATCATGTCACAGAACCAGCGTCAGCATCGGATAGGGGAAAAGCGCGCCGAAGGTCTTGACCAGCAGCAGCGTGAAGAGCGCGGCAAAAAGCGGCGGCTGCCAGAGCCCCTTGCCCCCGCTCATCACCACGCCCGCCCAGACGAAGGCAAAGGTCGCCACGTCAAAGCCCACATGCGTCAGCGCGTAGCAGAACACCGCAAACCCGGCGAGCAGCAGCAGATCCCCCCAGACCGAGGTGGTCTCGCCCGGTTCGGGGGCGGGACGGCGCAGGGCATTGACGATCAGCGCCACCGCCAGCAGCAGCATCGCGGCCCCGACGGGGGCGATCACCACAAGGTTGTTCAGCTTGGCCGACGCCTGAACCGCGCTCCAGCCGATATAGCCGGAAAGAGCCAGAATGATGCCGAGCAGGGCGGCATGGGTGGCGGGTAACCTCGCGCTCATCGCGGTCTCCTCCCGTGGGTTTGGCTGGAAAGGCGGGAGCCGAAGCTCCCGCCGTGGCATCACTCGTCGCCTTCGTAGCGCTTCAGGATGTCGAAGTTCGAGGTAATGATCTCGGACGTGCGCTCCGGGCCAAGCCATTCGGCGCCGATGTCCTGCGCCTCCAGCGAGGCGACAAATTCCGGATCCTCCAGCACGGCCTGATAGGCGTCGACCATCTTCTGGAAGCCGTCCGGGTTCTCTTCCTTGAAGGCGGCATGGGCGGCCAGCCCGCGCATGGATCCGGCCAGAACCGGCACGGCTTCGTGTCCGTCCTGTTCCAGTGCGGCGTTCAGCGTGGGCGCGTCCCAGTCCTTGCTGGCATTGTCGGCGGCCAGCGCCAGAGGCCGGATGTATTCGGCGATCGACAGCGTGCCATCGGCGGCCAGCACGGTCATGTCGACCTGCCCGCCCGCCACGGCGGTGCGCGCGGCACCCCCCGATTCATAGGTCACGACGCTGACCGCCGAAGGGTCGAGCCCATAGGCTTCGAGCGCGAGTTCAAGGTTGATCGCGCCGGTGGAGCCGGGCACCACCGAGACGCGCAGCGCGCCGGGGTTTTCCTTGGCCGCCGCCATGAATTCCGCCAGCGTGGTATAGGGCGTTTCGGCATTCACGGCGAAAAGGTCGTAGTCGTTCCACTGGCCGTTGATGAAGGCAAAATCCTCCAGCGTGTAATCGGCATCAAAGCGCAGCATCGCGTTGGCGATGTAGGGATGGATGGAGGTGGCAAGGAAGTAGCTGCCATCGCTGGGCATCTGGGTGAAGTAGGTATGCCCCACATGCCCGCCGCCGCCTTCCTGATTGATGACCGAAATCGGCACGCCCAGCTCTTCCTGCATGCGCTGCGCCAGCGCGCGGGCGGTCCGGTCGGCGGACCCGCCCGGCCCAAGCGCCACGACGAAGGTCAGCTTCTGCGGCGGCCAGTCGGTCTGTGCGGTGGCGGCCAGCGGCGTCAGCGCTGTGGCCAGCGTCAGCCCCAGTGCGGCGGTGGTGAAGTGGCGTCTTTGCATGGTCACGGTTCCTCCCAAGTGATCAAGCCGATTGATTGTAGTGCAATCTGATGGTCCTCAGTGTTAACGCTTTGCCTGTTTTTCTGTCAACCCTCCGCTTCTACTTGACAAACTAACGGATATAATTGATTTTTTCGCCAATCTGGTAGAGTCTGCCACAAAATCACTGTCTGTATGGGTGGTAAATTGTCAACAAAATCCGAAGAATCGCGGGGGCCGGTGCCCGAACGCCTCGCCACCGAACTGCGGGGGGATATTCTGGGCGGGCGGCTGCAGCCCGGCGCCCGGCTGGGAGAGGTGGCCTTGGCGGAGCGGTTCGAGGTCAGCCGCGGCCCGGTGCGCGCCGCGCTGAACCTGCTCAGCGAAACCGGCCTTGTGACGATTGTCCCCAATAGCGGCGCCCGCGTCCGCGTCATGAGCCGGGCCGATGCCCGCGCGCTTTATGAAGTGCGCGCGGCGCTGGAAAGCGAAGCCGCCATGCTCGCCGCCGCCAAGGCGGAGGCTGGCACCGCGCGGCGCTTTCGCGTGCTGCTAGACCAGCACGCGCAGGAGGTCGGCGCGCATCCGCAGGGCGCCTATCTGCAGGGGGCCGGGGATCGCGATTTCCATATGGTGACCGCGCAGATGGCCGCGAACCCGATCATCCTGCGCTATCTGACCCGCGAGCTTTATCCGCAGCTGTCGCTGCTGCGGGTCAAGCATCGCAACGTGACGGGGCGCGGCGCCAAGGCGCTGCGCGAGCATGAACGCATCGCCGCCGCCATCGCCGACGGGGATTCCGAAGTGGCGGGGCTGCTGATGCGCCGCCACATCCGCAACAGCTGGATCGCGCTCGAGGCGCAGCTCTCCGAGGCAGAGAAGGATACCGAATGACCCAGACCCGCATTCCCGCCGTGTTCATGCGTGGCGGCACCTCCAAGGCGCTGGTGCTCAAGCGCGCGGACCTGCCCAAGGATGAAACGCTCTGGCCGCAGATCTTTGCCGCCATGCTGGGTAGCCCCGATCCCAACCTGCGCCAGCTCAACGGCATGGGCGGCGGCATCTCGTCGCTCAGCAAGATCTGCGTCATCGGCCCCGCCACCCGCGACGATGCCGATATCGACTACACCTTCGCGCAGGTCGGCGTGGTCGATGACACCGTCGATTTCAGTGGCAATTGCGGCAACATGAGTTCCGCCATGGGCCCCTTTGCCTATGACGAGGGGCTGGTGGACGGCCCGCGCGACGGCGAGGCGGTGGTGCGCATCCACAACACCAATTCCGGCAAGGTCATCGTCGCCCGCTTCCCGGTGGCGCAGGGCGAGGCGGCGGTGACGGGCGAGGTCGAGATCCCTGGCGTCACCGGAACCGGCGCCTCGGTGGCGCTGGATTTCCTTGATCCCGGCGACACTTTCGGGCGCGGCACCCTGCCCAGTGGCGCAGGCTCGGATGCGCTGGTGCTGGCGGACGGGCGGCAGGTTCAGGTCACGATGATCGATGCCGCCGTGCCCGCCGTCTTTGTCAGCGCCGCCGATGTGGGCGGCGATACCGGCGCGCATCCCGCCGCGATTGATGCCGATGCCGCGCTGATGGCCCGTCTGGAAGAGATCCGGCAGCTTGCCTCGGTGCGGATGGGGCTGACCGACAGCCCGCAGGCGGCGGCGAAACGCATTGCCACGCCCAAGGTGGCCATGGTCGGCCCACCCGCCGCCTATGCCGACCTGACCGGGGCAACCCATGCGGCAGAGGCGCAGGATCTGCAGATCCGCATGATCTCTGCCGGACAGGCGCATCGCGCGGTGCCGGTCACCGGCGCGCTGGCGCTGTCCTGCGCTGCGGTCGTCGAGGGGTCGGTGGTGGCGGCCTGTCTGGCCCCCGGGGCTGATCCGCTGGCGCTCCGCATCGGCACGCCAAGCGGCATCGTCGGCACCGGTGCGCTGCGCGATCCGGCCTCTGGCACGATCACCGCCGCGCGCATCCTGCGCACCCAGCGGCGCCTGATGGAAGGCCGGGTGCTTGTGCCCGCCCCCGTCACCTCCCCCATTGAAACTGCCTGACGAAAGAGACCCTTCATGCTGAACCACGAGATCAACCGCGCCTTCAAGCACCGCATCCTCAGCGGCAGGCCCGTGCTTATGCCGGGTGCCGCCAACGCGCTGGCGGCCCGGATCATCGAGGACCAAGGCTTCGAGGCGGTCTATCTGTCGGGCGCGGGGCTGACCAACACCTATCTTGGCCTGCCCGATCTGGGCTTTGTCGGCCTGAACGAGATCGCGCAGCACACCGCGACGATCCGCGACGCGACCGAGCTTCCCATCGTGGTGGATGCGGACAATGGCTTTGGCAACGCGCTGAACGTGCGCCACACCATCCGCACGCTGGAACGCGCCGGGGCCAGCGCCGTGCAGCTGGAGGACCAGAAGACCCCCAAGCGCTGCGGGCATTTCTCCGGCAAGGAGGTGGTGCCGCTGGCCGAGGCGCGGACCCGCATCCGTGCCGCCGTCGACGCGCGGCAGGACGAGAACACGCTGATCGTGGCGCGCACCGATGCCCGCGCCACCGACGGCTATACCGAGGCGCTGGACCGCGCCGCCGCCTTTGTCGAGGAAGGCGCCGACATCACCTTTGTCGAGGCGCCGCAGTCGGTGGAGGAACTGCGCGGCATTCCCGCCGCGCTGAAGGGCACGCCGCAGCTGGTCAACCTTGTGGTCGGGGGGCGGACCCCGATCCTCGGGCTGGACGAGCTGGGCGAGATGGGTTTTTCGCTGGTGCTTTATGCCAATGTCGCGCTGCAGTCGGCGGTCTATGGCATGCAGGCGGCGCTGGGGCAGCTCAGGGCCGAGGGCCGCATGGATGAGGGCGGCCCGGTGGCGAGCTTTGCCGAACGCCAGCGTCTGGTCGGCAAGGATCTTTTTGACACGCTGGAAAAGCGCTACGCGGTCTGACCGCCCCGGCCGGATAAGAACGCCGTGCAGGTCGCCCCGGGCATGACTGGCCTAGCGTGCTTGCACGGCGATGCGCCCGGCAAGTGCTGCGGCGAAGGGCAGCAGAAATGCGGCGGCGGCGGGCAGGATCGCCGCGCCGAAAATCCCGTGCAGCGTCAGCCCGGCGGCAGGCCCCACGATCCATGCAAGCCCGGTCGCGGCGGAAAGCTGGCCCGCCGCCTGCCCCTGCGCCCGTGCCTCCAGCGACACCTGCGCCTGCAGGCTGGGGGTCAGCAGCCCCAGCCCGAAAGACAGGGTGCTGACCGCCGCGATGGTGCCCGCCACCCCCGGCGCCAAGGCCAGCGCCATCATCCCCGCCCCCGCCACCAGCGTGCCCGCCAGTGCGGTTGTTGCAGGCCCCAGCCCCGCCCGCGCCGCCAGACGGATGCCGCCCAGCGTGGCGATGGTGGCCACCAGCCCGGCAAAGGCGCCGCTGCGCACCGTCTCGCTGACCGACAGGGCGCCGCGTGCTTGCAGCAGGACCGGCAGCAGCGCATGGGCCATGGCCAGACCCGTCATCGCCAGCGCCGCGCAGATCACCAGACCGGAGGGCACCGTGCGCCGCATCCCCGCTGGCACCGTAGGTGGCGGGGGGGCCGCGTGGCGCGGGGGCGGGGCCAGCAGCACGCAGAGCCCACCCAGTGCCGCCACCACAAAAAGCGGCGCGATGGGACCGGCCAGCGGGATCAGCGGCAGCGCCAGTGCCGCCCCCGCCAGCGATCCCAGCGTGAAGGCGGTGCCCGGCAGCGACATGTCGCGGGTGCGGGTGGCGGGATCGGTGTCTGCCGCAAGATGGCTCACCGCCGCGGGCAGCGCGGCGCTGGCCACGCCGCCATAGAGCATCCGCGCCGCCGCCAGCGCCAGAAACAGCGCAAGGCCCATGACATGCCCGGCCTGCGCCGCCCAGAGCAGCAGCGCCAGCAGCAGAAAGGACAGCGCGCCCCCCGCCACGCCAATGCGGAAAACGCGGGCGGCGCCGATGCGGTCGGCCCGCGCGCCCCAGACCGGCGCCGTCAGCGGCACCATCAGCGCCCCCAGCGACAGGACCAGCCCGGCCTTGGCCTCGGTCAGGCCCACATCCAGCGCGACCGGCACCAGCACCGGCAGCAGCACCGCATTGCCGAAGGACAGGCTCGCCAGCCCCGCCCCCAGCACCAGCCGATCAGAGCAAAGCCGCCTCATTCCGGCAGCACCATCGGGCCGCGCCCGTCCGGCAGCGGAATGACGGTGAGCGGGCAGCCATAAAGCGCCTCAAGGCTGGCCCCGGTCACCACATCTTCGGGCGTGCCGTCGAACAGCACCTGCCCCGCGCGGATCCCCACCACCCGGTCGGCAAAGCGGCAGGCAAGGTTGATGTCATGCAGGACCATGACCACGGTCTGCCCGCTGTCCTGATTAAGCGCGCGCACCAGCCGCAGCACCTCGATCTGGTAGGGCAGGTCCAGAAAGGTGGTGGGCTCGTCCAGCAGCAGCACCGGCGTGTCCTGCGCCAGCGTCATGGCGATGAAGGCGCGCTGCCGCTGCCCGCCGGAGAGGGTGGCGGCGCGGCGCGCGGCAAGCGCGGTCAGCCCGGTGCGGTCCAGCGCGCGGTCGACCACGGCGCGGTCGGTGGCGGTCATCGGACGGAAGCTGCCCAGATGGGGGGTGCGCCCACGCTCCACAAGCCCGCGCACGGTGATGCCTTCGGGCAGGATCGGGCTTTGCGGCAGAAAGGCCAGCGCGCGGGCAATCTCGCGCCGCGACATCTGCGGCAGGGGCGTGCCGTTCAGGCTGACGCCGCCGCTGTCGGGGCTCACCAGCCCTGCCATGGCGCGCAGCGTCGTGGATTTGCCCGATCCGTTCTGCCCGATCAGCGCGGTGACCCGCCCGGGCGCGATGTCCAGCGCGATGCCGTCAAGGATCGCCCGCCCGGAGAGGTCAAGCCGCAGGTCGGAAAGGGTCAGGGCCATCAGCCACGCTCCCGTGTCGTGAGGATCAGAACCAGCATCGCCGGGCCGCCGACCAGTGCGGTGTAAAGCCCGGCAGGCAGGCTGCCGCCAAAGACCGTGGCACGCGCGGCCAGATCCGCCGCCAGCGCCAGCAGCGCCCCCAGCAGGGCCGCCTGCGGCAGGACCGGCCCGCCTTGGCGCAGCAGCGCCCGCGCCAGCGGCCCCGCCAGCAGCGCCACGAAAGGCAGGGGTCCGGTCAGCGCCACGGCGAAAGAGACCAGCACCGCCGCCAGACCCGCCGCCCCCAGCCGCAGCCCGCCCGGGGCCAGCCCCTGCGCCCGCGCCATGTCATCGCCCATGTCCATGCGCGCCAGCCCGAAGGACAGCCCGCCCGCCAGCGCACCGCCCGCCATGACCACCAGCGCCGCCATCGCCACGGCGCCCCAATGCGCGCTGGCAAAGCTGCCGGTCAGGAACCGCGCCGTCTCTCCGGCCTGCAGCCCGGGCGCCAGCGACAGCAGCACGTCGGTCAGCGCCAGCAGGGTCAGGTTCACCGCCACGCCGATCATCACCAGCGCCTGCGGCGGCATCCCGCCGCGCGCCGCAAGCCCGAGGATCAGCGCAGCGCTTGCCAGCCCGCCCGCGAGCGCTGCGGGCAGCACCAGCCCCAGCCCGCCGGTGACCGCGATGCTGGCCGCCACCGCCGCCGCCGCCCCGCCGCCAAAGCCCACCACATCCGGCGTGGCGAGCGGATTGCGCAGCACCGTCTGCAGCAGCGTGCCGGACAGGCCCAGCATCGCCCCCACCAGTGCGGCCAGCAGCACGCGCGGCAGGCGGATATGCAGCAGGATCGCGGCGCCGGTGGCGTCGCGCCCCGGCGCGCCGCCCGCCAGCAGCAGCAGCGCGGCCAGCAGCAGCCCCCCCAGCGCAAGGGCCATGGTGACGGTGCGCGCGCGGCTCATGCCTGCAGCCGCCGCGTCATCTGCCAGATCACCAGCGGCCCGCCGATCAGCGCGGCGCTAAGCCCGATGGGGATCGACAGGCCCGGGATCGCCACCCGCCCCCCCACATCGGCGGCCAGCACCAGCGCCGCACCCAGCAGGGCGGCGCGGAAGGTCAGCAGGCCGGTGCGCGCCTCGCCGCGCCCGCGGGCCAGCTGCGGCGCGATCAGCCCGACAAAGACCAGCGGCCCGGCAAGGATCACAGCCCCCGCCGACAGAAGCGCCACCGCCCCCAGCGACAGCGCGCGCGCCAGCAGGAGGGAGGTGCCAAGCGCGCGGGCGGCCTCGTCACCCATGGCCATGGCATCCAACTTCTGGGCTGCGGCGGCGGCGAGCGCCGCGCCGGGCAGCACCAGCAGCGCCCCCGCCGCCAGCGTCGGTGCGTCCACGGCGGCCACCGATCCCACGATCCAGCCGCGCCATGCGTCAAAGGCGAAGGGATCAAGCAGGATCATGCCGCGCAGCACCGCCGTGGCCATGCCTGCCAGCGCCGCGCCGCCAAGGATCAGGCCGATCCCGGTGTCGAGCCGCAGCCCCAGCGCAAGGATCAGCCCGGACACCACCGCCGCCCCCGCCGCCGCAGGTGCGATCAACCCCAGCCCCGACACCGCCCCGCCCAGCCAGAGCGTGCCGATGATCCCCAGCGCCGCACCCGCATTCACCCCCAGCAGGCCGGGTTCGGCGAGCGGATTGCGCGTCAGGCTCTGGATCACCGCCCCCGCCGCCCCCAGCGCACCCCCGGCCAGCAGCGCCGCCAGCGTGCGCGGCAGGCGCATCTGCGTCAGCAGGATGGTCTGGCTGTTGGCGGGATCGACCTGCCCCAGCGTGGCCAGCGCATCGGGCGGCAGCACGCCGCCCGCCCCCACCAGCAGCGAGACGAGTCCAAGGCACAGCAGTGCCGCCAGCGGAAGGCCGGTGCGGATCACGGCGCCAGCCCCGCCGCGCGGGCCGATGGCACGGGGGTGGCGGGGTCGCCATCCAGCGCGGGCGGAATCTCCTGTGCAAGCCAGTCCAGCGCATGACCGAGCGACAGCGCCGATCCATAGCTGAGCGCGGCGCTGATCTCGGGCGGGGCGACGAGTTCGCGCCCCTCTGCCGCCGCGCGCAGCGCCCCGCGCAGCGGATGGTCGCGCACAGCCGCCACGCCGCCGCCCAGATCGAGCCAGATCAGCAGATCCGCGTCAAGCGGGGCCGTCACCTCGGGGTCAAGCTCGGCGTAAAAGCTGCCGTGGTCGATGCGCCGCGCCGCCTGCGGCACCTCGAAGCCCAAGCGCGACAGCAGCCGCATCCGCGGATCGCGCGGGAACAGCAGCATGGGTCCGTCGGGCATGGCCATGGCCGCCGTCCGCCCCTGCCAGTCCGGGCGCGCCACCTCGGCCAGACGGGCGTCAAGCCCGGCGATCACCTCTGTCGCGCGCGCCTCGCGCCCGCTGGCCCGGCCGAAAACCTCGATCATGCTGCGCCAGTCATGGCCAAAATCCGCCACCCCCGCCTGCGGCGGCAGCACCGGGGCAAAGCGCGACAGGGTGCGATACTGCGCCTCGGTCAGGCCGGAATACATCGCCTCGATCAGATCGGGCTGAAGCCGCACGATGGCCTCCATGTCGATCTCGCCGCGCAGCGGCGTGCCGCCGGTGGCCAGCGGCGCCGCCCAAGGCCACAGGCCGCTGTCATCGCCGCCATACCAGACGCGATAGGCGACCGGCTGCACCCCCAGCGCCAGCCAGCTGTCGGCGCCGTTATAGGACAGCGAGACAATTCGCTGCGGCGTGCCCTCGATGCGGGTCGTGCCCCAGCGATGGGCGATCTCCACCTGCGCGGAGGCGGTCAGGGGCGACAAAAGCGCCGCACAGACACAGAGAAAGACGCGCAGAATCTCGACACCCATCGTTGCGGAGGCTATTCCTGAGTGAAACACTACGGTCGTGGTGTCACTTCAAGGCAGGCGGGTCAAGAAGCCGCCAACCCAGCTGGTCCGATCGTCCAAACCTGCTTCAAGGTGATCTCTGCATGGGGTTCCATCCGCATATGTATGCCTCCGTGCGGGGCTTCGATCTTGTCGATCCGCTGTGCAATCTGGTCTTTGACCAGATGACGGTCGATCTGTGGCGGGTGGTCGCGCAGGAGGGGGCGCGGGGCCGCTATGTGTCCATGCATCCGCGCATCGTGCTGCTGCTGCAGGGGGCCACGCTGTGCCTGCGCCAGAAGGACGGGCCGGAACGTCGCGCCGCCGCCTGTTTCATCCCCGCCGGGGTCGAGCTTTGGGGCCGGGTTGAGGCGCCCGGCGAGATGGCGCATGTGGACATCCACCTTGACCGCCGCGCGCTGCGGGGCCTGTCCGACCGGGCCGTGGCCCTGCCCGAGCCGATCCTGCTGCCGGATCTGGGGCCGCTGGCGCCGCTGGCGGATCTGCTGGCGCGCGAATGCCGCGATCCGCATCGCGATCCGGGCCATGTGGAACGGCTGGCCCAGCTGATCCTGCTGGAGCTTCTGCACCACGCCGCCCCGCGCGCGCCGGATCCCGCGCCAGAGCGGCAGGGCTGGGTCGCGGGGGTCGAGGCGCATGTGCTGAACCATCTGCGCGAAAAGCTGTCGGTGGACCGGCTGGCGCAGGTGGCGGGCATGTCGCGCACCAGCTTCAACCGCCGCTTCCGCGAGGTTCTGGGCAAGGCGCCCTATCAATGGGTGCTGGAAATGCGCTGCGCACAGGCGCAGCGGCTGATGACCAAGGGCCTGTCGCTGGCCGAGGTCGCGGATCTGTGCGGGTTTTCCGATCAGGCGCATTTCAACCGCGTCTTCAAATCGGTGACGGGCCAGACCCCCAATCTTTGGATGATCGGACCAGAGGCCGGGGCGCGCGGGTCGAATATCCAAGACAGCATATCCTGATAGTTTTTATCAGGCGCTATGACGGGCGGCCCTGGGGGCTGATGACTCGCGACCGACCACCAGAATAATAAAGGGACGCCGATGGCTTCGCAAAGTATGAAATGCCTCACGCTGACCGCCACGGCGCTGCTGCTGTGCGGCACCGCCCAGCCCGTGCTGGCGCAGGGGATGGATCTGGGCACGCTGGTGCTGGACACGTTCGAGGACAGCAATACCGAAGTCACCGCCGAGGACACCAATCCCGGCACCGCCACCGGCACCAAGGTTCCGGTGCGGCTGAGCGAGGTGCCGCAGGCCGTGGCCGTGCTGGGCCGCGACGAGATCGAGGCCTTTGGCGCCAACCGCGCCTCGGAGGCGCTGCGCTATACCGCTGGCGTGCAGACCGATGTCTTTGGCGATGACAATGATTACGACTGGCTGCTGATCCGCGGCTTTCAGGCCGACCAGACCGGCACCTATATCGACAACGCGCAGAACCTGTCCTTTGCCTTCGGCTCCTTCTACATCGATCCCTATACGCTGCAGCGGATCGAGGTGCTGCGCGGCGCCTCTTCGGCGCTTTATGGCGGCTCCAACCCCGGCGGGCTCGTCAACTATGTCTCCAAACGGCCCGGCGGGCATGTGGGCGAGGTCACGCTGGGCGCCAATGACGCGGGCGCGGGCTGGATCGAATTCGACCGCGGCGAGGATCTGGCAGAGGGCCGCGCGTGGCGCCTGACCGGACGGCTGGAGGCGGGCGACAAGTATGACGACCTGAACGAAGGCATCCGCGGCACGCTGGCGCCCTCGTTCAAGTTCACCACGCAGGGCGGCACCGAGATCACCTTCCTTGGCAATTTCCACCGCGCCAGCGAAAAGCACAACGGGTCGACCTTCCTGCCCTATTTCGGCACGGTAGAGAAGACCGACGAATTCGGCTATATCGACCCCGATGCCAATTTCTCGGATGGCGACTGGGACAGCTACGAACGCAAGCAGGCCACCGTGTCCGCCATCGCGGAGCATGAATTTGCCAATGGCTTCACCTTCACCGGCATCGGACGGCTGGGCTATGCTGATCTGGAGGAAAGCTACTATTATCCCTATGGCTATGCGGGCTTTGCGCAGACGCCGCAGGACGATCAGGGCACGCTGGCCATGATCCCCTTCCACCACGAGACCCTGACCAAGACCGCGCAGTTCGACGCGCGCTATTACGGCTCGGTCGTGGCGGGCGGGGCCACCCATGACCTGCTTTTCGGCATGGATGCGCGTCGCTATGTGATCGACGAGTTCCAGCAGTCCGGCAATGGCAGCAACACCGTGGTCAATCCCACCGAACCCGGCGACACGCCGGTGCTGGGCACACCCTTTGAGGACGGGATTTCCACGCAGAACCAGATCGGGATTTATGTGCAGGACCAGATCCGCTTCGGCGGCGGGTTCATCGGCACGCTGAACCTGCGCCGCGACTGGGTGCGCACCGAACGCTCCGGCACCGGCGCCTTTGACCGGGACGATGCCGAAACCTCGGGCCGCGCCGCCCTCGCCTATGAGTTTGCCAATGGTGTGACGCCCTATCTGACCTATTCGACCTTCTTCAATCCGATCATCGTTGCCCCCGCCGACGGCATCACCGAACCGGAAAGCGGCGACCAGTGGGAGGTGGGGGTGAAATGGGCCCCCGAAGGCGGGCGCTTCCACCTTGCTGCCGCCGCTTTCCAGATCGACCGAAACAACTACCAGACCGGCACGCACCCGAATTACGACCAGCTGGGCGAGGTGCGCTCCACCGGGGTGGAGATCGAGGGCGGCTATGCCTTCGACAACGGCTTCAGCCTGCGCGGTCAGGCGACATGGACCGATCTGGAGATCCGCGAGGACAGCAACGAAGATCTGGTCGGCAAGTCCCCGACGCTGGCCCCCGATTTTCAGGCGGCCTTGGCGGGCACCTATGATTTCGGCAACGGGCTGAGCCTTGGCGCCGGGCTGCGCTATACCGGGGAAAGCTACGCCAACGCGGACAACTCGCGGAAGGTGGACGATTTCCTGCTGGTGGACATGACCGCCGCCTATGAATTCGGCGATGGCTACGAGGCCCGGCTGGGCGTCACCAATGTCGGCGACAAGCGCCATGTCACCGCCTGTCGCGATCTCTTCGTCTGTTCCTATGGCAGCGGGCGCGAGATCTCCGTCGCCGTGACCAAGCAGTTCTGACCCAGCGCCGGGAGGATCCATGTTTCGCGCCACATTTCCCGAAGCCGCCCCCGTGCCGCCGCAGGATCTGACCGCGCCGCGCCCGGGCAACCTGTCGCGGGCGCGGGTGGTCTCGGTCACGCGCCTGTCGCCCAGCTACAGCCGCGTGACGGTGGCGGGGCCGGATCTGGCGCGCTTCGCAAGCGGCGGGCTGCATTTCCGCCTGCTGCTCGGCCCCGAAGGGGCGGGCTGGCCGCAGGTCGATGCGGGCGGTGCGCTGCACTGGCCGGGCGGCGCCAAGGCGTGGCATCGCCCGGTCTATACCTGCCGCAGCCTCACCGGGACCGAAAGCGGGGCAGAGTTGAGCTTTGACGTGTTCCGCCATGACGGCGGGCGGATCACCGCATGGTGCGACCGCCTGACCCCCGGCGCGGAGGTGGCGCTGACCGGCCCCGGCGGCGGCGGCCTGCCGCCCGCGCGTGGCTGGGTCGGGCTGGTGGGGGACGAAACCGCGCTGCCGGTGATGGCGCGGATCCTTGCCGCCCTGCCCCCGGCCACGCGCGGCCATGCGGTGCTGTTCGTGCCCGACCCTGCCGACCGGCAGGACATCCCCCATCCGGCGGGGGTCAGGCTGGACTGGGTGCTGCGGGGCCAGTGCGGGGACAGCCCGCTTGACCGGCTTGCCACGCTGGCATGGCCAGATGCCGACCGCTACGTGGTCTTTGCCGGAGAACAGGCGCAGGCCGTTCAGGCCCGGGCATGGCTGCCCCGGCAGGGGCTGGGCAAGACGGAGTTCGTCTCCGCCGCCTACTGGACCGCCGCCTGACCGCCCCGCGCGGCTCCGCCGTGGGACGGTCAGGAAAATCGCGGCCTGCGGCGCTGTCCCGCGCGGAGGCCTCTTGCCAAATCGCTCCGCGCCTCGCATGGGCTGGGCATGAAACCGCAAACCGCTCCTCTCGCGGCGCCCTTGGCCGCGCCCCAGCCCGACCGCCCCCTGCTGGGGGCGCTGCTGATGCTGGGCTTCTGCGCCACGGCGCCGCTGATCGACGTCGGCTCCAAGCTCGCGACGCGCAGCCTGCCCGTGGCGGAAATCACCGTGGCGCGCTTTGTGGTGCAGGGCGTGCTGATGCTGGCCTTGGCGCTGGTGCTGCGCATCCGCCTGCGCCTGACGCGGCGCGAACTGCTGCTGACCGTGGCCCGCGCGGCGCTGTCGCTGATCGCCACCATCGGCTTTGTCGGCGCCATGGTGCGCATGCCGATCGCCGATGCGCTGGCCATCGCGCAGATCGAGCCCTTCATCCTGATGTTTCTGGGCTGGGCGCTGCTGTCGGAAAGCGTGGGGCCGCGGCGCATTCTCGCCTCTGTCGTGGGGTTTGCCGGGGCGCTGCTGGTGGTGCAGCCCGGCCTTGCCACCTATGGCATCGCCGCGGTGCTGCCGCTGGTCACGGCGGTGTCCTTTGCCGGATACATGCTGGTCACGCGCCAGCTGCGCAGCCTTGCCCCGGTGGCGCAGCAGGCCACCACGGCCATGGCCGCCGTGGTGATCGGCCTGCCCTTCCTGTGGATCCTGCCTGACAGTCTGGGCGGCGGCGCGGTCTGGCCGGAAGGTGCGGCATGGCTTTATCTGGGCGGCATGGGGATGGCGGCGACGCTGGCGCATATCTTCCTGACCTATGCGCTGCGGCTGGCGCCTTCGGCCCTGATCGCGCCGCTGGGATATGTGGAGCTTGCCTCGGCCACCCTGCTGGGCTGGCTGGTCTTCGGGGATTTCCCGGCCCCCATGGTCTGGGCGGGGATCGCGCTGATCGTGGCCTCGGGGCTTTATCTCATCCACCGCGAACAGCTGGCGCATCGCCGCCCGCAGGGTCCGGCCAGTCCGCCGCTCTGACCCCGATCCGCCGCTAGGTGCTCGGCCCGCAGTCGCGGGCCAGCCGGTCAAGAAAGGCGTCGATGCGGGTGGCGCGGACGGCGCGGGGATGGAGCAGCGCCACGACATCGGCATCGGGCAGCGCCCAGTCCGGCAGCAGGCGGATCAGGCGGCCCGCCGCAAGGTCGGGTGCCACGCTCCATTCCGAGCGTTCGATGAGGCCATGCCCCTCCAGCGCCCAGATCCGCAGCACCTCGCCATCGTTGCAGGCAAAGTCCGGGCGGAGGCGCAGTCGGGTTTCGCGCCCGTCGCTGCGTGTCAGCCGCCACAGGCTTGCATCCGCCCGGTCCTCGCGGATCACGCCAACCCGATGCGCCGCGATCTCCTCCGGCTGCTCCGGCCTGCCGTGCCGGTCCAGATAGCCGGGGGCCGCCACCAGAAAGCGCCGGTTCGGCGCCAGCACCCGCTGGGTGATCCCCAGATCGGGCAGCCGCCCGACATGCACCAGCACGTCCCAGAGACCGGTCCGCATCGCGCCCAAGGGATCCTCGCTAAGCCTCAGGTCGCAGCGCAGGGCGGGATGTTCCGCCGCAAAGCGCATCAGCACCGGCGCGACATGCAGGCGCCCGTAGCCGAAAGGCGCGATGACGTTGAGCGGCCCTTCGATCCGGCCCGCGCGCGACGTCATCTCGTCTGACAGCGTCTCGATCTCGGCAAGGATCTCGCGGGCGCGCGCCACCAGATGCGCGCCCTCCGCCGTCAGGCGCAGCGGGCCGCGCCCGCGATCGACCAGCCGCAGATGCAGCCGCGCCTCGATCTGGGCCAGACGCTGCGACACGGCGGGCGGGGACACGTTCAGCCCGCGCGCCGCCCCGGCAAGGCTGGACGCGCCGGCAAGGCTGACAAGAAAGCGCAGATCGGCGAGGTCGAACATTAAGCCTAAGCTTAATCCAAGATTGCCCAAGGGTGAATGGGCACTGAAGGCGGTGCCGTGCTAGACCGGGCGCGTGCCACGAGGAGAGACCCATGACCGACGCCACCACCTTGCGTGACCTGACCACCCCGGCCCTGCTGCTTGACGAGGGGCGCATGATGCGCAACATCGCGCGGCTTGCGGGGCGCATGGACGGGCTCGGCGTTGCCCTGCGCCCGCATATGAAGACCGCCAAATCCTTTGAGATCGCGCATCGGGTGACCGGCGGCGCCTTCGGTCCGATCACCGTTTCCACCCTTGCCGAGGCGGAGGCGTTTCACGGCGCGGGCTATCGCGACATCCTTTATGCCGTGGGCATCGCCCCGGACAAGCTGCCGCGCGTGCAGGCGCTTGCGGCCAAGGGCTGCGACGTGACGGTGATCCTCGACAGTGCCGGACAGGCGCGGGCCGTGGCCGAGGCAGGCGTGCCCGCGCTGATCGAGATCGACAGCGACGGCCATCGCGGCGGCCTTGCGCCGGGGGATCCGGCCTTGCTGGAGGTCGGGCATCTGCTGGGCACCCAGCTGCGCGGGGTGATGACCCATGCGGGCGAAAGCTACGGCGTGCGCGGAGAGGCGGCGCACAGCGCCTTTGCCGAAACCGAGCGTGCCGCCGCCGTTGCCGCCGCAGGCGTGCTGCGCGGGGCGGGCCTGCCCTGCCCGGTGGTCAGTGTCGGGTCCACCCCCACCGCCCATGCCGCGCGCGATCTTGCGGGCGTCACCGAGATGCGGGCGGGGGTCTATATGTTCTTCGATCTGGTGATGGCGGGGATCGAGGTCTGCGCAGTGGAGGATATCGCGCTCAGCGTGCTGACCACGGTGATCGGCCATCAGAAGGCCAAGGGCTGGGTGATGATCGACGCGGGCTGGATGGCGCTGTCGCGCGACCGGGGCACTGCGGCGCAGGCGGTCGATCAGGGCTATGGGCTGGTCTGCGATGCCGAAGGGCGGGTGCTGCCGGATCTGATCGTGGCCAGCACCAATCAGGAGCATGGCATCGTGGCCCTGCGCCCGGGCGCGGCGGGGGTGATGCCCGATCTTGCCTTGGGCACGCGGCTGCGCATCCTGCCCAATCATGCCTGCGCGACGGCGGCCCAGCACCCGTGCTATCACGTTCTGGCGGAGGGACCGGAGGCGCTGCACGTCTGGCCGCGTTTCGGCGGCTGGTGAGACCGGCCCCCGCGCCCCTGCCCCGTCTCCCGGATCTGCCCGGGCGGGCGTGACCTCTGGTCAGGGCCGCGTCTTGGAACAGATCGCGGTCCGGGCGGTTGTGTGGGGAAGGCAACCGAAAGGACCACCCCATGAGCAACGATCAGGACAAAGGCAAGGCCAAGGATCTCAAGGGCTCCGCGAAGGAGACATTGGGCAAGGCCACCGGCGACAAGGACACCGAACGGAGCGGCAAGGCCGATCAGGCCGAAGGCAAGGCGCAGCAGGCCTTTGGCAAGGCCAAAGACGCGGTAAGCGGGAAGAAGTGACATGTTCAAGTTTCTTGGCGGTGCCGTCGGCATCATCTTCATCATCGGCCTGCTCGTGGTGATCGGGCTGTTTGCGCTGATCTTCTGAGCGCGATCCTGTAACTTTGCCGCCACGGCGGGCCATCCGCGTGGCGGCAGGGCCCGCCGCCGTGGCGGCGGGCGATCTGCGGCTCTGGATTTTGCGCAAGTCATGCTAGGTTTGTGGCAGGGCGCGCTGGCGATCTGACGTCAGGCGCGGTGGCAAAAGACGTGAGGTCGAGGATGGATCGCCCGGCAACGGGATCGGCGGAAGCTGGCACGACCGGAAGGGGGCTCTGCCCCCAGCCGCCTGCGGCGGCTTCCCCCGGGATATTTTTCCCAAGAAGAAGCGCATATTCTGGAGCAGACATTTTGGACAGTGCGGACTGATGGATCAGACTGATCCCGCCTCCCCGCCCGAGGAGCGTGCCGTGCTGCGCCCGGGCGAAACCTGCTGGCGGTTCGCGCAGGTGGACCGGCTGGCGGTCATCGTTGATGCGGAACCCTATTTTGCGGCGCTGCATACGGCGCTGCAGCAGGCGCGTCACAGCGTCATCATGATCGGCTGGGAGTTCGACACCCGGATTTCTCTGCTGCCCGATGCGGATGGAGAGCGCGTGCCGACGCGGCTTGGATCCTTCCTCAACTGGACGGTGCGGCAGACTCCCGACCTGAACATCTATATGCTTGAATGGGATATGGGCATGGTTCAGGCGCTGGGGCGGGGCACGACGATGTTCCGGATCGCGCATTGGGTCGCGGGCCGCCGCATCAACCTGAAGCTGGATCACGCCCATCCGGTGGGGGCGACCCATCACCAGAAGATCGTGGTGATCGACGACCGGCTGGCCTTCTGCGGCGGGATCGACACCACGACCGGCCGGTGGGACACGCGCGACCATCTGGATGCGCATCCGCTGCGCAAGGCCCCGACCACCGGAAAGCCCTATGACCCATGGCACGACGCCACCATGGCGGTGGAGGGCGAGGCGGCCCGCGCGCTGGGGGATCTGGCGCGCGAGCGCTGGAAGCGCGCCACCGGCGACGATCTGGAGCCGCCGCCGCCGGATCTGCCCTCCTGCTGGCCAGACGGTCTGCCCGCGACATTCGAAGATGTCAGGATCGCGATCTCGCGGACAGCACCCGCCTATGACGGGCGCCCGGCGGTGCATGAGATCGAGGCGCTGTATCTGGCGGTCATCGCGGCGGCAGAGCGCTGCGTCTATATCGAAAGCCAGTATTTCGCCTCCCGCCGGATCGCCGAGGCGATGGCGGCGCGGCTGCGCGAGCCGGAGGGCCCGGAATTTGTCATCGTCAACCCCGAGACATCGGATGGCTGGCTGGAAGAAGAGGTCATGGGATCGTCGCGCGCCCGGCTGCTGGATCTGATCCGCAAGGCGGATGCGCATGGCCGCTTCCGGCTTTACACGCCGGTCGCGCAGGAGGGCACGCCGATCTATGTCCATGCCAAGATCGTGGTGATGGATGACCTTCTGCTGCGGGTGGGGTCGTCGAACCTCAACAACCGCTCCATGGGCATGGACACCGAATGCGACATGAGCGTGGAGGCCCGTCCCGAGGTGCCGGAAGATGCCGGGCTGCGGTCCCGCATCACCCGGCTGCGCAACGATCTTCTGGCCGAACATCTGGACGTGACGGCGGAGGAGGTTGCGGCGGCGCTGGAGCGCGAGGGCGGCCTGATCGCGGCGGTCGAGGCGCTGCGCGGCGAGGGGCGGACGCTGGTGCCGTTCACCCCCCCGGAACTGACGCAGGTGGAAGAAGAGGTGCTGAGCGAGAACGAGCTGCTTGACCCCGAACGCCCGGCCCGGGGCACGAGCCCGCGCGACCTGCTCTCGCGGCTGCTGGACTAGGTCAGGCGGGCCGCGCCCCCTGTGAAGGATACGCGGCCGCCCCGGCGGCGATCAGGCCTTGGCGCGGGCCTCGGCGATGGCCTCCTCCAGCGTCTGCCGGTCCAGCGCGCCGCTGAACAGCGTGGTCTCGATGGCAAAGGCCGGAGTGCCGCGAAAGCCAAGCGCCACGGCCTGCGCATCGTTGCGCGCGAGCAGCGCATCCCAGCGGTCGCGGTCGGCGCGATAGGCCTGCATCGCTTCCGCCACGGGGACGGCCTCGGCCACGCGGGCCTCCACCTCGGCATGGCTCAGCCGGGCCTCTGTCGCCATCAGCGCCGCGCTCACCTCCTCATAGGCGCCAAGCGACACCGCGCCAAGCGCCAGCTGGCTGGCCAGAACCGAGGGCGCGCCGAAGATCGGCCAGTCCTTCATCACCAGCCGCACGTTGCCGTCTGCGGCCACCACCTCTTCGAGGATCGGATGCATGCGTTTGCAGAACGGGCACTGGTAGTCGAAATATTCGACCACGGTCACATCCCCTTCGGGATTGCCCTGCACCGGGGCATCGGGATCATAAAGCACGGCCTCGACCGTCAGGCCCTGCGCCTGCCCCGCCCCGGGCCAGAGCGCCAGCGCCCCGGTGCCGAGCATCAGGTTGCCGCCGCTGGCAAGAAGGCTGCGTCGTGTCAGTGTCATGGAAACTCTCCTGTCTGGAAGTCTGGAAGGGCCCCGCGCCATGAGGTCACGGGGCGGTGTCGCGAAGCGTCGCGATCTGCGACATCAGTTCGGCGCGGGAAATCTCGCCGAAATGCATGTCTGTGAGAGTGCCGGATGCGTCGAAAAACAGCGTTGCGGGCAGGCCAAGCGCCTCGAAACGGCGCATCAGGCTGGAGGTGGGGTCAAGCGAGACAGGCCCCGCGCCGAGGTTCAGCGTGTCAAGAAATCCGGCGACCTGCGCCTGCGTCTCGCCCTGATTGGCAAAGATCATCTCGGCCCCTTCCAGCGTTTCCGCGACCTCCATCATCATCGGCATCTCGCGGCGGCAGGGTGGGCACCAGCTGGCCCAGAGGTTGAGCACAAGCGGCTGGCCGCTGCGGTCGTCCAGCCGGACCGGCGCGCCCTGCAGCGTGGCATAGGTCGTGGCGGGCAGGCGGGGGCGGTCATCGTCGCGGGACATCTGCAGCACCATCTGGCTGGCCAGCCCCCCGGCAAGCGCCGCGCCGAGCAGCGGTGCCACGGCCCGCGGCTGACGGAGCAAGGCCAGAGCCGCGATCGCGGCAAGCCCCGCAAACCCGGCCCCCGCCGAGATGCCGCCCTGCCACAGCTTCAGCATGTCGAAGGGATGCGCCGAAAACACCTCCCAGTGCTGGATCACATATCCGGCCCGGGCCGTCAGCAGCCATGTCCCGGCGGCAGGCAGGGCCCAGTCCCGGGTCTGCGCGCGGCGGAACTGGCGACGGCTGAGCAGGTGGATTCCAAGGAAGAACACCATCGCGCCTGCAAGGAAGGCAAGCCGGTCGGTGGCGAAGGCGAAGGGCCCGATCTGCAGCCCGGTCATCGCGCCACCAGCCGGAGCGACCGCAGCATCGCGGCGCTGTCGGTATCGCCCACGATCCGGCTGCCCGGGGCCTCTGTTGCGGTCGCGTCCAGAAACACCATGGTCGGCGGCCCGGCGGCGCCCAGAAGATCAAGCAGGCTCTGGCTTTCGGGGCCAAACTCGGTCACGTCGACCTTGATCCGCGCCAGACCGCCAAGCGCGGCTTGAACCTGCGGATCGGCCAGAGGGCCGCGTTCGATGCTGCGGCAGGTGGTGCACCAGTCGGCGGTCACATAAGCCAGCGCCGGGCCGTCGCTTCCGGTCAAGGCCGCCTCCAGTGCGGCCTGCGTGCGCACCGTGGCGAAGGTGGCGTCCTTGGCAGGAGCAGGGGCACCCCCGGCAAGGAGCGCAAGCGGGCGGGCCGGATCATCGCCGCCCAGGGCAGCCCCCACGCCCTGCAGCGCCCCGGCAAAGATCAGGATCACGCCTGCGGCGCTGCCCAGCCGGGCTGCCCTGCCGTCGCGCGGGGCCTGAGCCAGAATGACGCCCGCGCCGATCAGCAGCGCCGACCACAGCGCCAGCGTCACCGGCCCGGGCAGCACCCGCCCGGCGAGCCAGATCGCGAAGCCAAGGAACAGCACGCCAAAGAGCCATTTTGCGCCGTCCATCCACGGGCCGGACCGGGGCAGCACGCGCGGGCCGAAGGCGCCGATGGCCAGAAGCGGCAGGCCCTGCCCCAGACCCAGCGCAAAAAGCGCCGCCGCCCCAAGCACCACATCCCCGGTCTGCGCGATGTAAAGCAGCGCGCCCGCGAGCGGTGCCGTGACACAGGGCCCGACGATGAGCGCGGAGGTGACTCCCAGCAGTGCCGCACCCCCGACGGAGCCGCGCCGCCCCTCCACCCGTTCCAGCCGCGCGGCCAGCGCACGGGGCATCTGCAGGGTGAAGACGCCGAACATCGAAAGGGCCAGCAGCACGAAGACCGAGGCCGCCACCGCGATGGCTGCCGGGGATTGCAGCGCGACCTGCAGGTTCTGCCCCGACCATGCCGCCACGACGCCTAGCCCGGCAAAGGCCGTGGCCATGGCCAGCACATAGCTGCCCGACAGCAGCAGCCCCCGGCGCAGCGTCGGGGGCTGTTGCTGCCCCATGACCATGCCCGCGACGATGGGAAACATCGGAAAGACGCACGGCGTAAAGGCCAGCAGCAGACCAAGGCCAAGGAACCCCGCCACCACAAGCGCCGCCCCGCCCCGCGCCGACAGCCCGTCCAGCAGGCCGGGGTCGTCGGCCAGCGTCAGCGTGGGGGTGCCGCTGGCCGAGGCCGCGCGCTCTGCCGGCTGAAAGCCGGCGATGCCGCTGCTGCCGGGCGCCTGCGGGGCGGCTGTCGCGCCGTCAATCTCGATCACGCGGGTCTGCGGGGGGTAGCAGATGCTGTCCTCCTTGCAGCCCTGCCATGTCACGGTGACCGGCCCCTGCGGTGCGGGGATCCGGGCGGTGACCGCGTCGTGATAGACCTCCACCGCGCCAAAATTGGGATCGTCCTTCATCTCGCCCGGCGGGGTCTGCAGCGGCAGGCTGGTGCCATCGGGCGCCGTGGCGCCGAGACGGTCGCGATAGAGGTAATATCCCTCCGCGATCTGCCATGACAGCGTAAGGCCCCCCTCCCCCCTGTCGGTGGACAGCGCGAAGGCCTCCTCGGCGGGAAGCGGATCGGAGGAGACCTGTGCCGAAGCCGAAGCGGCCCCGAGCATCAGAAGGGCCACCATGGCGGCACGAAAGGAGCGAAGCATCATCATGCTGCGCCGAATGCGGGGCAAACCTTAAGCAGGTCTTAGGGCATTGGAGCCCCCGGCGCGCCGCCGGGGGCCCTGTCAGGGGCGCGTGCCCTCTGGCGTGGCCGCCTTGCGGGTGGCGATGACCTCTTCCAGCCAGCCCTCGCGCATCTCGGGCACCGAGGCGAGCAGAAGCTCGGTATAGTCATCGAAGGGCGGCGACAGCACCTGCGCCTTGGGGCCCTGCCGCACCACCCTGCCGCGATGCATCACCGCGATCTCGTCGGCGATGGCGCGGACGGTGGCGATGTCATGGGTGATGAACAGATAGGCCACACCCTCTTCCTGCTGCAGCCGCTGCAACAGCCGCAGGATGCCGTCCGCCACCAGCGGATCCAGCGCCGAGGTGACCTCGTCGCAGATGATCAGCCGGGGCCGGGCGGCCAGCGCCCGGGCGATGCAGACGCGCTGTTTCTGCCCGCCCGACAGCTCCGCCGGGTAGCGGTCCGAAAAGCCCTTGCCCAGCTCGATCTCGTCCAGCAGCTCCGCCACACGGCGGTCCCGTTCGGCGCCGCGCAGGCCGAAATAGAATTCCAGCGGGCGCCCGATGATGGTGGCGACGGTCTGGCGCGGGTTCATCGCGGTGTCGGCCATCTGGTAGATCATCTGCAATTCGCGCAGGTCATTCTTGCTGCGCCCCGACAGAGCGGGTGACAGGTCGCGCCCGTCAAAGCGGACGCGGCCTGCGGCGGGCGGCAGCAGCCCGGTGATCACCCGCGCCAGCGTGGATTTGCCAGAGCCGCTTTCCCCCACCACGGCCAGCGTGCGCCCGGGCGCCAGATCCAGCGTGATGTCCTTCAGCACGTCGAGGGCAAGCCCGCGATAGCGCGCGGTCACCGCCTCGATCCGCAGCAGCGGATCCGCCGCTGCGGATTTTTCGGGATGGGTCACCTGCCGGACGGAAACCAGCGCGCGGGTGTAGTCTTCGCGCGGGGCGCCGATGATCTGCGCCGTGGCGCCGCATTCCACCATCTTGCCATGGCGCAGCACCATGATGTCATCGGCCACCTGCGCCACCACCGCAAGATCATGGGTGATGTAAAGCGCCGCGACCCCGGTATCGCGGATCGCCTCCTTGATGGCGGCCAGAACCTCGATCTGGGTGGTGACGTCGAGCGCGGTGGTGGGTTCGTCGAAGATCACCAGTTCCGGCCCGGGGCACAGCGCCATGGCGGTCATCACCCGCTGCAGCTGTCCGCCGGACACCTGATGCGGATAACGGCTGCCGATGGTGTCGGGATCGGGCAGGCCCAGCCGGGCGAACAGCGTGACGGCGCGCGCCTCGGCCTCGCTGCGGGATATGCCCTGCGCCAGCGTCGTCTCGATCACCTGCTCCATCAGCCGCCGCGCGGGGTTGAAGGCCGCCGCCGCCGACTGCGCCACATAGGTCACCGCCTTGCCGCGCAGCCGCCGCAGCCCGCGCGCGCCGCCGGACAGGATGTCGGTGCCGTTGAGGCGCACCGCCCCGCCGGTGATCCGCACGCCGCCGCGCCCGTAGGCCATGGCCGACAGGCCGATGGTAGACTTGCCCGCGCCGGATTCCCCGATCAGCCCCATCACCCGGCCCCGTTCCAGCCGCAGCGACACGCCGTCGACGATGGTCACGTCGCGCGGCTTTTCCCCGGGCGGGTAGGAGGTGGCCTCGATCCGCAGATCGTCGATTTCCAGAAGCGCGCTCATCCGCGGCCCCCCTTCAGGCTGGAGGTTCGGGTCAGGATCCAGTCGGCGACCAGATTGACCGAGATGGCCAGCGCCGCGACCGCCACGGCGGGAAACAGCGCGGCGGGCACGCCATAAACGATGCCGTCCTTGTTTTCGCGCACGATGCCGCCCCAGTCCGCCAGCGGCGGCTGCACGCCAAGCCCGAGGAACGAGAGCGTGGAGATGAAGAGCACCATGAAGATGAACCGCAGCCCCGCCTCCGCCACCAGTGGCGACAGGGCGTTGGGCAGGATTTCGCGGAAGATCACCCAGACCATGCCCTCGCCGCGCAGGCGCGCCGCCTCGACGTAATCCATGACCTCGATATCGGCGGCGACGGCCCGCGACAGGCGGAAGACCCGCGTCGCCTCGATCAGGCCCATGACCGCGATCAGCACCGGCAGGGTCACCGGCATCACCGACAGGATGACCAGCGCCATGATCAGCGCCGGGATCGACATCAGCAGGTCGACCAGACGCGACAGCGCCTGATCCACCCAGCCCCCCGAGACCGCCGCCAGAAAGCCAAGGAAGACCCCGGTGGCAAAGGCCACCAGCGTTGCCGCCAGCGCCACGAAGATCGTGATGCGCCCGCCCCAGATCATGCGCGACAGCAGATCGCGCCCGATGCTGTCGGTGCCCAGCCAGTGTTCGGGCGAGGACGGATCCCAGACGCCGCCCGCCACCTCGGCCATGCCATAGGGGGCGATCCACGGCGCCAGCAGCGCCGCGCCGAAAAAGGCTCCGGTGATGACAAGCCCGATCAGGGCCGAAAGAGGAATGCGGCTCATCTTGGGTGCCTCAGTCGCGGATTGGCAAGGATCGCCACCAGATCGGCAATCATGTTGAGCCCGATATAGACGGCGGCAAAGATCAGCCCGCAGGCCTGCACCACCGGCACATCGCGCTTGGCCACGTGATCGACCAGATACTGCCCCATGCCGGGATAGACGAACACCACCTCGACCACCACGACCCCCACCACGAGATAGGCGAGGTTCAGCATGATGACGTTGACGATGGGCGCCACCGCATTCGGCAGCGCGTGCCGCGCGATGATGGTGAAACGCCGCAGGCCCTTCAGCTCTGCCGTCTCGATATAGGCGGATTGCATGACGTTGAGGATGGCGGCCCGCGTCATCCGCATCATGTGGCCCAGCACCACCAGCACCATGACCAGCACCGGCAGGGCGATGGCCTGAAACTGCTGGCCAAGGCTCATGCCGTCATGGATGGAGGAGACCGAGGGAAACACCCGGAACTGCACCGCCAGCGCGAACATGGCGAGATACCCCAGCAGGAATTCCGGCACGGAAATGGTGGCCAGCGTCACCCCGGAAATCAGCCGGTCCGGCCAGCGCCCCTGAAAGCGCACGGCCAGCAGGCCGAGGGCCAGCGCCAGCGGCACGGCGATCGCCGCCGCAGTTCCCGCCAGAAACAGCGTGTTGCCCAGACGGCCCGCGATGGAACGCGCGATGTCCTGCCCGTTGCTGAGCGCGTGGCCCAGATCGCCCTGCAGGGCGTTTCCGAGCCAGTCGAGATAGCGGGTAAGCGGAGGCTGATCCAGCCCCAGCTCTGCCCGCAGGTTGGCCAGTGCCTGGGGCGTCGCCGACTGCCCCAGGATCGATTGCGCCACGTCGCCGGGCAGCATCTGGGTGCCGACAAAGATCAGCCCCGATGCCGCGAGCAACAACAGGCAGCCCAACGCGATGCGCTGGACCACCAGTTTCAGAAGAAACCCGTTCTGCACCCGGTCAGCCTCAGGCGAACCAGCACTTGTGCGGCGCGTAGCCGTTCATCAGGTCCTGGTTCGGATCGTCGATCCAGCCCTGCAGTTCGCTGGCATTGGCCGAGATGAAGTCGTTGAACATCGGCAGGATCAGCCCGCCTTCGTCCCGCACCAGATAGGCCATGCGCGAATACATCTCGCGGCGGCGGGTTTCGTCCAGCTCGCCGCGCGCCTCGACCAGCAGGCTGTCGAATTCGGCATTCTCGAAGCGGGTGTCGTTCCAGTCCGCGGTCGAGGAATAGGCGGTGGAATACATCTGGTCCTGTACCGGACGTCCGCCCCAGTAAGAGGCGCAGAACGGCTTGGCGTTCCAGACATCCGACCAGTAGCCATCGCCCGGTTCGCGCTGGATCTGCAGCGGGATGCCCGCCGCCTGCGCCGACTGCTGGAACAGCGCCGCCGCGTCCATGGCGCCGGCAAAGGCCACGTCAGAGCAGCTCATCACGATGGGAGAGCCGTCATGACCCGACTTCTTGTAATGGAAGGCCGCCTGTTCGGGGTCGTATTCCCGCTGCGGAATGCTGTCATCGAAGAAGGGATAGGCCGCGTTGATCGGGAAATCGTTGCCGACAGAGCCGTAGCCCATCAGGATCTTGTCCACCAGATCCTGCCGGTCCACCGCCAGTTTCAGCGCCATGCGCAGATCGGCATTGTCAAAGGGCGCGGTGTTGCAGTGCATGATGAACACGTAATGCCCGCGGCCCGACACGTTGGTGATCTGGACATTGGGCGCGCGGCCCATCAGGCCTGCCACCTTGGGGTCGATGCGGTTGATAAGATGCACCTGCCCCGACTGCAGCGCCGAGGTGCGCGCGGTGTTGTCGTTGACCACGAGGATCTCGACGGAATCGAAATGGCCTTGGCTTTCGTCCCAGTAATCGGGGAACTTCTCGAACACGGCGCGCACGCCCGGCTCGAAGTTCACGACGCGATAGGCGCCGGTGCCGACCCCTGCCGCCGGGGCTTCGGTGCCGCCCTTGGGCTGGATCAGCAGGTGATAGTCGGCCATCAGATAAGGCAGGTCGGCATTGGGCGTGGCCAGCGAGACCACGACATTGTCGCCATCCACCGCCATCTCCTCGATGCCGGTCATCACGCCAAGCGCGCCGGACTGCGAGCTTTCGTCGGAATGGCGGCGCAGCGTGGCCAGCACATCCTCCGGGGTCAGCGGCGTGCCGTCATGGAAGGTCACGCCCTTGCGGATGCGGAAGGTCCAGACCTTGGCATCGGGGGTGCTGTCCACCGCCTCGGCCAGACGCATCTCCAGCCCTTCGCCGGAGGGGTGAAGCTCCACCAGCGGCTCGCCGAACATCCGCAGCAGCTGGAAGGTCACCTGATTGGCGGCCAGCGCCGGATCAAGGCTGTCGGTGGAGCCGCCGCCCTGCATCCCGATCTTCAGCGTGCCGCCCTTTTGCGGGCCCTGCGCGCGCACGCCGGTGGCCAACAGGGTGCTGGCGGCGGCGGAGGTCAGGCCAAGCGCTGCCGCCCGGCCCAGAAAGTGACGGCGGCTGAGGCTGCCCTGCACGGTGCGCGACAGGAGGTAATTCAGTTCTTTGTTCATTTTCGGCTTCCCCGTTATATTTGGTGCACCAGCTCATGGGCCGGACACCTTGTTGATTGCGGTCAGTTAGGCATTGTCTTCAGACGTAATCAATCTCCTGCTTGAGCCCGCGTCCTTGCCGGAGGGCGGATCCTTCTCCGATGATGGCCAGCGCCGCGGTTTTTGTCACAGATGGTCCCTCGGCACGCTGTGGCTGACATCGCGGGCATGGATCAGGCGGTCATTCTCCCACGCTTCCAGACGGCCGCTGAGGTAAAAATGCCCGGCATCGGACCAGAGCGCGGTGTGCGCCTCGGTCCGCAGCCGCAGCCCGTCGCGCGCCACCACCTGCGTCCAGTGCGTTTCGGCGCGGGCAGAACCCGGATCGTCGGGATGGATCTGCCAGCGTTCGCGCAGCACCGATCCGGAGATCAGGCCATGCCCCGGGTCGCGCGCCTCGCCAAAATCATCCTCGATCACCAGCGTGACCAGCCCGCTCTGCCGGTCGATGGCGGTGCTGCGCACATGCGCCTCGGGGCGCAGCACCTCGAGCGCGAGGGGTTCTGCGGCTTCGGCCTCCGGGAAGGTGATCTGGTCTTCGCTGCCGCCGCCGGGGTGGCATGGCAGGTCAAGCTCGCCGCCGGTCAGCACCAGCGTCACCCGTTCCGGCGAGGGCCAGATCATCGGGAAATAGCTGCTGGACACCGCGACCCGCAGCCGGTGCCCCTCGGGCAGGCGCCACGCGATATGGTCCAGCGGCACCGTCACCTCCACCTCCTCGCCGGGCAACAGCGGTTCGGGCGCCTCATGCCCGTTGCGGTGGCAGAGGTTCAGCACGCCCCAGCTGATCCGGGTCGAGGCGCCATCGGGGTGCAGATGGTTGAGCCGCACCGCCACATGCGCGACGGGGCGGTCGCTTTTCAGCCGCAGCCGCAGCACCGGGGCGCCGAAAATGTCGGTCTGCGGCAGCGGTCCGGTGTCGAAACAGGCCGACAGCGCGTCATCCCGGCGCTGGTCGCCGGGCATTTCGGGGCCAAGGAAGATCGCGCAGAATTCACCGCTGTCGAGCCCGCAATCCTCGGGGCTGCTGAGCTGGCAGGCGAAGGCCTCGGGGGCGTCTTGCCCAAGGGTCAGCGTGCCATGGCCCTGCGGGGTCAGGCCAAGCGCCAGAGTGTCATGGCGCAGATCCGGCGCGGGCCAGTCCGGGGCGGTGATCCAGTGCCCCGGGCGGTGGCGATACCATGTCGCCGGACGGTCGCCATGGATCAGATAGGCGGCATAGGCGGGGTCGTCCGCACCATCGGCATCCTGCCCCTTGAGATGCCGGTCCCACCAGCGCAGCGCCTCCTGCAGGAAGCCGATGCGCGGCTCGGGGGCGGCGAAATGCGGGTATTTGTGAATCCACGGCCCGACGATGCCGCGCACCGGCGCGTCGATATTGGCGACCAGCTGCGGCACCGCGTTCTTGTAGCTGTCGCCCCAGCCGCCCACTGCCAGCACGGCGGCGCGGATGGCGCTGAAATCCTCGCAGACCGAGCCGTGTTTCCAGTAGGCGTCGCGGCGCTGGTGCTGCATCCATGGCAGGGCAAGGAAGGGCTCCTGTTCCAGCCGCTGCAGCCAGACCTCGCGCCAGTCGTCGCGGATCGCGGGATCGGGCGGGCGCGAGGAGAAGGACCACATCGTTCCCGCCCAGCCAAGGTTTTCCCCCAGCATGCAGCCGCCCTTGTAATGGATGTCATCCGCATAGCGGTCGACGGTGGAGCAGAGCGTGATGATGGCCTTCAGCGCGGGCGGGGCGAGCGCTGCCACCTGCAGCGCGTTGAAGCCGCCCCAGCTGATCCCCATCATGCCGACGGCGCCGCTGCACCAAGGCTGCCGAGTGATCCAGTCGATCACCGCGACCGCGTCGGCCTGTTCCTGCGGGGTGTATTCATCGGTCATCAGCCCGTCGCTGTCGCCATTGCCGCGCATGTCCACCCGCAGGCAGGCATAGCCATGGCCCGCCAGATAGGGATGGGTCAGCTGGTCGCGCACCGCCGTGCCGTCGCGGCGCCGATAGGGCAGATATTCAAGGATCGCGGGCACCGGCGCCTCGGGCCCCGCACCCTCTGGCCGCCAGAGCCGGGCGGCCAGCCGCGTGCCGTCGGGCAGCGGGATCCACAGATGCGGGATGTCCTCAACCGGATGCGGAAACTCCGTCACTGTCTTCATGCGGCGCCCTCGGGCTGCGGCAGCGGGCGCCCTGCCCCCACATGTCGCCCCGCCGCCGCTGGCCGGGGCCGGGCGGCATCGGAGGCGGCGCGGGCTGCCAGCTGCGCCAGCACCGGCGCCCCGGCGGGACAGGTCCGGCCCGCCGCCATGTCCACATGCAGCAGCATCTGTTCCAGCGTCGCGATCTCTGTCTCGCCGTCCGGGCCGGGGCGGACCAGCGAGATCCACAGATGCAGCCGCTTGTCGTCATGGCCCAGCACCTGCACCCGCCCGGTGATCCGGTCGCCCGCCCGCGCCTCTGCCAGATGGCGCAGATGGGTTTCGGCGGTGTAATAGCTGTGCCCGTCGCGCACATAGTCCAGCCCGGCGCCAATGCTGGCCAGAAACTGGTCCACGGTCTGCGAGCCGGCAAAAAGATAGCGGCTTTCCGTCATGTGGCCGTTGTAATCGATCCAGCTGGGAAGAACCACCAGTTCTGTCTCATTTGCGACATGTTGTGTCGCATCCTGCACATCCCTTTCGGCCAGAAGCCGGTCATGCGCGTTCAGGATCTGCCCCGCGCCCCAGTCGCGATCCTTCAGCGCGCGCAGGAACGCCACGAGGTTGTCATCGCGGATGCGTTCCAGATCGCGGATCGAATGATGCCCCGACTGCGCGTCGGACTGGCTGGCGATGCGGTCCACCAGCGCCTCGGTGAAGGGCGGGGTGTCGGTCAGCTTCGACCAGGGCCAGGCCAGCGCCGGGCCGAACTGCGCCATGAAATGCCGCATCCCGGCCTCGCCCCCGGCGATACGATAGGTTTCGAACAGGCCCATCTGCGCCCAGCGGAGCCCGAAGCTGAACCGGATCACGTCATCGATCTCTTCGGTGGTGGCGATGCCGTCATGGACCAGCCACAGCGCCTCGCGCCACAGCGCCTCCAGCAGACGGTCGCCGATATGGGCGTCGATCTCCTTGCGGACCAGCAGGGGGAACATGCCGATGTCCCGCAGCAGCGCCTGCACCTGCGCCACCTCTTCGGGCGGCGTCGCGGCAGAGGGCACCAGTTCCACCAGCGGCAGCAGATAGACCGGGTTGAACGGATGCGCGACAAAGATCCGCCCCGGGGCGCGCGCGCCCTGCTGCAGTTCCGACGGTTTGAAGCCAGAGGTGGAGGAGCCGATGGGCGCGTCGCTGGCCGCCTGAATCTCGGCCAGAACCCGGTGTTTCAGGTCGAGCCGTTCCGACACGCTTTCCTGCACATAGTCGGCCCCGGTCACCGCCTCGGCGAGGGTGGTGGCGAAGCTGAGCCTGCCTTCGGGCGGCAGGCCGGTATCAGAGAGCGCAGGCAGGGCGGCGCGGGCATTGGCGATGACCTCGCCCACCCGGCGTTCGGCCTGCGGATCGGGGTCAAAGACCGCCACATCCCAGCCGTTCAGCAGGAAGCGCGCGGCCCAGCCGCCGCCGATCACGCCGCCGCCGATGATGGCGGCCTTGCGCGGGCTCCGGGTCTGCGGCGCGGTCATGCCGCGGACCTTGCTGCAGGGGCGCGTTTGGTCAGGCCCAGCCGGGCGCGCACCTCTGCCGGGCCCACCACATGGCCGCCCATCGTTTCGATCAGGGTCACCGCCCGTTCTACCAGCTGGGCATTGGTGGCCATCTGGCCGCGCGCCAGCCACAGGTTGTCTTCCAGACCCACCCGGACATTGCCGCCCGCCAGCACCGCCGCCGCCACGTAATCCATCTGGTTGCGCCCCAGCGAAAAGGCCGACCAGTGCCAGTCGGCGGGCACGTTGTTCACCATGGCCAGAAAGGTGTTCAGGTCATTGGGCGCCCCCCACGGCACCCCCATGCACAGCTGCACCAGCGCGGGCGCGTCCAGCGTGCCTTCCTCGACAAGCTGGCGCGCGAACCACAGATGCCCGGTGTCAAATGCCTCGATCTCTGGCTTGACGCCCAGCCGGGTCATCATCGCCCCCATCGCCCGCAGCATTCCGGGCGTGTTGGTCATCACGTAATCGGCTTCGGCAAAGTTCATCGTGCCGCAGTCCAGCGTGCAGATCTCCGGCAGGCAGTCGGCCACATGCACCATGCGTTCGGTGGCGCCGACCATGTCGGTGCCTTCGGCCCGCAGCGGCAGCGGCGTCTCGGTGCCGCCCAGCACCAGATCGCCGCCCATGCCTGCGGTCAGGTTCAGCACCACATCGGTGGCGCTGTCGCGGATGCGCTCCGTCACCTCGCGATAAAGCGCGGGATCGCGGGAGGGGCGACCGCTTTCGGGGTCGCGCACATGGCAATGCACGATGGCGGCCCCGGCCTGCGCCGCCTCGATCGCGGCGGTCGCGATCTGCTCGGGCGAGCGGGGCACATGCGGGCTGCGGTCCTGCGTCGCACCGGACCCTGTGACGGCACAGGTGATGAATACCTCCCGGTTCGGGGCAAGCGGCATCGGGATCTCCCTTGGGTTTCGGTGGCTTCAGCGCGGAAGGATACGTGGCTTGCCAGCCTTTGCTTGACGGAATACGCTGCATACATGACAAACCACGCCGCCCTGCCCCCCATGTCCGCTGCCCCGCTGGAGGTCGGGCTGCTGGTCATGCCGAATGCCGCGCTGCTGACGCTGGGATCGGTGGTGGATCCGATGCGGGTGGCGAACCGGCATCTGGGGCAGCAGGCCTATCGCTGGCGCATCCTGTCCGAAGACGGCCAGCCGGTGCCGCTGACCTGCGGCGTGCGCCTGCCGGTCGATGCGGCGCTGGCAGCTGGCGCCGACCCGCTGTCCGGCCCCCCGCCCGAGGTGCTGATCGTGCTGGCGGGCTATGGCGCGCGCGACATGGCGCGGGGGCGCATCCTGCCGGAACTGCGCCGGGCGGCGCGGGGGGCACGGCTGCTGGTGGCGGTGGACAGCGGCAGCTGGCTTCTGGCGGCGGCGGGGCTGATGCAGGGCCGCCGCGCCACCACCCACTGGGAGGATCTGGAGGATTTTGCCGCCCGTCATCCCGAGGTCGATCTGGTCGCCGACCGCTACGTGATCGATGGCAGGCTGGCCTCTGCCGGGGGGGCGGGCCCGGCGCAGGATCTGATGCTGGCGCTGATCGAGGCGCGCCACGGTCCCGCGCTTGCGATGGAGGTGGCGGGCACCTTCATCCTCAGCCGCCGCCCCGCCAGCGAAAGCCAGCGCCTTGCCATCGCCGCAGGCGCCCCCAGCGGCGGCGATCCGCGCGTGGCTGCCGCCATCGCCCGGATGGAAGACCGTCTGGACATGCCGGAGCCGGTCAGCGCCACCGCCCGCGCCGTGGGCCTGTCCCTGCGCCGCCTGCAGGTGCTGTTTGCGCGGGAAATCGGCATGAGCCCCAAGGATTACGCGCTGGAACTGCGGCTGCAGGCGGCGCGGCGGCTGGTTGTCGACTGCCGCACACCCCTGTCAGAGGTGGCGCTGCGCTGCGGCTTTGCCGCGCAATCCGCGCTTAGCCGCGCCTTCCGCAGCCGCTTTGGCGAAGCGCCTTCGGCCCTGCGGCGCCGGAACGGCGCGCGCTGACGGGTTCAGCCCAGCAGGCCGCGCAGCCCGTGCAGCAGCGCGGCAAAGCCCGCCTTCGCGCCGGGGCTCATATGCCGGGCGCGCAGCCAGCCATGCACCATCTGCGGCTCGCAGCGGTAACTGCAGGCGACATCCGCCGCGATCAGCCGGGCCGCAAAGGCCGCCGCATCGTCGCGCAGCGGATCGAACCGCGCCGCCGAGACAAATGTGGGCGGCAGACCGGACAGATCCTTGGCCCGCAGCGGATGCGCCACCGGATCCTCGGGCGGGGCCTGCAGGATGTCGCGGTAATAAAGCACGTCCTGCGTGCTCAGCCCCGGCGCCTCCGCCATCTGGCTGTAGGAGCCGCCGTGCGGATCGCCCCCCAGCGCGGGATAGACCAGCGCCAGACCGCGCAGCCGCCCCGGATCCTGCTGCAGCGCCAGCCCCGCCGCCAGCTGTCCGCCCGCGCTGTCCCCCGCCAGCACGACCTGCCGCCCCGTCCGCAGCAGCGCGCCCAGAACGGCGGCACCATCCTGCGAGGCGGCGGGCCAGCGATGCTCCGGCGCCAGCCGGTAGTCCACCGCGATCAGCGCCACGCCAAGCGCTGCGGCAATCTCGCCGCAGATCGCGTGGTGGCTGTCGCGCGATCCCACGACGAAGCCGCCGCCATGCAGGTAAAGCACCGTGGCCTCATGCCGGATCTGCGCGGGCTGATAGCGCCGGACGGGCACGCCCGCCTCGGTCCCGTCTTGCCAGTCCAGCCCTTCGGGCAAAGGCCGGTCAAAGGCGCGGCAGAGCGCGTCATACCAGATCCGCTGCTGCGTCACGGGTGCCGCGACCGCATCATCGGGGTAGAACCGCGCGACCTGCCCGATAAAGTCGAGGATTTCGGGTTCGGTGGGCATGGGCGGCATGGGCGGTTCCTTCGCGGCAAGACAGAGGGCGGTCTGGCCGCGCCCCGGCCCGCAGCAAACAGGACTTCGCGCCCAGTGTCGACGGCGCAGTGTCCGTGCGGATCCGGGCACAGATCCCGCACCTGTGTTCAGAAGGACACACAGGCCGTTGCGGGGATTGGCAACAATTTGCCTGCCGGGCTACATCTGATAGCCAAAAAATAGGCACCCGCGGCACGCAGCGTCCGACATGGGCAGGTTCTGTTGGCCAAAAAAGTGTGGGCTCAAACATGGAAGTCAAGAATGTGGGGTTGAGGAAAGCTGCGCTGATTTCGGACGATGACGAGTTTTTCCGTCTCGCGCTCAGCAGCCTTCTGACAGCCCGGCTGGGCTTTTCGGATGTCATCGAAACCGAAACCTTTGACGGTGCCGTGGATGCGCTGTCCAATCGCAGCGATGTCGAGATTGCCCTGTTCGACCTGAATATGCCGGGCATGAACAACTGGCAGAATTTGCGCACCGTGCGGGACTGTTTCCCCGAGGTGCGGGTTGCGGTCGTTTCCGGATCAAAGGCGCGCAGCGATATCCTGATGGCGCTCAGCATCGGGCTGCATGGCTATATCAGCAAGGGGCTTGGCGTTTCGGAGCTTGCGCGCGCATTGCAGGCCATCTGCGACGGTGCCGTCTATCTTCCCAGCTTCCTGCCCGACCTGCCGATTACGGAAAACGAGATGTTTGCGCCCCCGGAACCGGAGACGCAGCCGTCAGAGCCGATGGGGGCTCTGGATGATCTGACCTCGCGCCAGCGCGAGGTTCTGGAAATGCTGGTCAATGGCATGTCCAACAAGGCGATCGCGCGGGCGCTTGATCTGAGCGAGGGCACGGTCAAATTCCATCTCTCGGCGGTCTTCCGCATCCTGCGCGCCTCCAACCGGGTGGAAGCGGCGACATCCGGATCAAGGCTTTTGGGCAGGACACGGGCGCCGGGCTGATCCCATATCCCGCAGTCATTCCGACAGCAGGCTCTGCACCAGATCAAGACAGGCTTTCCTTCTGAACGGCTTGGCCAGAAAAGCGGTATCGTCGCCAAGGCCCTGAAGGTCGATATCCCCGGTATAGCCCGACACATACAGCACCTTCAGATCCGGCCTGATCGTGCGAGATGTCTCTGCCAGCGCAATCCCCCCCATGCCCCCCGCCAGACAGATATCCGTGACAAGTAGCTGGGGCGTGACGCCGCCTTCGAGGCGGGAAATCGCCTCCTGTCCGGTTGCCGCCAGCGTGATCCCATATCCGGCAGATCTCAGCAGTTCCGCCATATAGCTGCGGACAAAATCGTCATCCTCGACGACAAGGATTTCAGTGCCTGCGGTCATAGCGCACTCCCTGAAGGTTGGCGGCAGAAAGGGACGTCAGAGGCATGAGGGCGGACCACGTCAGGCATCCAGCACCTTGCGGACTTTCGAGGACAGATCCGACCGCCGATAAGGCTTGTTCAGCAGCTCCACGCCCCGGTCGAGCCGACCATGATGGACAAGCGCGTTTTCCGGATAGCCGGAGGTGTAAAGAGTCCGCAGCCCCGGCCTGACCTGCTGCGCCGCATCCGCGACCTGACGCCCATTCATGCCGCCCGGCAGGACAACATCCGTCAGCAGCAGATCAATATCGGGCCGTTCCTGCAATACCGTCATCGCGGCAGCCCCTGCCGTTGCCACGACAACGTCATACCCCATATCCGACAGCTGCACCGACAATTGCTGTCGGATCAGATCGTCATCCTCGACGATCAGAATGGTTTCATCGCCATGATCTGTCGGCAACGGCGCGACCCGAGGGGCCGTGTGCACCCGGCTGCCGGAATAGATCGGGAAATACATCCTGATCGTGGTGCCTTCGCCGGGCTCGGAATAGATGCGGACATGGCCCCCCGTCTGCTTGACAAAGCCATAGACCATGCTCAGCCCAAGCCCGGTGCCCTGTCCCACAGGTTTGGTGGTGAAAAAGGGTTCAAAAACCCGATCAAGATCATCCTTGCCAATGCCGCAGCCATTATCACTCACAGAAATTGCAACATAGTCGCCCGGGTTCAGATCGGAGTCCGGCATCGGGTCGCCCTCATCCAGACAGACATTGCTCGTCTCGATCAGCAGAGAGCCGCCATCAGGCATCGCGTAGCGGGCATTGACGGCGAGGTTCAGCAGCGCCCCTTCCAGCTGGGCCGGATCAACCTCGGTCTGCCACAAATCCGCAGAGCGGATCAGCCGAATATCCACGTCTTCGCCAAGCGTGCGGCGCAGCATCGCCTCCAGCCCCGCGATGACGACATTCACATCGGACACCTTCGGCTGAAGCGCCTGTTTCCGGGAAAACGCCAGAAGGCGGCTGGTCAATTCCACCGCGCGGTCAACTGCCATTGCGCTCATGTCAGCATATTGGCGCAGCGGGCTGTCATCTTCGAGCTTCTCAAGCAGAAGCTCCGTATTGCCCATGATGATGGTCAATAGGTTGTTGAAGTCATGGGCGATACCCCCGGTCAGCTGGCCGACCGCCTCCAGCTTCTGCGACTGCCGGAAGCGGTCTTCCATCGCAAGCCGTTCGGAAATATCAGAAATATTTCCGAGGATCCGGACAGCCCGACCGTCTTCGTTCCGGATTGCAAAGGCGCGGTCTTCGACCGTCGCCCAGCTGCCGTCCGCGCGGCGAAAACGGTACCGATCCCGCATCTCATTACATTGACCCGAAATGAGCTGGTCGAAAGAATGCGTGACGCGCGCCTTGTCCTCCGGGTGAACGTGGGCATCCCAGACATCCAGCAGGGCGCCGTCTGGCAAAACCTGATGGCCAAACAATTCGGTCATGCCGTGGCTCCACCATTGATGGCCATCTGACAGATTCCATTCCCAGACCGCGTTTCCCTTGGCCTGAGAAATCATGCGGAACCGTGCTTCGGAAAGCCGCAGCGCCTCTTCGGCCAGATGACGTTCGGTGACGTCACGCTCAATGGCGACAAAATGAGTGAAGACGCCGTTTTCGCCGGGGATTGGAATTATGTCGATATCGGCCCAATATTCGCGGCCCGATTTGGTGTAGTTGATAAGCTCCGTTCGGACAGGACTAAAGGTATCAAGCGCAGACTGGATCCGGCTTAGCTCAGCGGCCTGGGTCTTTGGTCCATGCAGGATCTGGGGCGTCTGGCCAATCGCCTCCTCACGTGTGAATTCCGTAATCCGCTCGAACGCGTCATTGACGTAGACGATTTTGGGCTGACCGCCAGTCTCCGGGTCGCCTGTCCCTGTGATGATGACAATATCGTTGATATGGGCAACCGCGGCATCAAGCAGCCTGAGCTGCTCGTTGCGACGTCGCTCTTCGGTGATATCGGTGAAGTAGACCGCCAGCCCGCTATGCGTCGGATGCGCCGTAACAAGAAGTGTGCGGTTTAGCGGCGGGAAGATCTGTTCAAACCGCACGGTGCCGCCAATGTCGAAGGCGTGCTCATATTGGTGTTTGGCATCAAGTCTAATCAGATCAGGAATTTCATCAAAAACGCACTGCCCAAGCAGGTCTTGACGGGACCTATTCAGAAAAATCTCCGCGCGGCTGTTGAGGTAGGTAAACCGCCACTCCTCATCAAGCATGAAAAAGGCATCGCCGATATTTTCGAGAGTCTCTGCAAGCCGGGAACTCAGCTCTGCCACCTGTCTTTGCGCCGCAGTCAGTTCAGAGATGTCCTGAATCGCACCTTGCAGCGCGATGATCTTACCGGACTGGTCCCGCACTGCTTCGCCAAGGCAGCGAACCTTGATCCGGTTTCCTTGCACTGTCACAAGGTCACGCACGATATCGAAGGCAATGCCGTCATGGGCGCAGCTGTCAAACGCGGCACAGGTCATTTCCCGATCATGCGGGGCGAAATAGCCAATGAAGTCTTCGAATGTTGGTGTTGTGTCCTCGGAAAGTTCAAGAATGGCGGCAACACCCTCCGTCCAGAAAACGCACTGATCCGGCAGGGAAATCCGCCATCCCCCGAGTTTTACCGCCTGCCCGGCAATTTCCAGTAGCTTCTCTGATTTCTCTGCACGTTTGCGGGTATGAACGAGTTCGGAGACATCCTGAAACGATCCTTGGACCGCTACAATGCGCCCGCCGTCGTCACGTTCAGCCTCGCCCGTGGTGCGGATCCAGACATGGCGCCCTTTTGCGCCTATGATTTCGCAGATTTCGTCATAAGCCTCTCCCTGGTCGAGGCAGGCTCGGAAACGTTCTGCGATACGATCACGATATTCCGGCGTAAAATAGGAGATCGCTCCCAAGACAGACGGTGAAAACGCGTCAGCTTCATCATGAATACGGGCGGTTTCACGAGACCATTCAAGAAGATCTGCCTTCACATCATAACGCCACGCCCCGAACTTCGCCAGATTCCCAGCAATTTCCAGCATGCGGGTGGCTTGGGCCAAGGCCGCTTCGGCTCCCACACTTTCGGTGACGTCGCGAACGACTCCACGAAGCACGACGCCCTCCGGGGTTTCTACCTTTTCGGATTCACCCGCGATATGCGCGATCTTTCCATCTGGATGCAGGACGCGGTGCACAAAGGAAAGATGAGTAACTTCAGACGCCATGAACTCCGCGAATTTTTCCCGCAACTCTGCGCGGTCTTCCGGATGTATCAGCGCGGCATAGGCTTCGAAGTCATGTCCGAATTTTTCCGGCGTCGTATCGTACATGTCATAGACGCTGTCGGACCACTGAATGTGGTCCCGAGCAATGCTGTAATCCCATGTTCCGGTCGACAGCAGCCTTTGTGTGGTGCGAAGTCTGGTTGCCAATTCCTCCAGACGAAGGTTGTCGGATTTCAGCTCATGGGTATAGGTAACGAGGTTCAGCTTTGCTGCCTCAAAATCAGAGGCTTTCTCGCCATAATCTTGACCGTCAATCGCCGTGGTTACATCCTGTATCTGAAGAATGAGAAAGAGCTGCCTTTGGTCAGGCCCCTCAACCGGTGTGCTCTTCAAAACCCAAAGCCGTTCATTCTGGTCAGGCAGCATGAACTTCTGAATTTCCGAAAGATCCGGATTTCCAGTGGCCATGACCCGCGCAAAAGACGCCTGCAGATCGGAGTGATGCGTATCATTTGGCTGAGGCGGCAGGATCGTGAACAGATTTTGCCCGACCGCATCAGCACGTTTGATGTGCATTGCGGCCAGATAGGCGTCGCTTACGGCGATCACATCGAAGTTTTCCGGAGAGAACACAAGAAACATGCCCGGGATGTTGTCGAACATGATCTGAAACTGTCTGGCGAGCGCGTCGCTGGCCCGGCGGGCCGACTGCTCTCGCGCCAGCGCCTCGCGCATTCTCTGCTCGGCATGCACATGGCGGGTGACGTCGCGCGCGGAAATCAGCTCGGCAGGCCGTCCATGATGCAGCACGGTGTGGCCGATGATGTCGACATGGATGATTTCGCCGGATTTCAGACTGTGTCGCCAGACCCCCGCCTCATCCCGCCCTTCGGAGACGGCCTTGACGTTTTCCTCCAGCGCCGCGCAATCTTCGGGTGGCCGGATGTCCTTGATCGTCATTCCGAGAAACTCTTCGAGAGAGTAGCCGTATTTCACGATCGCTGCATTGTTTACGGAAAGAAACTGAAACGTTTCCACGTCGTAAACCCACATCGGGTCAGGGTGGGACAGAAACAGACTGTCTGTAGTTATGTCCAAAATGTGGCCCTTGCACGCGGTTTGTGGAGGCGCTTCATGAAAAAAAAGCGCGCTATCCTCAGACGGTGGCGCAAAGGGTATGACGATGCAAGCTCGCGCCTGCTGCTCAGCCCGAGATGCCGCGTGCGGGTGCGCAGCGGATCAGACTGGTCAGAGCGCGGTTTTAGCGTGTTGCGGCAGATAAATTTATGGTGTTGCCGCGCGCTTCTTTAACTTCAGAATGACCTCAGGTGCGGGACTTGGCTGCCCCGCATTATTCAGACATGTTTCGCGTCATTACAGCAAAGACGCGATGGCGTTCCGGGTTGCCGTCGTGGTTTCGAGGGTCCGGCTATATTCCTTGCCGAAGGGGCTGCCTTTGGCACAGGCATGCTGCAGATCAACGCAGGTGTCCCGCAGCGCGGTGAAACCCATCAGCCCGGCGCGGGCCACGAGGAAGTGCGCCCGCCGGAAAATCTGCTCTCGGTCAAGGTCTTCCGGCGCGACATTCGGAAAGCTGTCCTGCAAACAGGATGACAGCTCCTCCAGCGCCAGACGGGTGCGATCTTCTCCAAAAAGTTCTCGAAGTTCTTCAAAAATCTCGGGGTCGAAAATGTCTCTAGACACAGAATCCCTCAAGGCAAAATCTGGGGTTACGTGATCCCGTTCATATAGCTCAGACTTAGCGCCGGACAGGTCTTCGGGGTACTTTTTAATAGCCATAGCAGCATACCTGCATACGTTACAGAATGTGACCATATAACGACTTTTTCCGCCAGTATAGCCCGAATCTCTGCCTCCGTGCCGGTTCGCGCCTATCGGCGTCGAGGAGTGGTCTGGAATGGCGTCGGAGGCTGGGTTTGCCTTTGGATGGGGTCGTTTGCAGGTCTGGAAGTCGCCAAATGACCTGCGCTCTTGTCCTGTCGGTCACGTGACAGGCGGAGTAGCCTTGTTGGCACTTGGGTTTGGCGCGGTCTGGGGATCCTATTTGCGCCGTGTCACATCACGTTTGATCTTAAAATACGTCTAAATTTGGGCGAAACCATGCCACACCAAGCCGACACTCAAACCCGGGTCAGAGCCCTTTTCAGTTCGTCGGGACCTCGGCGGGGATATCCTCTGCTCCTCCCATTTCCGTATCTTCGCAGAGACCGGCGCCGCAGTTGTAGGACTGCAGCTGCACACCCCGGCGCACCGTCACCATTCCGGGTTTCTGCGCGCTGACATGCACCATCACATTGGCGATCACGCCACCCTTATCGTCCAGCGCAATCAGATTGGTCGTGCCGACCATGCGCCCCGTAAGGATAATGGTCTGCTCATTGGCCAGACTCGCATCGACGATTTCGGATTTGCCGACCGCGATTGCGCTCATTTCCCCATCAATTTGCAGAACGCTGGCAAAGTCTACCGTCAGAGACACGGTCCGGAATGGCGATTCCCTGCTGGCGGGCGCGGATATGGCATTTGATGCCAGCACGCTCTGCGCGGAGGAGACGACGACCACGGCATCAGCACAGGCGCCAGAGGCGATGACTGCCGAAAGAAGAAATCCGCCAGCGAAGGATCGGGGAAACTGCATCGGTTTTCCTTTCATATGGCGGTTGACTGGAAACGGGGTGGACCCCCGGTGTGCGGGGGCTTGGTCAGCCAAGGGGAATGCGGCGGCTTACCGTCAGCATGATCCCGCCATCGGTGAGAGTGGGGATGAACAGGGTCAGCGGGTAGCGAATCAGCATGGTCATGTAGGCGACCCCGTCGACCTCTTCGCGGTCTAAATCGACCTCCAGATCCTCCGACGTGCCGAAGGTGATGGCGTCACGAATCGTCGCCTTGACCGCGTCTTCCGTCACCGCTTGGTTCATGAGGATTGTCCGCGCGGCGACATCCGCCGCATAGGAGATGGCGCTGCGCATGTAGAAGCCTCGGCCAAATTCCAGGATCGCCAGCAGAAGCGAGATGGCGATCAGGCCCACAAGCGCGAATTCAACAGCGGCGGCACCGCTCTCTGACCGCCACAGCTTCGTGAGACGGGCCCTCACCTGACCTGAACCTGGATGGATTTTGACTGCAAGAAGCGCGGCAGCAGCAGGCCAGCATAGGTCTTTTGCGCCGAAAGCACGTAGAAGATCTGGGTCGGCGTCCCACCTTCGCAGGTGGTCGAGCAAGCGACGGCGACATCCGGCTCTTCGGCGCAGCTGCAGAGCGTGCCCACATCAAGGGCAAGCGTGGCATCGTCGCCTTGGGTGCCTGCGGTGGCAAGGGTCATGTTCTGTGCCGCAGTTGTGCGCAGGATCTGGTCAATGGCAGAAACGCCGATGTCATGGGTGGCGCCCTGTGCCCCGGCCCGCAGGATATGGCCGATGGTCATGCGCTCTGAAATTGCCAGTCCCAGATCGGTCATTGCCAGCAGCGACAGCACCAGCATGGGGGCGATCAGGGCGAATTCGACGGCGGAAACACCCCTGTCATCACGCAGGGCGGCAGTGCCCGCGCGGACCATGGGTCGCGCGCCAAGCTTGGGATGTCGAACCAGATGACCCATCGCCTGCCCTCCCGTTTTGCTTGCGGCCTGTTTGGCGCGGACAGGGGCAGCGCGCCCCGCATGGTCCTGCGTCCGCGGCCAATCTACAGGCAAGCCGGGCGCGAACCTACCTGACCGGACAGGCTGGCCAAACGGATAGGTGCTTGTCGCGGGATCTCAATAAAACAAGGGAATTTCGGCGGCTGCAGGCCGTCTGGTGCGCCAAACCGGTGCCCGTTGCGACCAAACCGGCCCAAACGCCCTGGCCAGCTGTCCAGCCCATCAAGCCAAGTAGCCGCGCCGGTTCTGCCGTGCAACCTTCACCGGGACGCTGATGGTTCGGCGTCCGCCACGGCCGGACTGCCGCAGCTGGTGTCATCTTGGGCTCTCTCTCTCAGCACACCCAAAAAAGGGGCAACCTATGACAAACTTCATCTCCCGTTTCAAAAAAGACGAATCCGGCGCCACTGCGATCGAATACGGCCTGATCGCCGGCCTGATCGCTGTTGTGATCATCACCGCGCTTGGCCTCGTCGGCGACGACCTGGATGCCGCCTTCCAATACATCGCTGACTCCCTCACTCCGCCGGCGGCTACCTAAGACACGTTAATCGGGACTGTCGGCGGAGACCGCTCCGCCGATAGCCCTGATCCCGACAGGAAAACCGGAGGTGGCTGTGGTCTTCACCTTGCTTGGCTGTGCTGTCTTTGTCCTGCTCCTCCTGCAGGCAGGGCTCGGCGATCTGGCTAGGATGCGGATCCCGAACCGGCTCGTGCTGGCCCTGCTGCTGGGCTACGCGGTGCTGGCGCCACTTTCCGGCTTTTCCCTGCTGGCGATCTCTTTCGGCCTTGGGGGGGCTGCCGTCATCTTCTGTCTTGGCCTGTGCCTTTTCGCCTGCGGGTGGATGGGTGGGGGAGATGTCAAGCTGATGGCGGTAGTCTCCCTGTGGCTGGGACTGCCCCATCTGGGGGATTTCCTGCTCTGGACCTCCGTGTTTGGCGGGCTTCTGACGCTGGGTCTGATGATCTGTCGCGCGCGCCCCCTGCCCGAGGCTCTGGCCGGACGCGCGCTGTCGCTGCGCGCGGGCGAGACCCGGGTGCCCTATGGCGTTGCGATCGCGGCGGCGGGGCTTTTTGTGTTTGCGTCGACGCCATGGACCGCGCCGCTGTGGTGACGCGGGACCGGACTGCGCCCGCCCTGTTCTGGAAGGACGTACCATGCTGCGTGGATTGATCTTTCTTGTCGCCCTCTCGGCCGGTGGCATCGCGGCCTGGATCACGCTTGGCACCTCTGGGGCCGTGACCGCCGCCACCAACCGCGACGGCACGGTCGACTCCCTCGGCATGACCGAAATTCTGGTGGCCGCCGTCGATCTGCCTTCGGGCGCGGTGATTGATGCCTCCTCCGTAAGCTGGCAGCGCTGGCCGGATGGCGCGATCAACCCTGCCTTCATCACCCGCGCCCAGCGGTCCAGCGCCCCGCAGTCGCTTGCCGGGATGATCGTCCGCAACGGCATGGTGGCGGGCGAGCCTGTCCATGACAGCAAGCTGTCCACCGGGGATGCGGGCGCGCTTGCGGTCATGCTGGCCTCTGGCAAGCGCGCCATCGCGGTGCGCATCAATGCCGAAAACAGCGCGGGCGGTTTCGTGCTGCCCAATGACCGGGTCGATGTGCTGCTGACCACCAGCCGCGTGGACGCAAGCGGAAACACCCAGGTCAGCAGTCGGCTGATCCTGAAGAACATCAAGGTTCTGGCGGTGGACCAGACCATCGACGGGTCAAACGAAGCCGTGGTCGGCAAGACCGCCACGCTGGAACTGAGCCCCCCCGAGGTCGAGATCGTCACGGCGGCCCAAGTGTCGGGCGCGCTGTCGCTTGCCCTGCGGTCCCTTTCCGACATCGCCGAGGAATCGATGGTGATGGTCGAGGAGAAAAAGACGCTGCGGATCTTCCGCGGCGGGCAGATCGAAGTGGTTGCGCTGGAGTGATCCGGTCGGCCCGGCTTTGGACCCTGACTTCGGAGCGAACATGAAACACACGCCGCTTGAGCTCCGTCCCGACGCGCTGGTCGGGCAGCCGCAGTCCCAGCCGGTGGGCACGACGCCCCATATCTCGCTGCATGCCTTCTGCGAAACCTCCGCCGTCGCCGCCTCCATGGGGCGGGTGGCCAGCGACCGGCGCCTGTCCCGCGCCCGGGTGAGCGTGACCATGGGCGGCATCGCTGCCGCCACCAGCTATTGCAGCGGCCAGCCGACGCCGGATGTGATGATCCTCGAAAACGGCGGCAGCCGCGCCGACCTGCTGGCGGCGCTGGCGGATCTGGCGCCGGTCTGTGACCCGGCCACCAAGGTCATCGTGGTGGGCGCCACCAATGACATCGCGCTTTACCGTGAACTGGTGGCGGAAGGTGTTGCGGAATATCTGCTCGCCCCCGTCGACGCGCTGGCCCTGATCGGCGCGGTGCTGCGGCTTTTTCCGAATGAAGGCGCCGCGCATATCGGCAAGATCCACGCGGTGATCGGCACCAAGGGCGGCGTGGGCTCTTCGGTGCTGGCGCAGAATCTGGCATGGACCATGTCGCAGGGCAGCACCGCCACGCTGCTGGCCGATCTGGATCTGCAGTTCGGGACTGTCGCGCTCAACTGCAACATCGAATGCCATACCGGCTTTGCCGACCAGCTGCCCGAGGGCCAGAACCTTGACGGCACCCTGCTGGAACGGCTGCTGTTCAAACACGGCCCGGATCTGAGCATCCTGCCCTGCGCCACGGCGGCGCAGATTGCCCGCGATCCGGATGTGGACGTCATCAGAAAGATGCTGGATCTGGCGCGGGCCACCTTTCCGCATGTGGTGCTGGATCTTCCGAACGCATGGTCGCCGCTGGTGCGCAGCACGCTGGTGGCGGCGGACAACATCCTGCTTGTCGCAGAGCCGGATCTGGCCAATCTGCGCAACGCCCGCGGCATGCTCGATTTCCTGAAAATGACCCGGCCCAATGACGACCCGCCGCAGCTGATCCTCAACCGGGTCGGGCTGCCGAAGCGCCGGGAAATCAAGCCGGAGAAATTCGCGGCGGCGCTGGAAACCGACCTTGCGGCAAAGATCGCCTTTGATCCGGCGCTGTTCAGTTCGGCCACCGCCAATGGCCAGATGATCGAGGAAGTGTCGAAAACTGCCCCCATGACCCGCGTCCTGCAGCATCTGGCCGAACAGCTGACCGGGCGGACCCATGCGACCAAACGCCGGGGCCTTGGCCGCCTCTGGGGCCGCTAGGCGCCAGTCACGAAACGGATCGCCCCCGCGGGGGCCTGACCACAGACCAGACCCAAAACGAGGACACCGCAGCATGTTCGGCAAGAAAAGCGATCTCGCCCCCGCAGACAGCGCCGCCCCCTCCTCCGGCGTGCGCCACCTCAAGATCATTCCCGACAGGGCCGCCGTGACCATCACCCCCACGACGGAGGCACCCACGACCACACCGCAGAAGGCCAAGGCTTATTACGATCTGAAAAAAGAGATTTTCGAGGCCCTGCTCGAAGCGATCGACGTGGCGCAGCTGACCACGATGGATGTGGCCGAAGCGCGCAGCGAAGTCAGCGGCATCGCCACCGACATTCTGGCGGCGAAACGGGCGGTGATCTCGACCGCGGTGCAGGACGAGCTGGTCTCCGACATCTGCAACGACGTGCTGGGCTACGGACCGCTGGAGCCGCTGCTGGCCCGCGACGACATCGCGGATATCATGGTGAATGGCGACAATTACATCTTCATCGAAGTTGCGGGCAAGGTCATCCAGACCGACATCCGCTTCCGCGACAACACCCAGCTTCTGAATGTCTGCCAGCGCATCGTCAGTCAGGTCGGGCGGCGGGTGGATGAATCAAGCCCGATCTGCGACGCCCGCCTGCCCGATGGCAGCCGCGTCAATGTCATCGCCCCGCCCCTAGCGCTGGAAGGACCGACGCTGACGATCCGCCGCTTCAAGAAGGACAAGCTGACGCTGGACCAGCTGGTCGATTATGGCGCGATCACGCCAGAGGGCGCCGAAATCCTCAAGATCATCGGGCGGGTGCGCTGCAACATCATCATTTCCGGCGGCACCGGCTCGGGCAAGACCACGCTGCTCAACTGCCTGACCCGCTATGTCGACCCGGACGAGCGCATCATCACCTGCGAGGATTCCGCCGAGCTGCAGCTGCAGCAGCCCCATGTCGTGCGTCTGGAAACCCGCCCCCCGAACATCGAGGGCGCGGGCGAGATCACCATGCGGCAGCTGGTGAAGAACTGCCTGCGGATGCGCCCGGAACGGATCATCGTGGGCGAGGTGCGCGGCCCCGAGGCTTTCGACCTGCTGCAGGCCATGAACACCGGCCATGACGGATCCATGGGCACCCTGCACGCCAACAGCCCGCGCGAGGCACTGTCGCGGATCGAATCCATGATCACCATGGGGGGCTTTTCGCTGCCGATGAAGACCATCCGCGAAATGGCGGTGTCGTCCATCGACATCATCATTCAGGCGGCGCGCCTGCGCGACGGCTCGCGGCGGATCACCCACATCACCGAGGTGCTGGGGCTGGAAGGCGACGTGCCGATCACGCAGGATCTGTTCATCTACGACATGAGCGGCGAGGACGCGCAGGGCAAGATCATCGGCCAGCACCGGTCTACCGGGATCGGGCGTCCGGCCTTCTGGGACAAGGCCCGCTACTATGGCGAAGACCAGCGCCTGTCCGCCGCGCTGGAGGCGGCGCGGGTCAAGTCCAGCTAATCCCGCCGCCTCTGCAAGGAGCCTCTCCGATGTCCCCGGCTGTTACCCTGATCCTGACCTTCGCGCTTGTGGCGCTCTGCGTGGGCGGTCTGCTTTTCGCGATGTTCCAGCCGCAGCTGGTCAGATCGGCGCGGGCACGGCAGCGCGTCGGCATGGTCATCACCCATCGCCCTTCCTCCGCCCGGCCGCAGGAAGTGGACGAGGGCGCAAGGCGCCGCCGCTCCGTCGAGGAGACGCTGCGCGAGATCGAACAGAAGCAGAAGGCGCTAAGCCGCAGCCGCGCCCGCAAGAGCCTGCAGCACCGTCTGCGCGAGGCGGGGCTGGACTGGACCAAGCGGACCTATCTGGGGATATGCCTTGCAACCGCGGGCCTGCTGTTCCTGCTGCTGTGGGCGGGCTTCGGAGTTTCCCTGATCACCACCGCGCTTCTGGCGCCGCTTGGCGGCCTGCTGCTGCCGCGGGCCTATCTTGGGCTGCGCCGCAAACGCAGGCTCGCGGCCTTTGCGGTGCAGTTTCCCGATGCGGTCGATGTCATCGTGCGCGGCGTCAAATCGGGCATGCCGCTCAGCGACTGCATCCGGGTGATCGCCGTCGAGGGGCAGGAGCCGGTGCGCAGCGAATTCAAGACGGTGCTGGACGACCAGACCATCGGCGCGCCCATGCCGGAAGCCGTGCAGCGTATGGCGCAGCGGGTGCCGCTTCCGGAAACCAACTTCCTCTCCATCGTCATCACCATCCAAAGCCGCAGCGGCGGCAACCTGACCGAAGCGCTTGGCAACCTGTCCACCGTGCTGCGGGAGCGCAAGAAAATGCGCGCCAAGATCAAGGCGATGAGTTCAGAGGCCAAGGCGTCGGGCGGGATCATCGGGGCGCTGCCGCCCATCGTCGGAAGCCTGCTGTTCCTGACCAGCCCCGACTATATCTCGCTGCTCTTCACCACGACGACGGGCAACATGGTTCTGGCGGGCAGCGCGGTCTGGATGGGCATCGGCGTGCTGGTGATGCACAACATGATCAATTTCGATTTCTAGGGGCGCAGGGATGAGCTTTGATCCCCTTGGCTTTGACCGCGATCTTCTGGTCACCATCGCGGCGGTGCTTGCGGTGGTCTGCGGCATTCTGGCGGCAGGCTGGCCCTATCTGGTGCGCGACGATCAGGAAGAGCGCATGCGCCGCGTGGTGCAGTCCTCCACCCGGCCCCGCCTGACCGATCCGGCGCTGTCGACCGAAGGCAGGCGGCGCACCCTGCTGCGGAGCGAGCCCAGCAAGATCCTGTCCGCCATCGTCGAACGTTTCAACCTCGCCCGCAAGCTGGAGGGGGGCGCCACGCTGCAGCTGCTCCGCTCCGCCGGGTTCCGGGGCCGCGCCCCGGTCATCACCTTCCTTGCAATGCGCGTGCTGATGCCGGTCATCGTCTTTGGCGTGGCGTCGTTTTACATCTTCGTGGTGATCAAGCCGGATCTGCCGCTGCTGGCGGAACTGGGCATCGCCGTGGTGCTGAGCGGCCTCGGCTATTACCTGCCCACGGTCTATGTCAAAAACCGCATCACGAAGCGCCAGAAATCGATCCGGCGGTCATGGCCCGATGCGCTGGATCTGCTGCTGATCTGCGTCGAATCCGGCATGAGCAGCGAACATGCCTTTCGCAAGGTGGCCGATGAAATCGGCGACCAGTCCCGGGAGCTTGCCGAAGAACTGTCGCTGACCACGGCAGAGCTCGCCTTTCTGTCGGACCGCAAGACCGCCTATGAAAACCTTGGCAAGCGCACCGATCTCGACGGGGTGAAATCCGTGGTCTCGGGGCTGATGCAGTCGGAAAAATACGGCACCTCGCTGGCCCATGCCCTGCGGGTTCTGGCGCAGGAAAACCGCAACATGCGCATGAGCGAGGCCGAAAAGAAGGCCGCCGCCCTGCCGCCAAAACTCACCGTGCCGATGATCCTGTTTTTTCTTCCGGTGCTCTTCGCGGTCGTGCTCACCCCGGCGGTGATCCAGATCATGAACAACTAGACGCCCCGCCCTGCTTGGATTTCAGGACATGTTCACCCGCCCCAAAACCCCCGCTCTCGCTCCCTGCCCCCCGCGCCGCAAGGGCTGGCGGCGGCGCCTTGCCCGGCACGTGTCCGGGTTTGCCGCCGACAGCCAAGGCGCGGTGGCCATTCTTGCCGCGCTGACGATGCCGGTTCTGGTGCTGGGCATGGGGCTGGGGGCAGAGGCCGGATACCAGTATATGGTGCAGCGCAATCTGCAGCACGCCGCCGATCTTGCCGCCCATGCCGGTGGCACAAGGCTGCGCGCGGGCGACAGCAAGGCGGCGATCGATGCCGCAGCGCTGCATGTGGCCACGCAGGCCGAATTTGCCGTCGACGAGGGCAGCTTCGTGCTCAACACGCCCCCCGCCACCGGCCCCAATGCCGGCAGTGCCGCAGGGGTCGAAGTGCTGCTGACCAAGACGCAGCCGCGGTTCTTTTCCGCGATCATCGACAATGAACCGTTGGTGATCTCGGCCAGAGCGGTGGCTGCCGTGGTCACCACCGGCTCGGCGGCCTGCGTGCTTGCCCTGTCCCCGACCGGATCCCGGGCGGTGACGGTCAGCGGCTCCACCAATGTCTCGCTCGAAGGCTGCGATGTGGCGTCGAATTCCAACGCCTCGGACGCCTTCTGGATGGCCAATTCCTCGGCGCGGCTGACCGTGGGCTGCGTGCATACCGTGGGCGGCGCCGTGACCAGCAGCAACCTGCAGCTTCTGGACTGCCCGGCGGTCAATGAATACACCCCCGTCGTCCGCGATCCCTATGCCCATCTTGCAGAGCCCAGCATCAGCGTGCCCTGCGAAAACGACACCAAGGCCTCGGTCTTCACCCCCAGCTTCGCCCATCCCAGCGGCGTGCCCGCGATGCGCTTCTGCGGCGGTCTTGATGTCAAGAAACAGGTCACCTTCAACCCGGGGCTCTACATCATCGATGGCGGGGATCTGACGCTCAATGCCAATGGCGAGGCCATCGAGGGCGGCGTCGGCATGGATGTGCAGGGCGCGACCTTCTACCTGACCGGAAATGCGCAGCTCAAGCTGACGGGCAATGGCGGGCTCAATATGCAGGCCCCCACGACCGGCCCCTTCAGCGGCATTCTGGTCTTTGGCAGCCGCAGCCAGCACGGGGTGACCCACGAAATCCGGGGCAACTCCGGATCGACCACGCAGGGCGCGCTGTATATGCCCACCTCCGAGATCGTGTTCAGCGGCAATTCGACCACCGTCAACGGCTGCACGCAGGTGATCGGCCTGACGGTCGAATTTACCGGCAACTCCACGCTGCGCTCCACCTGCACGACCTTCGACGCCCCAAGGATCGAGACAAACGTGCTGGTCAGCCTCGTGGAATGACAGACGCCCTGCCCTGCCGGGATGCTGCGGAACAGCTTTACAAAACTAGAAATATGGTTATGTTTGTGACATGACCAGCACCAGCCCCACCGCCCGCGCCCTTGCCGCCCTTGGCCATGATGCCCGGCTTGCGATCTTTCGCCTGCTGGTGAAAGCCGGAGAGGACGGGCTGCGCGTCGGCGATATCGGCGACCATCTGGGCATGGCGCCCTCGACGCTGGCGCATCATTTGTCCACCCTCGTCGAGGCCGGGCTGGTGCGGCAGGACAAGCAGGGGCGCGAGGTGTTCAACCGCGTCGATTTCCCCGCCATGCGGCAGGTGCTGACCTTCCTGACCTCGGAATGCTGCAGCGGCGTGGCCATGCGCCGGGCGGAGGATGCCGCATGATCGGGCGCCATTTTTTCACTCTAAAACAACCATAAATCCGGATATGTGGTCATGACAGAAACCAGCTTTGCCTCCCCCAGCCTGCGGTCCGTCCTGCGCCATCTGTGGCAGGACCAGCGCGTCTGGCTCGCCACCGCCGCGATCCTTGGAACCGTGGCCCTGTTCGACCCGTCTCAGGCCGCGCAGAGCGCGCGGTTCGCCGGTCAGGCGCTGCTGACCACCGCCCCCTTCCTGATCCTGTCCATCGCCCTTGCCGCATGGGCCGGGGCCACCGGAGCCGATAATCTGATCGCCCGCGCCTTCACCGGGGCGCCGGCCCTGATGATCGCGCTTGGCGCGCTGGCGGGGGGGCTGTCGCCCTTCTGTTCCTGCGGGGTCATCCCGCTTATTGCCGCGCTTCTGTCCATGGGTGTGCCGCTTTCGGCGGTGATGGCCTTCTGGCTGGCCTCGCCGATCATGGATCCGTCGATGTTCGTGCTGACCGCGGGGGTTCTGGGTCCGGAATTTGCGGTGGCCAAGACGCTGGCCGCGCTGGGGCTGGGGCTGTTCGGCGGCACCGTGACGCATGTGCTGAGCCGGGGCGGCGCCTTTGCCGCGCCGCTGCGCGACGGCATCGGCAGCGGCGGCTGCGGCGGGGCGCGGATCCGCGCGCCAAAGCCCGTGGTCTGGCCGTTCTGGGCCGAGCCAGACCGCCGGGCCAAATTCGGCAGGACAGCGCGGAGCACGACGCTGTTCCTCGCCAGATGGCTGATGCTGGCCTTCGTGCTGGAAAGCCTGATGCTGGCATGGATCCCCGCCGAAACCGTGACCGCGACGCTGGGCGGCGACGGCCTGCTGCCCATCTTGACCGCGACGCTGGTGGGGGTGCCCGCCTATCTCAACGGCTATGCGGCGCTGCCGCTGGTCGGCGGGCTGATCGAACAGGGCATGGCCCCGGGCGCGGGCATGGCCTTTCTGGTCGCGGGTGGCGTCACCTCCATCCCGGCGGCCATGGCGGTCTGGGCGCTGGCCCGGCCACAGGTCTTTGCGCTTTATATCGCACTGTCACTGATCGGCGCCTTCACCTCGGGCCTGCTGTTCCAGATCTGGACCACTCTGGCATAACGCAAGGGCGGGGCCGGCGCCCCGCTCCCCTCTTCCCCGCCTCTGCTGACGGGCAGCCAAGACCCCCAACATGTCCTCCGGATGATCCGCAGCACGGCCTGCGGATCCGTCTTTTTGGGGGCAAGTCAGCCCCTCTGCAGCCGCCGGAACCTCGGGCCGCCGGCCCCGATCTTGGCGGTGAAATCGGCCGGAATCATATATACGGCTACGCCGATATGAATGGCATTTCACGGGTAATTCGAATCACCCAAGGCTGTCATTTATGCAATGCCATATTTTAATTAATAATTGGAACCTAACTTAATACCGCCTAAATTCCCAAACTTCTGCCCCAATCTGGACAACATCTTCGCCCATCCCTGAAATAATCCCGCGAATCTTCACGTATTTGGTGTTTTGCGAGATTCGAAATTGACTCAAATTGATTTCTGGTCCGCACTAAGGGAGCGACCACAAATTGTTCTGGAGCGTTCAATGGCGTATGATGTCTATGGAGTTCTCGATCCTCTGGGTGCGGGATTGATTCAGGTTGATGCCAGCACCCAGCTGAGATCGGATGTCGAGTTGACCGACGAAAGCGACGGCACCTCGGACGATCAGTCCGTTCTGGGCGATGTCGATGATGACACGTTCAGCTATCCCGGCCTCCTCGTCGGGGATGTGGAGCATGAATACCGCGGTGCCGCCGTGGACGAGAGCGGCAATGTCATCGGCTTTTTCGCCTCTGAAGTTGGTCTTGGCGGGCTTCTGGGCACTAAATTCTTTGTCCCCGAAGGCACCACCGTTCCCGATGGCCTGAGCGTGACGCTGCTGGGGGGGGATACCGCCGATCCCAGCACGCAATGGGACATCGCCGCCGAAGCGCCGGTCTGTTTTCTGGAAGGCACGCATATCGCCACGCCCGAGGGCGAGCGGACTGTTGAATCGCTGCTTGTCGGCGACACGGTTCTGACCGAGGACGGTCGCGAAATGACCGTGCGCTGGATGGGATATCGGACCTGCGCCTTGCCATTTGTCGATGCCCGCCGTGCAATTCCAATTCTGATCCGACAGGGCGCCCTTGGCGGTGGCCTGCCGCACCGCGATCTGTGCGTGTCGCCGACCCATGCCATTCATATGGATGGCGTGCTTATTCAGGCAGAAGCGCTGCTGAATGGCGATTCCATCCGGCAGATGCCGCTGAGCCGGGGCGAGCCGTTCACCTATTTCCACATTGAGCTTGACGAGCACGCGCTGGTGCTGGCCGAGGGTGTCGCCTCCGAAAGCTTTGCCGACGGAATTTCGACGCTGCGCTTCGACAACTGGGAGGGCCGCCAAGCCCTGCGCGGGGACCAGACGATCCCACAGATGGACCTGCCGCGCCTCAAGGCGGCGCGTCAGCTGCCGCGCGCCCTGCGTGACCGGATGATGCTGCGCAAGACGGTCTGAGGCGGCCTGTACGACGGTTTCGGGCCGGGGCGGCAGCGCCCCGGCCTTTGCTTTTGCTCAGCCGAAATACCGGGCCGGATCGAAGCTCAGCCAATCGGCAGCGGGTTCCTGCGTAAAGGGGCAGTCAAGGGCGACCCATGCGCGGGCGCGATGCGCTGGCAGGGCGCGCAGGCTTTCGGACAGCGCCGCTGCCGCTGCCGCCCGCGTCAGCGCGCCCTTGCCCAGCGACAGCCAGTCGGCATCCGCCTCGTCGCGCAGCACGCTCTGGACCGCATCGCGCAGCGCCAGCCGCGCCAAGATGCTGCCGGGCGCGCAGCCGACCAGCCCCGGCTCCACCAGCCCCATCCCGTCCTGCTGCACCAGCACCGAGGCGCCTTCGGTCAGGGCGGCAAGGCTCTGCTGGCAGCGCGCGTCGGGCGCGGCCCAGAGCCCGCCCTCGCGCAGCAGCACGGCAGCCCGGACCAGCGCCGCGCGCGCGGCGGGCGTACGCGCCCGGGCAAAGGCCTGTGCCGCCACCGGATCCCCTGCCCGCCGCAGATAGGTCTGCGCCATGGCGCGGGTGACCAGCCGATGCTCCCAGTCCGGGTGATGGCGGCGCCAGCTGTCCATCAGCCCGATCAGGTCGCGCCCCGGCACCGGACCCTCCCAATACTGCACGATCCGCTGCGGGATGGGCGCGGCATGGTCCGGGCGGGCATGTGGCAGATCAAGCACCATCAATGCCAGCATCAGCGACTGCGGCTCCGCCTCTGCCAGCCGGGCAAGCCCTGCCGGATCACAGCCGCGCGCCTGCGCGATCAGGGCACGGTCGGCCACCAGATCGTCCACCAGCGCCAGCAGATGCCGCAGCGCGCGTTTGCCGCCCCGGGCGCGGCGGACCTCGCGGCGCAGCGGCGCCAGCGTGGCATAAGCCTCGGGCCAGAGGCGGGCGCGGATCTGCGCCTCTGCCAGCGCGCCCAGCCTTTCGGGCGAGTCCGCTGGTCCGGCCTGCAGCAGGTGCAGCGCCTTGTCGTGACGGCCCTGCGCGCCCAGAATGGCGGCGCGCAGCCGCAGGCCCCGCTGCGGATCGGTCTTGGCGGGCAGCGCCGACAGTTCGGCCTCGGCGGTGGCGATGTCGTCGCGGGACAGCGCCCGCGCCACCGCGATTTCTGTCCGCTCCGGCAGATCGCGGGGCGGCACCTCGCGCGTCAGCAGCGTGTCGCAAAGCGCGCCCTCGCCGTTCTGCCACGCCGCGCGCAGCCGGGTCATGCTCAGATCGGGAAGCGCGCCCAGCCGGTCCTCGGCACAGGTCATCGCCAGCGCCGACGCCGTGTGGCTGACCTGCTGGCGCAGCACCGCAAAGACCCGGTTCCATGGCCGGATGCTGCGCGGCGCCACAGCCATGGCGCGGCGGTGACAGGCCAGCGCGGCGCGGGGATGGCCCCGCTCTGCCGCGAGGCCCGCCAGCCCCATCCATGCCTCGACGGTGGGATCCTGCGCCAGCAGCAGCCGCTGGAGCCGCCATGCCCCGCGCAGGCTGCCCGCCTGCCGCGCAACATCCACCGCGCGGCGCAGCCCCGCAGGATCAAGCCCGCCAAGCGCTGCGGCAAGCGCGAGCAGCGTCATGGTCTCTGCAGGCTGGCGGGCGTCGGCGTGGCGGGTGGCGCGCGCCATCAGCCGCGCCAGCTTCTCCTCCGCAGGCGCTGGTCCGCGCAGGTCGCGCAGCCCTGCGGCCAGAACACGGGAACAGTCAGGCCCTGCCTGAAGACCCCCCTCCCCCCCAAGCAAAGCGGGCGCGGGCGGGGCAAAAAACGCGGCATCATGTGTCATTCCGCAAGCTTAGTCAGCGGCATGGCGCAGGGGCAACAGCTTTGCCCGCGCCATAGTCCATATGTCTAAAGCCCGGTGCGGCGCTGCCCGAGGCTACCAGTTGGTGAAGGCACCGTCAGAGCGGCGCAGATGCGGCACCTCCGACCAGCGAAAGGGGGCGGCGACGGCCAGCGCCGCCTCGTCGATCTCGATGCCAAGCCCGGGTTCGGTGGGCACCGGAAAATCCGCGCCGTCAAGCCGGAGGCGGTTCCGGAAAACCGGCGAGTCCTGCCGCGCTGCGTTGTCGTCGCCGGGGGTTTCCCAGCATTCAAGGAAGGCGTGGTTGGGAATGACGGCTGCCATATGGACGGTGGCGGCGGTGCAGATCGGCCCCAGCGGGTTATGCGGCATCACGTCGATGCCATGCGCCCGGCACCAGCCCGCGACCTTCATCGCCTCGGTGAAGCCGCCGACATTGCACAGGTCGATCCGCGCAAAATCGCAAAGCCCCTGCTCCACATAAGGCAGGAACTGCCAGCGCGAGGTGAATTCCTCGCCGATGGCCAGCGGCGTGCGGATCAGGCGGCGCAGCGCGGCATAGGCGGAAGGCGTCTCGTCGCGGATCGGTTCCTCGACAAAATCCAGCGTGGCTTCGGGGCAGCGCGCCATGAAGGCGGCGGCCTCGGCCACGCTGAAACGGTGATGCAGGTCCGACCCCAGCATCACGCGCGGCCCAAGCGCGGCCCGGCAGGCGGCGAGGATGCCGGGCCAGCGCCCGATGGTGTCGTGCGGGTCAAAGATTTCGGGCGCATCGGTGCGCCAGCCAAGGCGGAGGCAGGTCCAGCCCGCCGCCATCGTCTCCCGGGCAAGATCGATCAGGTGATCGCGGTCATCGGCGCGCACGCAGCCGAAGGTGGGCACGCGCGACCGCAGCGCCCCGCCGAGGATCTGATGCACCGGCACGTCCAGCGCCTTGCCCGCGATGTCATGCAGCGCGATGTCGAGCGCGGAGATCAGCGCGGCCGACACCCGGTCGCGCGCGATGCCCGGCTGCAGCGCCAGCGCTTCCCACACCGCCGAGGGGCGCAGCGGATCGCGCCCCTCCAGCCAGTCGCCCAGATCGGCAAGCGCCCCGGCCACGGCCTGTTCGCGGGTGGTAAGCCCGGATTCCCCCCAGCCCGTCACCCCGCAGGCGGTGGTGACCTTGACCAGAAGCTGGTTCCTGTCGGCGATCCAGACCGGATAGGCGGCGACCGAGGCGATCTTCATGGCGGCTCTCCCTTACCAGTTGGTGACGGAGCCGTCGCGGCGGCGCAGCATGGGCGGGGCGGTGTATTCGAAGGGCGCGGCCTTCAGCCGCTCCTCGTCAACCTCCACGCCCAGCCCCGGCCCCTCGGGCACGGGATAGGAGGCGCCGTCAAGCTCAAGCTGCACCGGGAACAGCGCGCGGTCGTCGAAGCCCAGCCGTTCCACCGGGGTGGAGCGGCATTCAAGCCATGCAAAATTCGGCACGGCGGCGGCCAGATGGACGCTAGCCGCCGTGCAGACCGGGCCCAGCGGGTTATGGGGCATCAGGTCGACATAATGCGCCTCGGCCCAGCCCGCGACCTTCATCGCCTCGGTGAAGCCGCCGACATTGCAGATGTCGATCCGCGCGAATTGCAGGATGTCGCGTTCCACATAGGGCAGGAACTGCCATTTGGAGGAGAATTCCTCGCCGATGGCGAAGGGGATCTCGGTCATCCGCCGCAGGCTCTCATAGGCGGAGGGCGTTTCGTCGCGGATCGGCTCCTCCAGAAAGTCGATCGTGCCGCGCGGCAGTTTCTGGCAGAAAGAAGCGGCCTCGGCCACGGTCAGGCGGTGGTGATATTCGACCCCCAGCACCATCTCGGGGCCCAGTTCCTCGCGGGCGCGGGTGACCCAGTCGGCGGTGGTGGCGATGGACTCGCGCGGCTCGAAGATCGCCTCGTTCTCCTGCCCGTCCGCCATCAGCCGCACGCAGGTCCAGCCCGCCTCCGCCAGCTGGCGCACCTGCCGGATCATCTCTTCTCCGGGCGGGGCAGAGGTGGTGGCGAAGGTGGGCACGCTGTGCCGGTGCCGCCCGCCCAGAAGCTGGTGGACCGGCACGCCAAGCGCCTTGCCCTTGATGTCGTGGAAGGCGATGTCGAGCGCGGCAATGGCGGCGCTCAGCACGCGCCCGCCCTCGAAATACTGGCTGCGATACATCTCCTGCCAGAGCGCGCCCGCGTTCATCGGGTCGCGGCCAAGCAGGAACTGCGTGTAATGCGCGATGGCGCCCATCACCGCCTTCTCGCGATAGGACATGCCGGATTCGCCCCAGCCATAGATGCCCTCGTCCGTCTCGACCTTGACCAGAAGTTGGTTCCGCACGCCGACGCGGACAGGGTAGCTCTTGATCGCGGTGATCTTCATTCAATACCTCGGAAGTTTTGGTGGCGCGGCGCTCAGTTGAGCAGGTCCGGCAGCCATGTTGTCAGGGGCGGGAACAGCACGAGCAGCACGATCACGGCCAGCTCGGCCAGCACGAAGGGCAGGATCGCCCGCACCAGCGGGCCCATCTTCACGTCGCCGATCTTCATCAGGATGAAGAGGACGACGCCGAAAGGCGGGGTGATGAGCCCCATGGCAAGCGTCAGCATGACCACCAGCGCCGCCTGAACCGGGTCGATCCCCAGCTGCAGGATGGTCGGCATGACCAGCGGCACAAAGATGATGAGTGCGGCACCGATGTCGATGAACATGCCCAGCACCAGCATCAGCAGCATGACCCCGAACAGGAACAGCGTGGGGCTGCCCTCGAAATAGGGGGCGACCGCAGTGACCATGGCGCCGATGCCCAGCAGGTTCAGCGCGTAGGACAGGATGGAGGCGGCGGCGACAAGCAGGTAGATCGCAGCGGTCATCCGCCCCGACACCTTCACCGCGTCCCAGAGGTCGCGCAGCGTCATCGACCGCAGCACCACCAGACCCAGCAGGGCCGCCACAAAGACCGCGATCCCGCCGCCTTCGGTGGCGGTAAAGGCGCCGGTCACCATGCCGCCCACGATGATCACCGGCAGGGCCGCCACAAGCACGCCTTCGAACAGCAGCCGCCCGATCTGGTCGCGGTTCACGGTGATGACCGATTTCGGCAGGCCGGAGGTCAGCGCGGTGATCAGGATCACCAGCAGGCAGGCGCCACCGAGCATGAGCCCGGGAATGATCCCCGCCACAAAAAGATCCACGATCGACAGCCCGGTGACCGCCGCCATGATGATGGCAAGGCCGGAGGGCGGGATGATCGGCCCGATGATGGAGGAGGCGGCGGTGACGGCGGCGGAATAGGGCCGCGAATAGCCCTCTTTCGGCATGACGTTCATGAAGAACCGCCCCAGCGCGCTGGCATCCGCGATCGCCGCCCCCGAAATGCCGGCAAACAGGATCGAGGTTCCCACATTGGTATAGGCGGTGCCGCCGCTGAACCGGCCCGTGGCCAGTGCGGTGAGCCGGATCAGCCGTTCGGTGATGCCGCTGCGGTTCATGATCTCGGCGGCGAGGATGTAGAAGGGCATCGCGATGAACACGAAGCTGTCCACGCCCCCGAAGAACCGGGTGATGATGACGGGAAGGGGAATCCCGGCCAGCCAGACGCCCAGCGTGCCGCCAAGCCCCAGAGCGAAGGCGATGGGAACGCCGGTGAACACCAGCAGGAAGCACAGAGCCGCGACCCATGCCATCAGTAGGCCTCCTCTTCGTGACGGGTCTCGCCGAAGCCGGTCAGCCAGCACAGCACGATCTGGACGAGCATCAGGGCGCCGCCCACGGGCAGGGCCATGTAGGGCACGATCATCGGCAGGCCGGAGGCCGCGGCACTCTGGCGGGCGTTGTTCAGGGCGGCGGGCCAGCCATACCAGACCAGCAGCGCCGCAAAGATCCCGGCGATGCCGAACAGCAGGCTGCGCAGCAGATGCGCGCCGCGCGGCGACAGCGCGTCCAGCAGCGTGTCCACCGCCATGTGGTCGCCGCGCTGAATGGCGGCGGTGCCGCCCAGCATCATGACCCAGAGCATCGAATAGCGCATGACCTCCTCCGCCCAGTTGAGCGAGGATCCGGCGGCATAGCGCCCGACGACCTGAATGAAGTTGAGCAGGCAGACAGCGGCAAAGATCGCGGCGGCCGCGGTCTCGCAGACCGCCGCAAGCCGGCGCGTCAGGGAATGGAGCGACATGGTGAGGGTCCGGAGCTTGGCGCAGGCAAGGCAGCGCCGGGCGACAGGGTCGCCCGGGCCTTGCGCGCGGGGGTTACTCGGTCGGGCCGTAAAGTTCGGTTTCCGCCTGTGCGACCGCAGCCTCGATCCGTTCAAGGATGTCGTCGCCGACCTGCTCGCTCACGAAGGCGCGCACCGGCTCATAGACCGCATCGCGGAACTGCTGCTTTTCGTCCGGGGTGGAGACATGGACCTGCACGCCCTTCTCCTCCTCGATCACCCGGATCGCCTGCCAGTCCCCGGCGGTCTTTTCGACATTCTCGATGCTGGCGAACAGCTTGGCGCCATCGGTGACGATCTTCTGATGCGCGGGCGACAGGCCGTTGAACCAGTCGTCATTGGCGATGACGATGTGCAGGCCGAAGACATGCTCGTTGAGCGTCATGAAATCGGACACATCCGCCGCACCGCCAGCCAGATGCACCGGCGGCGGGCTTTCAAGCCCGTCCACCACGCCCTGCTGCAGCGCCATCACCGCCTCGGACCCGGCAATCGGGGTGGCATCGGCGCCAAGCGCCTCGACCATCTCCATGTAGACCGGGCTTTCCATGGTGCGGATCTTCATCCCCTCAAGGTCGGCGGGGGTGACGATCTGCTTTTCATTGTTCATGAAAGAGCGGAAGCCGTTCTGCGACAGGGCCAGCGCCTTCATCCCGGTCTGCGCGTGAATGTCCTCAAGCGTCCAGCGGCCGAATTCGCCCTGCATGACCTGCCATGCCACCGGGGCCGACTGGAACAGGTACGGCATCGACCAGGCCTGGATCGGCGGATAGAAGCCCGCAAAGGCGCCATCCGAAGGCAGCGTCATTTCCAGCGTGCCCTGCTGGACCATCTCGGTGGTCTCCCGGACCGATCCCATCTGGTTGCCGGGGAACAGGCGCACGGTCAGCTCGCCGTTGCTCTTGTTCTCCACGTAATCCTTGAACGCCGTGGCGGCGTTGAATTCGGGGTTGTCCCCTTCGAACATCTCGAAGGCGAACTTGATCTCCTCCGCAAGCGCGGGCGGAGCGGCAAGCAGCGCGATGGCCGCAGCGGTGAAGGTGGTTCTGAGTGTAAAGGTCAACGCGATTCCTCCCAAAATCTGTCGATGCGTGGACGATCTCACATGGATTACACATAATCAAGACTCTTTTCACCACTCAAATATCGGCTATGATCGCAAGCTCTTGAACAATGGGACCGTGATCATGTCTGATGCTGAGCTTCGAGGGAGGGCTGGCGTGCCGGGGCACCCGCAGGCCGAGGACACCGAACCAGCGGAGGCCACCCCCCTGCATGTCCGGATGCGGGGCGACATCGTAAGCGGTGCGCTGCCTGCGGGCTCGCGGCTGAAAACGCAGGATCTGGCGCGGCGCTACGATGTCAGCATCAATCCCGTGCGCGAGGCCCTGCACCAGCTCAGCGGCGAAGGCTTCGTGATCCTGTCGCGCAACCGGGGCGCGCGCGTGCGCATGCTTGACGAGGCGTTCGTGCGCAACATCTTCGACATCCGCGCCCTGATTGAACCCTACCTGATCCGCCTCTTCGTAGGCCATGCCTCGCGGGAGGAGATCGCGCGGATGGTGGCGATTCAGGAGGAGATCGAGGCACTGGACGGTCCCGATCAGGTCCGGCTCGACGTGCTGGACGACGCCTTCCATCAGGTCACCTATGGCAACCATTTCAACAGCGAGGCGCTGGCGATCCGCGAACGGCACGGGCAGGTGGTTCATGCGCTGGCGCTGCGCTATCCCGCCAGCCCCGCCCGCCGCCGCGCCCAGAACGAGGAACATCGCCGCATCATCGCCGCGATTGCCGCCGCAGATGAAAACGCCGCCGCCGCCGTGGTGGAAGAACATGCGCGGGGGGCCGAACGCCACCTGCTCGAACAGCTGCGCCGCGACCGCGCCAACGGCTGAGCCGCGCCCCGCCGGGGCACGGCCCCGGCCCGTGGGCTGTGCGCGCTTCCGCCGACCGTTCATCAAAACCCTGACGCGGCCCGCCGCGAGGCGGGATCAGCCCCGGCCTGCCCGCCTCCGCTGACCGGGGCGCGGCACAGATCCCTTTTGCCGCGCGACGCCCGCTGCGGCTATGGTTACGCTGCCGCAGGCGCCCCTTCGAACCCGTGCCGGGGCATCGCGTCGCCTGTCATGTGCGGGAACGCGGAAAACCCGACGCTGCGGGCCAGCGGTGACGCTCAGCGCTCGATGGCTTCGAGCCCGCACCATTCGGCGATGAACAGCGCCATGGTGGTTGTGGTGCGGCGCAGCGACTCCACGCTCACCCGTTCGTCGACGCCATGGATGTTTTCCGAAATCGGCCCGTAACACAGCGACGGGATCCGGTTGTAAAGCTGGTAGACCCGGCAGTCGAGATAGCCGGGCGTCACGAAGCTTGCCAGTTCCTCGCCGGTGGCGGCGCGATGGGCCGCTGACAGCACCGCCTCGGCCTCGGATCCGGGTTCCAGCGCGTAGCCTTCCGCGAAAAAGCCGTTGAAGGTGACGCGCGGCGGCCACGCCTTCAGATAGGGATCAGCTTCGGCAAAGGCGCGGATCGTGTCCTCGATCTCGCGCGCGGCCTCGGCGGCCTTGATGCCGGGATAGATCGCGATGCGGCAGTCGACCCGGCACCATGCCGGCACGGAAGAGGCCCAGTCCCCGCCTTCGATCCTGCCGATATTGAGATTGATCGGATGCTCCACGTCTTCGAAGAACCGGTGCTCCGCCTTCTCGGCGTTCCACGCCTCTTCCAGCTGCCGCAGCGCCCCGATCACGCGATAGGCGGCATCTATGGCATTGGCGCCGCTGCCCATTTCGCGCACATGCACCGGCATGCCCCGCACCTCGACCTGAAACCAGAGCGTGCCGACATTGGCACGCACCAGCATCTCCTCCTCGGGTTCCGGGATCAGGACCGCCTCCGCGTCATAGCCCCGCAGATAGGTCATCAGGGCACCGTTGCCGGTCGATTCCTCTTCCACGACGGTCTGCAGATGCACCCGCGCGGCGGGGACAAATCCCGCGCGGCGCAGCGCGTCCAGCGCGAAGAAGATCTGCGCCTGCCCGGCCTTCATGTCGGCGCCGCCGCGCCCGTAAAGCCAGTCGCCCTCCACATGCGGCTCGAAGGGCGGATGGCGCCACATGTCCTCCGGCCCGGCGGGCACCACATCCACATGCGCCTGCAGGATCAGCGACCGCCCCACCTCCTGCCGGGGGCGATGCGTGCCGACCACGATCTGCGCCGTCGAATGCTCGGGGCTGTATCTGCCCGCGCCCTCATGCGCCTCGATAGCGGCGCGATCCATCTCGAACCGGTCCATCTCGTAGCCGCGCCGCGCCAGTTCTGCGGCGACAAACTCGACCACCTCCTGCTCCCTGCCGCGGGTGGAGGGGAAGCGCACCAGAACCTTGGTAAATTCGATTTGCTCCGCAAACCCCTCCTCGACCGCGGTTGTGATGGCCGATTTCACCTGCTCCGACATGCGCATCTTCTGGGTCCTGCTGCTGATCCGTGACACGCGGAGTTTTGGGGGTTCTGCACGCAATGTCACGCCTTTATCGACCGGACCCGGCCCCGGACCACCCGGAGGCGGCGGCGAAGGCCGGGCCGTTGCCGTTGCCGGTCCCGCAGATGCGCCCCATCTAGCTGGAGACGATCACGGAGAAGACGATGAACATCAAAGACGTGGCCACCCGCTCGGGCCTGCCCGCCAAGACCATCCGCTATTACGAGGAGATCGGCCTTGTCCGCCCGCAGCGCGGCGCCAATGGCTACCGCCGCTTCCGCGATACCGACCTGCACAAGCTGACCTTCCTTGGCCGCGCCCGGTCGCTGGGCTTCACCATTGAACAGTGCCGCTCCCTGCTCGCGCTTTACGAGGACGAGGGCCGCGCCAGCAGCGACGTCCGGCAGATCGCCCGCGACCATCTTGCGGAGATCGAGCAGAAGATCGCCGAGCTTCAGGCGATGCAGACCACGCTCACCACGCTGGTGGAGGCCTGTTCCGGCGACCAGCGCCCGGACTGCCCGATCCTGTCGGGCCTGTCGCAGCCTGCCGGGGGCTGAGCCGGTCAGCCGTTCCGGGCGCCAATGAGAAGATCCGCCGCTTTTTCCGCGATCATGGTCACCGGCGCATGGGTGTTGCCCGACACGATGGTCGGCATGATCGAGGCATCGGCGACGCGCAGTCCGGCGATGCCATGCACCCGCAGGTCGGCATCGACCACCGCCATGGCGTCCTGCCCCATGCGGGCGGTGCCGACGGGATGGAAGATGGTGGTGCCGACCTGCCCGGCGGCCTGCACCAGATCGGCATCGCTCTGCATCCGGGGGCCGGGCAGAACCTCCTGCGGGTCGTGGGGCCGCATGGCGGCGGTCTGCATCAGCGCCCGGGCAAGGCGCAGGCTTTCCACCGCCACGATGCGGTCCTGCTCTGCGGTCAGATAGCGCGGGCGGATGGCCGGGGCGTCGCCCGCTCTGGCGCTGCGCAGATGCACGCTGCCACGGCTTTCGGGTCGCAGGTTGCAGACCGACACGGTCAGCCCCGGATAGGGATGCAGCGGCGATCCGAAGCTGTCCAGCGACAGCGGCTGCACATGGAATTCGACATTCGCCGAGGCTTCGCGCGGCGAGGAGCGGCAGAAGATGCCAAGCTGGCTGGGTGCCATGGACATCGGTCCGGACCGGCGCAGCAGGTATTCCAGCCCGATCCCGATCCGGCCCGGCAGGCTGGCCACCTGGTCGTTGAGGGTTCTGGCGCCGCTGATCTTCCAGACCGTCCGCAGCTGCAGATGGTCCTGCAGGTTCTCTCCCACCCCCGGCAGCGCATGGCGGGGCGTGAGGCCATGCTCCGACAGCAGGTCGGGATCGCCGATGCCCGACAGTTCCAGAATCTGCGGCGTGCCGATGGCCCCCGCCGACAGCACCACCTCCCGCCCGGCATGGGCGCGATGGTGCCGCCCTTTCAGCAGGTACTCCACCCCCGTGGCGCGGCGGCCCTCCAGCACCAGCCGTTCAACCTGCGCGCCGGTCTCGATCCGCAGGTTCGGACGTTTCCGCGCCGGGGTCAGGAAGGCCTTGCGGGCATTCCAGCGCAGCCCGCCGCGCTGGGTGACCGGGAAATAGCCGGTGCCTTCGTTGTCGCCGTCGTTGAAATCCTCGGTCCGCGGGATGCCGATTTCCTCGGCTGCCGCCGCCGCCACGTCAAGGATGGGCCAGTTGAGGCGCTGCTGCTCGACCCGCAATTCGCCCCCCCTGCCGTGATGCGCATCCGCCGGGCCCCAGTGATGTTCGGATTTGCGGAAATAGGGCAGCACCTCGTCCCAGCCCCAGCCCGCATTGCCCATCTGCCGCCACTGGTCGTAATCCCGCGCCTGACCGCGCATGTAGATCATGCCGTTGATCGACGAGCAGCCGCCCAGCATCTTGCCGCGCGGATAGTTCAGCGCCCGCCCGCCCAGATGCTCCTCGGCTTCGGTGCGGAAACACCAGTCCATGCTGGGATTGCCCATGGCGTAAAGATAGCCCATCGGCACATGCACCCAGAAGCGGTTGTCGCTGCCGCCCGCCTCCAGCAGCAGCACCCGGCAGCGCGGATCCGCGCTCAGCCGGTTGGCCAGCACGCATCCGGCCGATCCGGCGCCGACGATGATGTAATCATAGCTTCCGCTGTCGATCCGCTCGCTCACGGGGCCGCCTTTCGCATATCTGTCTGGTCCTGACCTGCCGACCCGCCGCCGGGGGACCATGTCATGACACTGTGGTTCAGCCCGGACCGGTCCCTGCCCGCCCCCGCCCTGCCATGGCGCATCCGGCTCAAGCGACCTGCCCTGTTCGCGGGATCCTGCAAGCGACCGCAGCCTCAGTAGACGGCGATCTGCGGGAAGGCGATCAGCAGGCCGACCGCAATCACCTGCAGGCAGATGAAGGGCACCAGCGACCGGAAGATCTCGCCCAGCGTGATGTCGGGCGGGGTCACGCTTTTCAAGTAGAACGCCGCCGGGCCAAAGGGCGGGGTCAGGAACGACACCTGCATGTTCATGGCAAAAAGCACGCCGAACCAGATCGGATCCAGCCCCAGATCGCGGATGACCGGCACAAAGATCGGCATGGTCAGCAGCGCGATCCCCACCCAGTCAAGGAACATGCCCAGCACGAACAGGATCAGCATCATGGTCAGGACGATGACCGTGGTGTTGTCCGACACCCCGGCAATGAGCGACGAGATGAAATCGATGCCGCCCATCAGGTTGTAGACCCCGACCAGCGCACTGGCGCCGATGCCGATCCAGACGATCATGCCGACGGTGGTCAGCGTGTGCAGCGCCGCGTCGAGCAGCATGGCGAAGCTGAATTCCCGCCGCAGCAGGGTCGACAGGATCACCCCCGCCACCCCCACGGCAGAAGCTTCGGTCACCGAGGCGATCCCGCCATAGATGGAGCCCAGCACGAAGACCACGACGAGGCCGGGCAGGATCAGCCCGCGCAGCAGCTTCAGCTGCTCGGCTGCGGGCATCTTCCGGGTCTCGGGGGGCGGGGCGGCGGTGGGATCGGTATAGGAGCGGAACACGACATAGGCGACATACATCGCGGCCAGCATGAAGCCCGGCACGAAAGCGGCGGTAAACAGCTCGCCCACCGAGACATTCGCCGTCAGGCCATAGATGATCAGCACGATGGAGGGCGGCACCATGGTGCCGAGCGAGCCGCCCGCGCAGACCACGCCGATGGCAAGACGGCGGTCATAGCCCTGCCGCAGCATCTGCGGCAGCGCCACCAGACCCAGCAGCACGATCTCGCCGCCGATGATGCCGCTCATGGCGGCCAGAATGACGGCGACGAAGATCGTCTGGACCGCCACGCCGCCTTTGACCCGGCCCGCCACCAGTTTCATCGCGTCGAAAAGGTCGCGGGCGATCCCGGACCGGTCGAGGATCGCCGCCATCAGCACGAACATCGGCACGGAGACGAAGACGAAGGAGGAAACGAAGGAATAGACGCGGCTGGTGATCAGCGGCACCGCCATCGGCCCGAACCAGCCAAGCGCGAACAGCAGCGCCACCAGCAGCGTCACCAGCGCCAGCGGCATGCCCGTCAGCAGCAGGACAAGCAGCAGGCCGAACATCAGCAGCGTGCCGCCCTCGATTCCGAGGCTGGAGAGATCCAGCACCGAAGAAATGACATCCATCACCGGTCCGCCCGTTCTGGGGCCCGTGCGGCCCGCATGTAGCTGAAAGTCAGCAGCAGGAACTGGCCGCTCATGACGATGAGCACCAGAAACAGAAAGATCTTGATCAGCGCGGGCGCGGGCGAATTCCACGCGCTGCCGCTGGTTTCAAGAAAGAAATCCCCCGAAGGCCGGAAGATCGCCTTGCGCACCATGTGCCATGCGGCCCAGGCGAAAAACCCGGTGGAGATCATGCAGGTCAGCGAGATCACGGCGTTGAGCACCTGCAGCGCCCGGCCCCGGACAAGATCATAAAGCAGCACGACCCGGATGTGCGAATTGCGCGCCACACAGAGCAGGCCGCCGAAGATGAAGGTGATGGCGCTGAGAAAGGTCGAGGTCTCATGCGCCCATGTGGTGGGCGCGTTGAAGAAATACCGCGTGATCACCTCCAGCACGAGGATGGCCATGGCCAGCACGATGCCAAGCGCAAAGACCGCCGCGACCCGGTCGATGCTCCGGCCGATCCGGCCCGCTTCCGGCAGGGTTCTGGGGTGAGAAAGCGCCGCCTCGGGGATCCCCGGGCGCGCGACAGGGTCAGGCTCCGCCATGTGAAGTCATCCGGTTGATTGCAGGGGGGAACGGGACGGGCGACATGGTCGCCCGTCCGCGGGTCACTCAGTCCAGCAGGCCCTGTGCCTTGAGATAGCTCGTCAGGGTGTCATAGACCTGCTTGGCATTGTCGGACTGCGCGGCCACATTCTCCCACTGGCCCATGGCGATGGTGCGGAAGCGGGCGCGTTCCTCGGCGGGCCAGTTATGGACGGTGATGTCGGGATTGGCCTTGGCCTCGGCGACCGCCTCCAGATCCTTGATCGACAGCTGCGACACCATGTCGGTGGCCAGATCCCGCACCGAGACGGTCATGATTTCCTGAAGATCCGCCGGAAGGCTGTTCCAGACATCCAGATTCATCGACACTTCCACCAGCGGCATGGAATGGAAGCCGGGATAGACCGGATGGTTGCCCGCCTTGTGCAGCCCCTGCGACTGGTTGGTCGAGAAGACGGTGGAATCCGCAGCGTCAATCACCCCCTTGTCGAGCGCGGTGAACACCTCGGCATAGGGCAGGTTGACGGGAACCGCGCCAGCGGCGGCAAAGACCTGCTGGATCAGCCCTTCGGGCGCGCGCACCTTGAGACCTTCAAGGTCATCCACCCCGTCCAGCGGCCGTTTGGACACAAACCCTTCCAGCCCGGTCGTGGTCGCGCCGACAAACTTGAGGTTATACGGCTCCTCAAGCGCGGCCATCATCTCGTTGCCGCCGCCATAGCGCATGAAGCGGAACATCTCCTCGGGCGAGGACCATGCGCCGATCGGATTGGCGGCAAGGCCAAAGGCCGGATCCTTGCCGGAGAAATAGCTGACATCGGTGATGTGCCCGTCCAGAATCCCGGCCCCCACGGCATCCTGCGTCTCGTTATATTCGACGACGGCGCCCACGGGCAGCAGCTCGATCTCGATGCGGCCGCCGCTCATCACGCCGACGCGCTCCGTCCATTCGTTCTGGATCTGGAAATTGGGATTTCCCGCCGGGTCCACCGACTGGAAGGTGAACGAGAAGTCCTGCGCCTGTGCAGCCCCTCCCGCCGTTGCCGTCATCATGGCGGCAAGCATCGTCATCCTGATCGTTCTGGCCATATCTTCTCCTCCCTATGGATCAACTGGCATCTCTGGCCTGCCCCGCCTGTCGCGGGACATGGCCGCCCCCGGAACGTGCACCGCTCCGGGCCTCCTCCCCGCCCGGTCCCCGCCTATTCGGCGGCCGGAACCAGGATGTCCTCCGGCCTGTTGACCAGATTGCGGATGCGCCCCTCCCGCAGCCGCAGCATGGCCGTCTCCACCGACAGCCGCCGCGCATCCGCGACGCTTTCCGGGCTCGACCATGCCGCATGCGGCGTCAGCAGCAGCCTTTCGCCAGTCAGCGGATCGCTCCGGTCCGCATAGGCGCGCGAGATCGGATCATCCGGCGCGGGCGGCTCGACCGGCAGGACATCCAGCGCGGCCCCCGCGATCACCTTGTCCCGCAGCGCCTCCAGCAGCGCCGGCACATCCACGATCGCGCCGCGCGCGGTATTGATGACGATGGCGCCGGGCTTCATCTGCCGCAGCGTCTCGGCATTGATCATGCCGCGCGTTTCTTCGGTCAGCGGACAGTGCAGGCTGACGATGTCGCTGACCTCCAGCAAGGCCTGCAGGCTTTCGACCCGCTGCACCCCGAGCGCGATTTCGGTGCCGCGCGACACATGCGGGTCATAGCCCACCACATGCAGCCCGAAAGCCTTGGCGCGCAGCGCCGTCGCCGTGCCGATGCGCCCCAGCCCGACGAGGCCAAGCGTGCGCCCGCGCAGCCGCCCGGTCAGCGGCGCGCGGGCATGGTCGAACCCCTCCTGCGGCGAGGCGACCAGCGCGCGGTGATAGGAGGTCAGCCCGCGCTTGAAGTTCAGCATCATCGCGATGGCATGGTCGGCCACCTCGCTGGTGCCGTAATCGGGCGTGTTGCAGACCGGAATGCCCTTGGCGGCGGCGGCCTCCAGATCGATGTGATCGAAGCCCACCCCGGCCCGGACGATGATCTTGCAGCGCTCGAGCTTGGAGATGACCTCCGCGCCCACCGGCATCTCGTGCCAGACCACCAGCGCATCGGCCTGCCGCCAGTCCTCGGCGGGGATCGCGTCGGGCTGTCTTGCACGATGGATGCTCCAGTGCACGTCGGGGCCCGCCGTCTCGCGCTCGATCAGGGCGTCGTCAGGATACTGCGCATCTGGCGTCAGGAGACGGAACCGGGTCATTTGCTGGGCATCCTTTCCTCAAATTCGTCTCATCTAGAATTCTAGTATTTCATTTTACCTGTCAAGTGGCGTAAATGGACTTGACCGGTGGGCGGCGATAGAACGGGGTTCAGCGCGCCTCCGGACCCCGGACGCGCATGAGGCGAGTCCCGGACTTTGACCCGGAGGAGAGCGACGTGTCGCTGAGCAAACTGGCTTTCACGCGCATCCGAGACGCGATCGTCTCGGGTGATCTGGCCTTCGGAGAGCGCCTGTCGGAGGTGCAGATCGCCGAGGCTCTGGAAATGAGCAAGGCCCCGGTCCGGACCGCCTTTCTGGAACTGCGCGACCGGCGGCTGGTGACCATCGTGCCGCAGGCGGGCACCTATGTCTTTTCGCCAAGCCGCGAGGACGTCCACGAGATGAGCAGCTTCCGCGCCATTCTGGAAACGGCGGGGATGCGCCTGTCGCTGCAGGCGGCGCGGGCCACCGTTCTGGACACGCTCGCCACGACCATCCCGCGCATGGAAAAGGCCTTGGGCGAGGGGAACTGGAAAGACTACGAGGCCGCCGACATGGAATACCATCTGGCCTTCATCAACAATTCCGGCAACAGCTACCTGCCGCAGGCCTATGACCTGACCGCCCCGGCCATCAAGGCCCTGCGCGTGCGGCTTCAGGCCGGCACCGGCGCCTATCGCAAGCAGTCCTTCGGCGAGCACAAGCAGATCCTGCGCCACCTCGAAGCCGGTGACCCCGATCAGGCCGCCGAGGCGCTGCGCGCGCATATCATGGTGATCAACGAGGCCAAACTGGACCTTCCCGAAAAGCGCGGCTCGCGCGCCAAGGCGCTAAACCGGTCGCTGGAAGAATACCGGCAGATTTTCCGCTGATGCGGCGGGCGCTTTTTGTCGCAAGGGACGTTATTTCACAACTCTGGCCGTCGAGGATTCCCCTCACGAATCCATGCAGTTAGGTGACGTGTATTAGCAAATCTGCGCCCACCCAATACCGCACGACGAACTGGTCCAGCTACACTGCTTCGCTTTACAAGTGCGGATCACTGCTGATCTGGCTGGACAAGGAGATGTTCTGGCGCGCGCCGCATGACGGCAGCCCCGGTCGGCCTGCGGTGTTCTCGGATGCGGCGATCCAGTTCTGTCTGACCATCAAGGTTCTGTTCAAACTGCCGCTCCGGCAAACGACGGGTATGGTGGCCAGCCTGTTATAGATGGCGGGTCTGGATTGGGCGTTGCCCGACTACACCACCCTGTCCCGGCAGCAGAAGACGCTGGCCGTCCAGATCCCGTATCGGCGCGCTGATGGCCCTCTGAACTTGCTGGTGGACAGCACTGGGATCAAGTTTCTCGGTGATGCGAATGGCATGCCCGCAAGCACGGCATTCAGAGTCGACGCCAGTGGCGCAAGGTCCATCTGGCCATGTACACCGCTCATTCGGGCTCCGGGCGGTGAAGTTCACCCCTAGCCGCGATGGCGACAGTCCCGTGCTACCGGAACTGCTCTATCAGTTCCCCGAGGGTACAGAGATCGGCACGGTGACCGCCGACGGTGCCCATGACACCCGCCGCTGCCACACCGTCATCATTTACCACCAGACCACTCCGATTATCCGGATCCGCAAGAATTGCGGCCTTGGAAAGAAAACTTCCCGTCCGCGATCGCCCGAAATGTAACCTTGCGCGCCACACGGCACTACGGCAGGGCGTTCTGGAAGCGCTGGACCGGATATCATGCCCGAAGCCAGATTGAGGCGAAAATGCGCTGCCTGAAGGCGTTCGAGGAATGCATCGCCGCAAGAGACCCGAACTACCAGATCACCGAAATCTACATCCGCATCGCGCTCATGAATGGCTTCAACGCCCTCAACATAGCCGAGATCCCGCCTGACGCCACCTCAAGCGCCGCCTCGAGATTTTCCAGGGCGGGAACGATCTGCCGCACTGGGCCTCAATCCGGAACGACAAAGTCCGCCCCCTGCGGAGCGGCCCTGTCTTCGGTCAGATGTATGTGTCCGGCGGATCAGCCGTTGTCGTCGACCCGCACCTCGGTCGCCGTCCGCAGCGCTGCGGCGAATTCCTCTTCGGACATGTTCAGGACCAGTTCTTCGTCCGCATTCACCGACAGGCGGTTCACCGAAACGGCCGCGTTTTCGATGGCGCGCTCGTCAGCGCCTTCCATTTCGCCATCAAGGTCGATGATCACGCGGCTGGCGGTCATGTCCCGCTTGGACACGGTGCCGATCACCTCGCCATCGCTGCTGCGCACCACGGCGTCATTGGTGAGTGCGGCATCCAGCTGCGCAGACACATCCGACGCGGCGCTGTAGGCGTCATCGGCACCCACGGCTTCCACCCCGGCCTGCGCGGCATCCGTGGCGCTTTCGCCAACGGCATAGGCGGTGTCTGCGATGGCGCCCGCAGCTTCGGACGCCTGTTCCGTAACGCTGGCCCGGTCATCGGCCTGCGCTGCGGCGCCAGCAAAAACGAGGGTCAGGGCGGTTGTGGTGGTGGCAAGAAAACGCTTGGTCATTTTCCGGTTCCTCCGTCTTGATCTGCATCGGTCCCGTCTTCGGGTCTCGTTTCTCAATGCAGAGCGGAGGGTTGGGGTTCCGATCCGTCTTGCCTGCCCCCTCGTCACCCAGATGCAATGGCGCCCCCTGCCCCGCTCAGATCTCGCGCAGATAGGCCCAGGACACGAAGCCTTCGAGCCCGGGCGCGCGGTCCAGCGCCACCCTGCACCAGCGCGTTCCGCCGGTCTGCGTGCAGTCCTGCAGCCGAAGCACGGTGCCGTTGGGCAGACCAACATAGGTTTCGAACCCGGTCCCCGGCCCGCCGCGCAGCTTCAGGAAATCGCCCTCTTCGACGCCATGGACTTCGTAGCGCGCGCCCAGGGCCCCGGCACCCGGGGCAGTGCCCGCACAGCCTGCCAGCACGCTCAGGGCCAGAACGCTTGCGATGATCTTCTGCATGGGGCTCTCCTGCTTCTTGCTTGTGCGGCGGGTCTAGTCCGAGGCGCGGCGTGATGGAATGCCCTGTCAGGCCAGCGCGGGATTGCATCTTGGGTATGGACGCGCAGAAGAGGTCAGTCCAGCGCGTCCAGCAGCCTGTGCCAGTCCTGACGTCCGCCAAGCACGCGCAGCACATCCAGATGGCGGTCGGCGATGCGGTAGATCACCAGATGGGGCCCGGTGGGATGGATGCGAACCGGGGGAGAAAACTCGTCCCGTTCGCGGGCGATCAGGGGCATTTCACGCAGAAGCCCGAAAGCGGCCAGCAGCCCGTCCAGGTATCTGTCCGCCTGTTCGGGCGACCATGTTTCTGCGCCAAACCGCCAGATGTCTTCCAGATCGGCCTGCGCCCTTGGGCGGAGCCTGATCCCTGTCAGGTCATCCGCCATAGGTGCGGCGCATCCGGTCCTTGAACGCCGTAGCGTCAAAGGGCTGGGCTTCGCCGCTTTCGATCCCGTCGCTGATGGCGGTCTGCAACTGGGCGACCGCGCGGGCGCGGTCCTGATCGCGGCGGATCAGATGACGCACATAGTCGCTGGCATTGCTGAAGCTGCCATCGCGGGCGCGCTCCTCCACCCAGGCTTTCATCGGGTCCGGGATCGACACGTTCATCGTTGCCATCACATATCTCCCATGGATCGGGCGTGCCCTGAATATGGCAATCCTTGTCATGTCCGTCCAGTCTTCATGAGGGGCAGGGCAAAGCAAAAGTTGACAGCTGTCAACTCGCCCCCCGTGCCAAGGCGTGCAGCATCGGCATGGGGGAAAATCCGCTTCCAGCCGCCTTGCGGGCAAGACTGCGCAAATAGCCCCCCGGATTGCGAATTTTACTGAACTTCTGCAGCATCGCGGCCACGGTGATCGAGGCGCCAGAGGCGGTCATTGTCGCGCAGGCCTGTCGCCATGTGTCGACAGATATGCCCATCATCGGGGCAATCCGCGCGGCTTTTTCTATGAAATCTCCCCAGCGTCGGATGGGGGAGGGATCGTAAACCGCCAGTTCCGTGCAAAGCGCGGTCACCATGGCCAATGACGGCTGGCTAGTTTTGGGCGCGGTCGTTTCTGGTTCAGATTCAATAAGGGATTTATCTGAATCCTGTATGTGCCGCTCATTCTGGCTGTCATTGCCGGTCAGATCTTGTGTCTCGGCTGTGGCAGCTGGGGTGAGGTCGGCAAGCGCCGCGCGCAGGTCGGCAAGCAGGATGGTTAGTGCATCGATGTCAAGCTTGCGGCGCAGGCGCTGCCGGATGGCGTTCAAATCAGCGCAGTCACTGGCATAGGCGGGATGTGCCGCAAGCGCCTGCAGCGTGACCATGACCGCTTCGCGCAGCTCCTTCCGTCGGGCGTCTTCCTTGAGGATGCGATCTGCCTCGGCGGCGATGACGTCGCTCTGGCGGAGCAGGGGGCTCAGATCGAAGCCGAAGGGGATCAGCCCGCTTTCGGTGTGGCGGGCATAGCGCTTGCGGTTCGGGGAATCGCGGCGTGTGATCAGCCCGGCTTCGACCAGCGACGACAGATGGCGCCGCAGCGTGCTTTCGGGCATGCCGTTGGCCCGGTCGCCGAGCACCCGGTTGGAGGGAAAGACCACCGTCTCCGCCGTCAGATCGTCGCTCCGGTGAAAGCTCAGCAGCGCGGACAGCACTGTCAGCGCGCGATCCGACAGGCCGAAGCTTTTCCGGGCCGTGGTCAGGTCGCGCAGGATGCGCCATTTGTTTTCTGGCGATTGGACAGCCGTCTCTGGCCGCCGCCGCTGGGGCGTCGATATGTATGTCTGCATCTGCTGTCACGCAGGCAACAGAAAATCATCCCGCTGACTCGTCGAGCGGTTGACAGCTGTCAACAAAGAGAGGTAGCTTCGAAGTGCGAGTAAGAAACGGGCCTCTCGGGACGTCAGTCTTGGGGGGTCTTTTCTTTGGCCTGTCTTGTGCCTCCTGTGTTGGTTTACTGCTCGTCTTCGCCAAGCGCCGCGAGGTAATCGCGGTGCAGACGGTCGAAGTTTTCTATCAGCCAGATGTCGAACCCGTCTTCCGAGGTCACGGTCAGCGTGGTCTGGCCGCGCTTGCGCCGGACCTGCGCCAGCGCGCGCCCATCGGCATCAGTGACGACTTCGGGTGTGGCGGCGGGTTTGGGCCGGGCGAGGGCGGTGTAGACCGCCTTGAACCGGCTGTCAGATGTCTCGCCATGGGCCAGCGCCGCAACCTCCTGCGGGGTCCGGTCGCCAAACAGCTTGGCCAGCGCCATCCACCGGTCTCGACCGGCAGAGGGGGCGGCGCCAATGGCGCGGATCACCGGCTCTGGCACGGCATCCGCCACGGTCAGCATGCGGCTGACCACGGTCTTGTCGATATGCAGCGCGTCGCAGATCACCTTGCGGTCAAAACCGCCCTGTTCCATCTGCTGGGCAAAGCGCGCCTTTTCGATGAAGGTCAGATCGCGCCGGGCAGAGTTTTCCTGCCCCTGCGCCACGATCAGATCCTTGTCGGACAGATCGCGCACCATGGCGCGCACCGGCTGGTGCAGCTGTTTCAGCGCGGCGACCCGGCGGCGGCCATAGACGATTTCGAAGCGGCCTTCGGTGCTGGGGGAATGCCGCAGCATCACCGGCACCTGCTGGCCATATTCGCGGATGCTCTCGCAAAGCGCGGCGATGCCCTCGGGATCGCTGTCCAGCCGGTCGTCGAGCCCGGCATCGTCGATCAGATCGGGCGGCACCTCGACCAGCGCGCGCATCTTCAGATCGGCAAGGGACTGGCTGACCGCGCCGATGGCGCCGGCACTCCGCCGGGGCTGGGCCGGGGAGGGGGGGGAATCCTCCCCGCCTTTCATCAGGTTTTCGAGGAGGTTCTTGCGTGCCATCTCAGCGCCCCCATGCTTTCTGGATCAGATCCTCGATCTCGCCGGTGGAGGCGTTCAGGCTTTCCATCGCGCGCTCATAGGTCGACCGGGTGAACTGGGTCCGCTCCACCTCGTAAAGCGTCTGCTTGGTGATCCCGGCATCGGAAATGGCGGTGGATTTCAGCACCGGATGGTTCAGCACATGATCGCCGAACATCGACCGCATGAAACTGACCATCTGGTTCTGCGGCCCGTCGCCGGGTTCGTACCGGGTCACCAGATAGCGCAGCCAGTCATAGGACATGTCGCCCCCCGCCTCTGCCACGACGCCCAGCAGGTTCGAGGTCATCAGCAGGAACTGGCACATGGACATGACATCCAGCATCTGCGGATGCACCGTCACCAGCACCGCAGTGGCCGCCGACAGCGCCGACATGGTCAGAAAGCCAAGCTGCGGCGGGCAGTCGATCACCACCACGTCATAATTCGCCTCTACCTCGCCCAAGGCTTCGCCGATGCGGGTAAAGAACAGCTCCCCCGACCGCTGCGACAGCGCGCGCGGGGTTTCGTGCTCGAATTCCATCAGGTCCAGATTGCCGGGCACGATGTCCAGATTGGTGAAATAGGTCTTCTGGATCACCTCGCTCAGCGGCACCGGGTCATCGTAGCGGATCGCGTCATACAGCGTGCCGCCGTCCAGCAGATCGAATTCCGGCTGGAACCCGTGCAGCGCCGACAGCGAGGCCTGCGCGTCGAGATCAATGGCCAGCACCCGGTAACCGTCCAGCGCCAGCTTCTGCGCCAGATGCGCCGAAGTGGTGGTCTTGGCCGAGCCGCCCTTGAAGTTGATGACGGAGATCACCTGAAGATGGTCGCCCTCGCGCCGTCCCGGCAGGTAGGATCCGGGCGATTTGGTGCCCTTTTCCAGCATCTGGCGCAGTTCCTGGATATTCTCCGGGGAATAATAGCGGCGGCCCCCGGCGCGCGTTTCCGGTTCGGGGCCGCGCCCGTCCAGATGCAGCCGCCGCAGATAGGCGTCCTTGACTCCCAGAAGCTGCGCTACCTCGCCGCTGGTGAACTTGCGCAGGGTGCGTTTGGTGTCGGGCGGAAACAGCTGCTGCCGATGCGCCTGAAGCCGCTTCGACAGGTCGGCCGCATGCTGCCCGACCAGGAGATCGATCCTGTTCGCTTGGTTCATTTACTGCCCTCTGAGCCGTAAGCCGTGTGTTACACTTTGCGGCGTCTTATTCGCTTGTTGCCGTAAGTATTGGCCCGAGCGGCGCGAGTCGAGCAAGCATTTTCTGCCCCATCTTGTGGATAACTGCGCAAAAACCGCAAGGATTTCGCCGGATCCGGGGGCATTTGGCGCCCCAGGCGGGGCAGGGGGCAGATCTGCGGGGTCAAAACCGGAGGATGGAAGGGCAGGGGGAGGAGTGATTCCATCCCCTGCAACGGCCCGCCGCTGGCCTGTTGCGGTCAGCGGCGGGCGCGGGATCAGCGTGCAAAGTCACTCGCCATAGGGCACCCAGACGGTTTTGACCTGCGTGGCGCGCTGCAGGAACAGCCTGCCCTGACCTTCGGCGCCGGTCCAGCCGCGCGCGGCGCCGTCTTCGGTCCATGTCTGCTTGAGGTTGCCGGCGGAGGCGGTTTCGACCGCCTTGGCACCGGCTGCCGTGCCGAAATACCAGACCGCCGCCACATCGTCATGATCGGCCAGCGTTTTTGCCAGCACGTCGCGCTCGCCGGTGACGATATTGACCACGCCGCCCGGCAGGTCGGAGGTGTCCATCACCTGATAAAGGTCGGTCACCGCCAGCGGATGGGTCTGCGACGGCACCACCACCACGCGGTTGCCCATGGCGATGGCGGGCAACACCAGCGACACGAAGCCCAGAAGCGGCTGTGCGGTGGGGCAGAGGATCCCCATCACCCCCAGCGGTTCGTTCATCGCCAGCGTCACATGCGCGGATTTGGTGGACTGCACCGCGCCATCGAACTTGTCGGCCTGCGCGGCATACCAGAACACCCGGCGGATCGCGGTCTGTACCTCGGTGCGGGCGCTGTCGCCGCTCTGGCCGAAGCTGCGCAGCCGGTCCTCGAATTCGGTGGCGCGGGCGGCAAGGTTCTCGGCAAGATAATACAGCACCTGCGCGCGGTTATGCCCGGTCTGCGCGCCCCAGCCCTTGGCGGCATGGGCGGCCTCCACGGCATTGCGGATGTCCTTGCGGCTGCCAAGCGGTGCCAGCCCCACCGCCCCCTGCGCCCCGGTCACCGCATAGGAATAGCCGCTGTCCGGACGGGCCTGCTTGCCGCCCACATAAAGCTTGGCGGTGCGGTCGATGGCCATAACGGGCAGGCCCTGCGCGGGGGTGGCCTCCAGCGGGGCAGGGGGGGCCTCGGGCTGTTTCGGTTTTGGGGCGGGGTGGGTCAGATAGGCCGCCATGCCCGCCCGCGCGCCCTCGCGCCCGAACCCGCTTTCGCGCATGCCGCCAAAGGCCGCGCCCGCGTCAAATAGATTGGCGGCGTTGATCCAGACCACCCCGGCCTTCACCTTCGCCGCCATGTCGAGCGCCAGATTGACATTTTCGGACCAGACCGAGGCGGCAAGCCCGTAGCGGCTGTTATTGGCCAGCGCCACCGCATCTTCGGGGGTGCGGAAGGGGGTCAGCGTGACGACGGGGCCAAAGATCTCCTCCGTCGACAGGACCGAGGCGGGCGCCACGCCGGTGACCAGCGTCGGCGGATAGAAACAGCCCTCCGGCGCCTCGCCCTGATGGATCTGCGCCCCCTCGGCCCGGCCCTGATCGACCAGCGCGCGGATACGCTCCAGCTGCACGGGGTGGACGATGGCGCCAAGATCGGTGGATTTCTCCATCGGGTTGCCGGTGATCAGCGTGGCCATGCGCCGCCGCAGCAGCTCGGTAAAGCGCGGGGCCACGGCTTCGGCCACCAGAATGCGCGAACCTGCGCAGCAGACCTGCCCCTGATTGAACCAGATCGAATCGACCACGCCTTCGACCGCCGCATCCAGGTCGGCATCGGCAAAGACAAGGAAGGGCGACTTGCCCCCCAGTTCCAGCGTCAGCGCCTTGCCGGATCCGGCGGTCTGGCGGCGGATCAGCCGCCCCACCTCGGTCGAGCCGGTGAAGGCGACCTTGTCCACCCCCGGATGGCCGGTCAGGGCGGCGCCGGTCGCACCATCGCCGGTGACGATGTTCAGCACGCCCTTGGGCAGACCGGCCTCGCGCGCGATTTCCGCCAGCGCCAGTGCGGTCAGCGGGGTGTATTCGGCAGGCTTCAGCACCACGGTATTGCCCGCCGCAAGCGCGGGTGCGACTTTCCATGCCAGCATCAGCAGCGGGAAATTCCACGGGATGACCTGACCGCAGACCCCGTGCGGGGTGGCGCCGGGAAATTCATCGGCGAGGATCTCGGCCCATCCGGCGTGATGGTAGACATGGCGCACCACCAGCGGCAGGTCGATGTCGCGGCTTTCGCGGATCGGCTTGCCGCTGTCGAGCGTCTCCAGCACCGCCAGAAAGCGGGCATGCTGCTGGATGTGGCGGGCCAGCGCGTAAAGATGCCGGGCGCGGTCATGTCCCGGCAGGGCCGCCCAGCCGGGCTGTGCCGCGCGCGCGGCGGTTACCGCCGCGTCCACATCGGCCTCGCTGCCCTGAGTGACATGGGCCAGAACCGCGCCGGTGGCGGGATCGGTCACCGCAAAGCTTTCGCCCGGTGCGGTGAAGGCGCCATCGATGAAATGGCCGAAGCCCGCCTCGTGCCGGTGCAGCCAGTCGCGCACGATGGCGCTGTCTTCGGGGGCGGGGCCGTAATCCATGGTGTGCAGAATATCCGTGATCGAGGTCATTTCCGGGGCTCCTCAGGCAAGGGCGTGGCGGGACGAGGCGGCGTAGCGCCCGGTGACATGGTGATCGAGCTGCCGTTCGATATCGCCCAGCATCGACGAGGCGCCCAGACGGAACAGATCCGGCTGCAGCCAGTCGCGCCCCATCTCCTCGCGCATCAGGACCTGCCAGTTCAGCGCGTCCTTGGCGGATTTCATCCCGCCCGCAGGCTTGAACCCGACACGGTGACCGGTGGCGTCGCGGTAATCGCGCAGGGCGCGCACCATCACCAGACTGACGGGCAGGGTGGCGTTCACCCCTTCCTTGCCGGTCGAGGTCTTGATGAAATCCGCCCCGGCCATCATCGCGACCATGGAGGCGGAATAGACATTGCGCAGCGTCTGCAGGTCGCCCGTGCCTAGAATGGCCTTCAGATGCGCCGCCCCGCAGGCCTCGCGCATGGCTGCCACCTCGTCATAAAGCGCCTGCCAGTTGCCGGTCAGCACATGTTCGCGGGTGATGACGATGTCGATCTCCTCGGCACCCTCGGCCACGGCATAGCGGATTTCCTCCAGCCGCAGGGGCAGGGGCATCAGCCCCGCCGGAAAGCCGGTCGCGACGGAGGCGACCGGAATGCCGCTGCCCTGCAGGGCGGCCACCGCCGCACCAACCATGGTGGGATAGACGCAGACGGCGCCGGTGGTCAGCCCCAGATCCGCGATGCCCAGCCCTTCGATGATATGCGGGGCCAGCGGCTGGCGCGCCTTGGCGCAAAGCCGCCGCACCCGTTCCGCCGTGTCATCGCCGGAAAGCGTGGTCAGGTCGATGCAGCGGATGGCGTTCACCAGCCACGCCGCCTGCCACTCCTTCTTGACCGAGCGTCGCGTCACCAGCGTGGCCGCGCGCCGCTCTGCCGCGCTGCGGTTGACCGCATGACCCTCGAACAGGGCCGGATCCAGCGGCTGGCCCGGGTTGCGATGGCTGTTGGCGCCGGGCTGCCCGCCGCTCTGGGGCATGGCCTGCGCGGCTCTGGCGGGGTTAACGGTCATGGGCATGCTCCAGTGCAAAGGTTGCGGTGGCCTCGTCGGTGACGAGAACGGTGATAAGCCCGGCCCTGAGCGTGCCAAGCGTGACGTCGTGTTTTTCCTGACCCGAGACGATGCCGATGGACCGCCCGTGCTGCCTGAGATTGCTCAGGGTCAGGCCGATGGTGCGGGCGTCAAGATCGGGATCGACGATCTCGCCCTGTCGGCTGATGAAATGGCCCAGCACGTCGCCCACCGCGCCCGCCCGCAGCAGCCCGGCCATTTCGGGCTTCAGGATATTGCCCGACCGCTGCAGCACCGAGCCCTCGCCCGCCACGCCGAGCGAAAAGGCCAGCACCTGCGCCGCCTCGGCCTGCCGCAGCACATCGGCAACGATGCGGTCCTTTTCCAGCACCTCCCGGGTCAGGATCTCGCCGACGATGGCCGGAACCGGCAGCGGGATCATCCGGCCCCGGCCCTTGCGGGCAAAGGTTTCGGCCACGTCGTTGTGATGGGCGATGCCCGGCACTGGGGCCACGGTGCCGTTGATCTGCACCACGCTGATCCCCTCGGCCCAGTCTGACGGCAGCCAATGCGCCACCGCCGCCATGGTGCGGCCCCAGGACACGCCGATGCTGCTGGGTTTGGGTTTCAGCGCGGCCAGATACTGGCCCGCCGCCTGCGCCACGCCATCGGGCCCCTCTTCGGCGGGGCCGGGCACCACCACCGCATCCTGCAGCCCGAAGGCATGGATCAGCCGCGCCTCCAGTTCGGGATGGCGCAGGGTGCGCGGCACGATCTCGATCCGGACGATGCCCAGATCGCGCGCCTCCTGCAGCAGGCGGCTGACCTGCCAGCGGTTCAGGCCGGTTTCGGCGGCGATCTCTGTCAGCGTCTTGTTCTGCTGATAGGTCATGCGCGCGATGCTGACCATCAGCTGGTCGCGCCCGCCTTCCTGCGGCAGCCGGTTCGAAATGCGGTCGGTGTCGTCGCTCATGCCGGAGGCTCCGCCAGAATCCCATCCGCCAGATCGTGCAGAATTGGCGCCAGAACGTCCACCGCTTGCCGGTATTGCACAAGCAGACGCCGGTATTGCGCCGACCGCGCCGGGTCGGGCCGGATCTCCCGCACCGGTGGGGCCAGCGCCGCCGCCGCCTCGGCCAGACCGGGCCAGCGCCCAAGCCCCACGGCGGCGGCCACCGCATTGCCGTAAAGCGTCAGGTTTGCCTCGCTTGTTTCGATGCCGATGGCAGAAGGGCATGACAGCCATATGCGGGCGGAATGGCAGCTGGCGGAGCGGGTCGTCTGCCCATCGCACAAAGAAATGCTACCGGATCACTGCCCAGACTGTGGAAGCTATCTGCGGATCTCGTTCAGGATGCGCGATGGCCGGTTGCTCCCATTCTGCCAAAAATGCGATGAGCTAATGGGATGAACTGCCTTCCCACCAAACCGCTGCT
>NZ_JAYKSL010000006.1:274797-291047 GCF_035481585.1 Salipiger marinus | reverse complement strand
GTGTCCCGCGTGGGGCTGCAGTTCGGCACCGCAGGCAACCGCAGCACCGAAAACGGCGCAGGCCTGTGTTTCGTCGTCACCGAGATCACCGCCCCCGAGGCGCCCGACGACCTGTCCGGCGCCCTCACCGTGGTTGTGGCCGAGGATGCCCCCGCGCAGGCGCGGGCCGCGCCGGGCCTGACGCATGGCCTGTCCGTAAGCCAGACCGGGGATGCCGGGTTTGATGCGCGTTACCGGGTTTATAGTGATGCAGAGGTGCTGGGCCCTGCCGCCCGCGCCGCCTTTGCCGGGATCGAGGCGCTGGCCCGTGCCGACCGTACCGCGACGGGGGAGGTGGCGCCGGGCAGCGGCCTGCGGCCTTGGGTGGTGATCCGTCCCGGGCGGCTGGTGGTGCTGACCCCGCTTGCGCTTTTTGACGGCGCGCTGGAGCCGCCGCTGCTGCCGCAGCCGCTGCTGGCAGAGGCGCTGATCCCCGCCTTTGCCTCTGACCTTGCCAGTCTGAACGACCATCTGACCGTCGCCCTGACTCTGATGAAGGGCCTTTCGCGATGACCAGACCCTTTTCCCCCGTGGCGGCGGCGTTTGTGCTGGCCGCCTGCGCCAGCCCGGCGCTTGCAGACCGGGCCATGGTGGTCGTCTTTGACGCCTCGGGCTCCATGTGATCCCGGGTGGAGGGCGATCTGAGCCGGATCGAGGTGGCGCGGGGCTGAGCGTTTCGCCACGGCACCACTGATCCGGTGCAGGCCACGCTGACGGGGAGCGGTCTGGAACAGCGCGGCCCTGATCCTGTCTTTGGCGGCGTGGGCTGCGCGATCCCACAGCGGCTGGCGGCGTGCTCGCCAATAACGCGACGCTGGCCGCGCCTTGATCCGGGGCAGGGGCCGCCTTGCCGTGACGGGGTGGTTTCCCTCTGGCGCGCGGATCGGCTATAGGACGGCCGATCAGGTCACCGGGCTCAGTCAGGCGGGGCCGTGGCCCGCCCCGGTCCTGCCTCTGCCCGCAGGCAGACCGAGGCCGTTCTGTCTGCGCCCCGCGTGCAGAAAATCGTCGTATAAGGAGACATCCCAAGATGTCGTGGTGCTGCCCGGAGCAGGGGCAGGGCCGGTCACCGGATGGAATTGCTGGAACCATGAAAGACCATAAGCCCTACAGACTGTCCGTGGCCCCGATGATGGACTGGACGGACCGCCACTGCCGGTATCTGCACCGGCTGCTGTCGCATCGGGCGCTGCTATATACCGAGATGGTGACGGCGCCCGCGCTGGTGCGCGGGGGGGCGGTGCATCTGCTGGATCACGATGCCGCAGAGCAGCCGGTCGCGCTGCAGCTTGGCGGCTCCGATCCGCAGGAACTGGCGCAGGCGGCGCGGCTGGGGCAGGCGGCGGGCTATCCCGAGATCAACCTCAACTGCGGCTGCCCCTCCGACCGGGTGCAGTCGGGCACTTTCGGCGCGGTGCTGATGAAACATCCCGGCCTTGTGGCCGACTGCGTCGCGGCGATGCGCGCGGCGGTGACGGCGGAGGTCACGGTGAAATGCCGCATTGGGGTGGACGATCAGGAGCCGCGCGAGGTGCTGCCCGCGTTTCTGGAGCAGGTGGCGCAGGCGGGCTGCCAGCGGGTCATCATCCATGCGCGCAAGGCGTGGCTGCAGGGGCTCAGCCCCAAGGAAAACCGCGACATTCCGCCGCTCGATTACGCGCTGGTGCTGGAGATGGCGCAGGCCTTTCCGGATCTGCAGATTTCGATCAATGGCGGGGTGCAGAGCCTTGCCGAGGCAGAGACGCTGCTGGCGCAGGGCCTGTCCGGGGTGATGGTGGGCCGTGCCGCCTATCACCAGCCTTGGGACATTCTGGCGGAGGCCGATGCCCGGATCTTCGGCGAGGCCCGCGCGGCCCCCGCGCCCGAGGACGTGGCCCGCGCCATGCTGCCCTATATCGAACGGCATCTGGCTTCGGGCGGCAAGCTCAACCAGATCACCCGCCACATGCTGGGGCTCTTTGCCGGGCGTCCCGGCGCGCGGGGCTGGCGGCGGCTGCTGTCGGAACAGGCGCACCGCCCCGGCGCGGGCCCCGAGGTGGTGGAGGCGGCGCTGGCGCAGCTGGAGCCTGCCGCCTGAGCCTTGCGCCCGCGCGCGGGCGGGGCTAAGCGCAAAAGGCAAAGAGGAGCCCGCCCCATGTTCGATGTCGCAACCCTGCTGCCCCTGCTGGGGCTTTTGATGGTCACCAGCGCCTTTGCGGGCATTCTGGCCGGACTTCTGGGCGTGGGAGGGGGCATCGTGCTGGTGCCCGCCTTCCTCTTCACCTTCGAAACGCTGGGCTATGGCAGCCCGTGGCTGATGCAGATCTGCCTTGCCACCTCGCTGGCCACGATCATCGTCACCTCGGCCCGGTCGGTCATGTCGCACAACAAGAAGGGCGCTGTGGACTGGAGCATCCTCAGGACATGGGCGCCCGGCATCGCGGTGGGGGCGCTGATCGGGGTGGCTGCGGCCTCGCGGCTGACCACCACATTCCTGCAGGCGCTGTTCGGGGTTCTGGCGGTGTGTATCGGGCTCTATTTCGCTTTCGGCAAGCGCGAATGGCGGCTGGCGGATGCGATGCCCACCGGCTGGAAGCGGCTGTCGCTGTCGCCGGTGGTGGGCTTCCTGTCGGTGCTGATGGGCATTGGCGGCGGCAGTTTCGGCGTGCCGCTGATGACGCTCTGCGCGGTGCCGATCCATCGCGCCGTGGCCACGGCGGCGGGCTTCGGCCTGCTGATCGCGGTGCCCTCGGTCGCGGCCTTCCTGCTGGTGGAGATCCCCGAGGAGGTGCGCCCGCCGCTGACCTTCGGCGCGGTCAATCTGGGCGCCTTCCTGATCGCCATCTCGATGACGCTGATCACCGCGCCCATGGGCGCGAAGCTGGCCCATTCCATTCAGGACAAGACCCTGCGCCGCGCCTTTGCGGTGTTCATCCTGATCGTGGCCGTCAACATGCTGCGCAAGTCGCTGTTCTGATCCGGGGCGCCTGACGGGTCTGGCCTTATGTCGCGCCTTCCGCAGGGGAGGCGCGATTTTTATGTGCGATGCGCCGTGGCCAGAGCCCCTGCGAGGGGGTGGCCCGGCTGCCCGGGCCGTGCCGCGCGATGGGGCCCGGGTCAGCGGCGGGAAAGCGGCGGGGCGTCCTGCGAGGAGGCCGAAAGCCGGGCGGTGCGGTGCGGCAGGTCGGCGAGGATCGCGCGCTGCGCCTGCGGATCGAGCCTGCCCCATGCCGCGATCTCGTCAAGGCTGCGCAGGCAGCCCCGGCACAGGCCCGAGCCTGCGTCGATGGCGCAGAGTTTGACGCAGGGGCTTTGCGGGGCGTCGGTCATGCGTGATCGCGCAGGTGGCGCAGCCGGTCGAGCGCGCCCTGCAGGATGAACGAGGCCGCCACATGGTCGATGAGTTCGGCGCGGCGGCGGCGCGAGGTATCCGCCTCCAGCAGGGCGCGTTCGGCGGCGACGGTGGACAGGCGTTCGTCCCAGTAGGTGATCGGGCCGGGCCAGATCTGCGCGAAATTGCGGGCAAAGGCGCGGGTGGACTGGCAGCGCGGACCTTCGCTGCCATCCATGTTGCGCGGCAGGCCCAGCACGATGCCGCCCGCCTCGCGCCCGCGCAGGAGGGCCAGCAGCGCCTCGGCATCAAGGGTGAATTTCTTGCGGCGGATGGTTTCCAGCGGCGTGGCCACGGTCAGCAGCCGGTCCGACAGCGCGACGCCAATGGTCTTGGTGCCCAGATCGAGCCCCGCGATGCCGGTGAAAGGCGGCAGGGCTGTCGCAAATTCGGTGATGTCCTCGTGGATCATGGCCGGGCTCCGGCGGCACGGGAGGCGGGGGGGCGCTGCCCCCCGCGCGCGTTCCGCGCGCCCCCCCCGGGATATTTGCAGCCGATGGATGCCATGGTCATTCCGCCACCCCCGCCGCTTCGGCGCCTGCGCGCACGGTGGCCAGCGCTTCGGGGCGGGTGGCGAAGACGGTCTGCGCCTCCGCCCAGATGGCGCGGGCGCGGTCTGTGTCGCCCAAGACCCCCAGCGCCGACAGCAGCCGCGCCCATTCCTGCGGCGTGCCGCCCTGCGCCGCCAGCCGGTCGGAGAGCTGGCTGACCATGCCTTCGATCATGGCCTGACGGTCTTCCTCGGACATCCCGGCGGCGGCGTCCATATCTTCGGCGCTGGGGCCGGGCAGCGGGGCGGTGACGGGGGGCTGGTAATTGTTGACCCCGGCGCGTGCCGCCATTTCGGGGATCTGGTCCATCACCGCAGGCACCCAAGGATCGTCGGGGGCGCTGTCGCGCAGCAGCGCGTCCCAGAGCCGGAAGGCCGCGTCGGGCCGCCCGGTCTGGGCCATCATCAGCCCGCCGTAATAGCGCGCGACGCCATTGCCGGGATCGCGGCGCAGGGTTTCGTCCAGCACCGCCTCGGCCTCGGGCGAGACATAGCCGCCCGCCGCCAGCACCAGCATGTCGGCCAGATCGGCGTAATCCTCCGGAAGGGCGCTGTCGCCCTTCAGGTCGATCACCCGCTGCTGCGCCTCGGCGGCGGCGCGGTAATTGCCAAGCGCCGCTTCGGACCGGGCCAGCAGCACATGGCCCTGCACCTCGCCGGGGCGGTCGGCCACGGCGCCGCGCAGCCGCTCCACCAGCGCGAGATATTCGGGCGGCGCCTCGGCGGGGGGCGCGGCGGGCAGCGCGGCCTCGGCCTCGGACTGGCTGGGGCGGGTCTCGCGCAGCTCGCGCGCCATGGCGATGCGCTGCGCCAGCGCCTGATCGGGATAGCCCGACGCGCCAAGGCTGCGGTAAAGCGCCAGCGCGGCCCCGACCAGCACCAGCGTCATGACCCCTGCCGCGATCCAGCCTGATGGGCCGCCGGTCCGGGCGGCGGTGGCGGAGGGGCGGCGGCTGTCGGTGGCGAGGATGCGGCGCGACACTTCGGCGCGCAGCCGCTCGGCCTCTTCGGGGCCGATGGTGCCGCGGGTGCGGTCGCGGTCGATCTCGGCCAGCTGGTCGCGATAGACCCTCAGATCATGGCTTTCGGCGGAGGCAGGCTCGGGCCGCCCGCGCAGCAGGGCCGCCGCCAGAGCAGCGGCAACCACCAGCGCCGCAGCGCCACAGAGGATCCAGAACAGCATCGCATGACCTCCCTTGTCTGTGCCTTCCTGTACAGCCCCGGGCGGCTGGACAAAAGAGCCGGAAGCCGGGCCATCTGACGCATGTCGCAACTGTGCGGAATTGTGACGGTTGCGGATGCGGGGCCCGCGTGGTGCAGTCGTAGGAGAGTGCAGCACGTCAGACGCGGATTCGAGGACCATGACACGATATTCGGCCTTTGCCATCGCCCGTGAAGCGGCCCGGTACCACAGCGGATGGACCCGCGCCTGGCGCAAGCCCGAGCCCAAGCCGCGTTACGACGTGGTGATCGTGGGCGGCGGCGGCCACGGGCTCGCCACCGCCTATTACCTGGGCAAGAATTTCGGCATCACCAATGTCGCCATCGTGGAAAAGGGCTGGCTCGGCGGCGGCAACACGGGGCGCAACACCACGATCATCCGGTCGAACTATCTGCAGGATCCCTCTGCCGCGATCTACGAGAAGGCGCGCAGCCTCTATGAGACGCTGAGTCAGGATCTGAATTACAACGTGATGTTCAGCCCGCGCGGGCTGATGATGCTGGCCCAGACCGAACATGAACTGCGCGGCTACCAGCGCACGGTGCATGCCAACCGGCTGCAGGGCGTCGAGACCGAGATGATCGGCCCGCGCGAGATCAAGCGGCTTTGCCCGATCATGAACGTGGACGGGCCGCGCTATCCGGTGCTGGGCGCGCTCTGGCAGGCGCGTGGCGGCACGGCGCGGCATGACGCGGTGGCCTGGGGCTATGCGCGGGCCTGTTCCGACATGGGCATGGACATCCTGCAGAACACCGAGGTGACGGCGATCCGTTCCGAAGGCGGGCGGGTGCGCGGCATCGCCACCACGCGCGGCGAGATCGGCTGCGACAGGCTGGGCGTGGTGGTGGCGGGCCATTCCGGCGTTCTGGCCGAAATGGCGGGCTTCCGCCTGCCCATCGAAAGCGTGGCGCTGCAGGCGCTGGTCTCTGAACCGATCAAGCCCTGCATGGATGTGGTGGTGATGGCCAATACCGTGCACGGCTACATGAGCCAGTCCGACAAGGGCGAAATGGTGATCGGCGGCGGCACCGACGGATTTGTGAACTACACGCAGCGCGGCAGCTTCCACCATATCGAGGAGACGGTGCGCGCCCTGATCGAGACCTTCCCGATGATCTCGCGGCTGAAGATGCTGCGGCAATGGGGCGGCATCGTCGACGTGACCGGCGACCGCTCGCCCATCCTGTCAAAGACCCCGCTGGAGGGCTGTTTCTTCAACTGCGGCTGGGGCACCGGCGGGTTCAAGGCGATCCCCGGATCCGGCTGGGGCTTTGCCGAACTGATGGCCAAGGGCGCCTCGCCGCTCTGCACGGAATTCGGGCTCGACCGGTTCCGCGAGGGCCGCTTCATCGACGAATCCGTGGCGGCAGGGGTGGCGCATTGACCGCAGCCCGCCATTTTACCGGGCCTAAGTCAGGCGCGCGGTCCCGGCAGGCGGGGCAGCGGCGCGGGCAGGCCCATCAGCCCGGCCAGCGCGCCGTGGCCGTCGTTGCAGGGCGGGTGCCAGCTCTGGATGAATTCCTGCGCGATCTGCGCGCGCTCCGACGGGCGGGCCAGCGCCACGGCGCCGACCGTGTCGAACCCCAGCGCGGCCACCCGTGCGAAAAGCCCGCTCTGCCGGTCCTGCGCGATCTGGCGGCCAAGTGCCGCGGTGGCGCCCACATGCAGGATCTGCGCCTGCACGGCGCGGCCTGCGGGCAGGCGCAGGTACAGATAGACCGCGCCTTCCTCGGCAAAGGGCGTGTCAGGGGTGAACAGCTCCACCGGAAAGCGGCGCCCGCGATGGCTGGTGAAGGTCAGGATGATCTGTCGGCTCATACAAACGCCTTGCTCTGGGGACTGGGAAAACCGGACCCGTATCTGGACGCCTCGTGGTTAATAACCGGTTATGGATTGGCCGGGGTGACCCGGCGTGACCCGGGCCTGCGCCGCAAATTCAGGCAGGCCGCAGGGGGGTCTGCCGGGTTTCCGGGCAGGTTTGACGCACAGGGCGCAAAAGCAGGGAACCTCTGCCGCCTTTCGCAGGTTTCTGGTCCGCACCGTTCCGGAACAGAGGATGCCGCATGCCTGATCCCGCCCGCCCCGATCCGCACCGGACCCGCCGCCCGCCGCGGCGCCGCTCCCTGCTTGGCAGCGGCGTCCAGAGCCTGCTGGCCTTCGGCGCAGGCGTGGCGATCGTGGTCATCGCCGTCCTCATCTGGTCCCTGCTGGAGGCCGGATCGGGATCCGGCGTCACGCTTGATGACAGCACCGGCGACGGGCAGCGCGACCTCTCCGGTCCCGCGCGCGCCGCGCAGAACGCCGCCCGCGCCGTCGAGGGCCTGCTGGGCGGCGGCTGAATCCGCGGCGCCCCGGCCTTTCCTTTCCTGTTCCGGCGCCCCGCGCCCTTCAACCAAGGGAGCGGCGTCATGCTGATCCTCACCTGTCCCTGCTGCGGTCTTCAGGCTGCGGAAATCGAACTTGCGCCCGGCGGCGAGGCGCATCTGCGCCGCGAGGGGCCCGGCGCCCCCGATGCCGCGCTCGAGAACTACCTTTTCAACCGGGACAACCCGCGCGGCGTGGTGCTGGAACGCTGGCGCCATGCCTATGGCTGCGGCAAATGGTTCCTCGCGGCCCGCGATTCCGTGACCATGGAAGTCTATGGCACTTACCGCGCCCAGACCTCCGCCCCGCCGCCCCAGATCATCGACCGCATCCGGCAGCGCCATCCCGACTGGGGGCAGGGCGCGTCATGATGTTTCATCTTGCCCAGAAAACTCCCGCCGGAGGCTCCGGCGCATCCACATTCCCGAGGGTCAAGACATGAGCCTGCGCCTTTCCACCGGCGGCCGCTTTACCGACAGATCGCGCGAGATCCGCTTCAGCTTCGACGGCACCACCCTGACCGGTCATCCCGGCGACACGCTGGCCTCGGCCCTGCTGGCCAATGACCGCCTGCTCGTGGGCCGCAGCTTCAAATACCACCGCCCGCGCGGCATCGTGGCCTCGGGCGCCGAGGAGCCGAACGCGCTGGTCGGGCTGGGGCAGGGGCCGCGGTTCGAGCCGAACCAGCGTGCCACCACCACCGAGCTTTTCGACGGGCTGGTGGCGGAAAGCCAGAACCGCTGGCCCAGCCTTGACCGCGACATCGGCGCGGTGAACGTGGCGCTGTCGCGCTTCCTGCCGGCGGGCTTCTATTACAAGACCTTCCTCTGGCCGCGCGCCTTCTGGAAACATGTCTACGAGCCGGTGATCCGCCGCGCCGCAGGACTTGGCCGCGCGCCGCATCCCGAAAGCCGCGATGCCGACAGCTATGAACATTTCCACGTCTTCACCGACGTGCTGGTGATCGGCGGCGGTGTTGCGGGGCTGATGGCGGCCAAATCCGCCGCCGCCACCGGCGCCGAGGTGCTGCTGATCGAACAGAGCCCGCATTGGGGCGGGCGCGCCCCGGTTGATGGCGGCACCATCGAAGGCGAGGCGCCCGAGGCTTGGATTCACCACACGCTGGCGGAACTGGACGCGCTGCCCAACCTGCGCCGCGTGGCGCGGCTGATGGGGGCGGGCGTGCATGACCACGGCTATGTGCTGGGTTATGAACGGCTGACCGATCACGCGCCGGGCCAGCCCGGCCCGCGCCACCGGCTGTGGCGGATCCGCGCCCGCCAGATCGTCACCGCCACCGGCGCCATCGAACGCCCGCTCAGCTTTGCGGGCAATGACCTGCCCGGCGTCATGCTGGCCTCTGCCATGCGCGATTACGTGGTGAATTACGGCGTGGCCCCCGGCCAGCGCACCGTGATCGTCACCAACAACGATGACGGCTACCGCACCGCGCTGGCGCTGCACCGCGCCGGGCTCGACGTGCCCGCGATCCTTGACGCCCGGCCCATGGGCGGCGGGGCGCTGGCCGCCGAGGCGCGCGAGGCCGGTCTGCGGATCGAGCCGGGCCGTGCCGTGGCCAAGGTGCTGGGCGGCAAGCGCGTCACCGGTGTGGCGACCTGTCTCGCCGAGGGCACTGGCGCCGTGCTGGAAGAGATCGCCTGCGACGCGGTCGCCATGGCGGGCGGCTGGTCGCCGGTCGTGCATCTGTGGTCGCATTGCGGCGGCAAGCTGACATGGGATGCGGCGGGGGCGTTCTTCCGTCCCGACCCCGCCCGGCCCGCCACGGGCGCCGATGGGGCGGCCATGGTCCATGCGGCAGGTGCCGCCAATGGCGAGCTGCATCTGAACACCCTGCTGCAGGATGCCGCCACCGCTGGGAAAAATGCCGCCGCCGCCTGCGGCTTCACCACCGCCGACATCTCCGTGCCGCAGGGCGAGGATACCCCCGAGGCGCCGCTCGATCCGATCTGGATCATGCCGCGCAAGGCCACGCCCGACCTGCGGATGAAGGCCTTCCTTGATTACCAGAACGACGTGAAGCTGTCGGATGTGCAGCTGGCCGCCCGCGAAGGCTATGAAAGCGTGGAACATGCCAAGCGCTACACCACGCTCGGCATGGCGACGGATCAGGGCAAGCTCAGCAACATCAACGGTCTGGCCGTGCTGTCGGACACGCTGGGGCAGGCGATCCCGCAGGTGGGCACCACCACCTTCCGCCCGCCCTATACGCCCATCTCCATGGGCGCCATCGCGGGCGAGGCGCGCGGCGAGATCTTCCAGCCGCTGCGCCGCACCCCGCTGCACAGCTGGCACGAGGCCAATGGCGCCGACTGGGAGCCGGTGGGCCAGTGGCGCCGCCCCTATTGCTACCGCCGCACCGGCGAGGACCGGCACGCCGCCGTCGCCCGTGAAGTGACCGCCGCCCGCACCAGCCTCGGGCTGCTCGACGCCTCGACGCTGGGCAAGATCGTGGTCAAGGGCCCGGATGCGGGCCGCTTCCTCGACATGCTCTACACCAACATGATGAGCACGCTGCCGGTGGGCAAATGCCGCTACGGGCTGATGTGTTCGGAAAACGGCTTCCTGATCGACGATGGCGTGGTGGCGCGTCTGGCCGAGGATACGTGGCTCTGCCACACCACCACCGGCGGCGCCGACCGGATCCATGCGCATATGGAAGACTGGCTGCAATGCGAATGGTGGGACTGGCAGGTTTATACCGCCAATGTCACCGAAGAATTTGCGCAGATCGCAGTGGTCGGCCCCAAGGCCCGCGCGCTTCTGGAAAAGCTGGGCGGCATGGATGTCTCGCGCGAGGCGCTGCCCTTCATGACATGGGCCGAAGGCACGCTGGGCGGCTTCCCGGTGCGGGTGTTCCGCATCTCCTTCTCGGGCGAGCTGTCCTATGAGGTGGCGCTGCCCGCCAATCTGGGCCGCGCCTTCTGGGACCGGCTGCTGAAAGAGGGCGCCCAATGGCAGCCCACCCCCTATGGCACCGAGGCGCTGCATGTGCTGCGCGCCGAAAAGGGCTTCATCATGATCGGCGATGAAACCGACGGCACGGTGATCCCGCAGGATCTGGGTCTGGGCTGGGCGATCTCGAAGAAGAAGGCCGATTATCTGGGCAAGCGCGCGCAGGAGCGCAGCTTCATGGCCAGCCCCGAACGCTGGCAGCTGGTCGGGCTGGAAACGCTGGACGGATCGGTGCTGCCCACCGGCGCGCTGGCGCTGGCGCCGGGCAAGAACGCCAATGGCCAGCGCAACACCCAAGGCCGGGTCACCTCGTCCTACCGCTCGCCCACGCTGGGCCGGGGCATCGCGATGGGTCTGGTCCGCCACGGTCCCGACCGCATGGGCGAGGAACTGGTCTTCACCACCGAGGATTACGACGCCGCCGACGAGGCCGCCACCACCGTCAAGGCCCGCATCGTGAGCCCGGTCTTTTACGATCCCGAAGGGAAGAAGAACGATGTCTGATGGTCCCTTTCCCGTCCTGCCGCTGCAGGGCGCCCGGTTCGAAGGCGCGGTGCTGGTCGAGGAACTGGCCCCCGGCGGGCAGGTGTCGATCCGGGGCGATCTGGCCGACACCACCTTTGCCGAGGCGGTGACGGCACAGGCGGGCTGCGCGATGCCCGGCATCTGGCAGATCTCCGGCACGCCGGAGCGCGGGCTGCTGTGGATGTCGCCCGACGAGCTGCTGCTGCTGCTGCCCCGCGCCGAGGCGGCAGAGGCGGCGCGTGCCCTGCAGGCGCGGCTTGATGCGGCGGCGGTGCATGCGCTGGTGCTGGACGTGTCTGATGCCCGCGCCCGGTTCCGCCTGACCGGCCCGCATCTGCGCGAGGTGATGGCGCGGCTGACACCCGCCGACATGGCGCCCGCCGCCTTTCCGGCCGGGCATCTGCGCCGCACCCGGCTGGCGCAGGTGGCGGCGGCGGTGGTGCATGTGGCCGAAGGCGACATGCAGGTGCTGTGCTTCCGGTCGGTGGCGGATTACACCTTCCGGCTGCTGTCGGGGGCGGCGGCCCCCGGCGCGGAACTTGCCTATTTCTGAGCGGATGCGCATTGCGCCGCCGCGCGTGCCCGCCTAGCCTTGGGCTCAGGCGGGCACGAGCAGAAAAGGGCGCAACCATGACCAGAACCAAGGCCGCGCTTGCGGCGCTGCTGCTGTGCGTTACCACGGCAGGGAGCGCCGCAGCACAGCAGACCGGCAGCCCCCGGCCCGGAGAGGCGCCTTTGGGCATCCTGTGCCAGCTCAAGGTGCCGCGCAGCCAGAACTGGGTGCCCGAGGTCGTGTTCATCGGCCATGATCCGGCGCAGGATCTGGTGATCATCTCGGATTCGGTGGGGTTGGCCTATAACAGCGGCCAGCCGGTGGCGGGACGTGTTGCCGTGCTCAACAGCCGCCGCGTGACCTATGCCTGGGATTTTCCGGTGCGCGATGCGGCGGGAAATCAGGCGCGGCGGATGCTGTACCGCGCCACGATCCAGCTGCGCGACGGTTCGGTGCAGATCTCTGCCTCGCCCGGCGGCTATGACAACCGCTTCATCGCCTCCGGGCGCTGCCAGTGGTCGCCGCTCGAAGCCGAGTAAGGCGGCGGTCATCGCACCCGTCCCGGGGGAACGGCGCTTGACCTTGCGGCCCCTTGGCCTAGGAATGAGACGGAACTCACCGACAGGCGAAAGGAAACGCATATGTCCTTTGAACTTCCCGATCTCCCCTATGCCCATGATGCGCTCGCGTCCAAAGGCATGTCGCAGGAGACGCTGGAATATCACCACGACCTGCACCACAACACCTATGTCACCACGCTGAACAAGCTGGTCGACGGCACCGAATGGGCAGGCAAGAGCCTTGAGGACATCGTCAAGGGCACCTACCAGCCCGACGCGGTGGCCCAGAACGGCATCTTCAACAACGCCTCGCAGCACTGGAACCACAGCCAGTTCTGGGAAATGATGGGCCCGGGCGACAACTCGATCCCGTCCGAACTGGAAGCGGCGCTGAAGGACAGCTTCGGCTCCATCGACAAGTTCAAGGAAGATTTTGCCGCCGCCGGTGCGGGCCAGTTCGGCTCGGGCTGGGCGTGGCTGGTGAAGGGCGCCGATGGCGGCCTGAAGATCACCAAGACCGAAAACGGCGTGAACCCGCTCTGCTTCGGCCAGACTGCGCTGCTGGGCTGCGACGTGTGGGAGCATTCCTACTACATCGACTTCCGCAACAAGCGCCCCGCCTATCTGGCGAACTTCCTCGACAATCTGGTGAACTGGGAAAACGTGGCCTCGCGCCTCTGATCTCCGTCTCCGGACAGCACAGACATCCCCCGCAGCCACTGCGGGGGATTTTTCTTGGTCCAGTCTTCTCCGCAGCGAAGCGGCGAGAGGCGACAGAAGGTATTTTGCGCGTCCCGGCTTTTTCTGGACCGTCAGGATCCGGGCAACACCGGCGGTGGTGCTGATGAGTTTCATGATGCTGGCGCCGCTGATGCTCGACACGGCGGCGGATGCCCAGCAGGCCAGTGCCACATTCGGACGCGTCAATGCCACATGGCGCAGCCTTGCCGATCTTTATGGGGCGACACAGGCCTGCGAGCCGGGCACGACCTGCGCCGCGCGATCCCCGACGCCGGGCCTGCCCAACGGCTACCGCTTCGAGACGGTCAGCTCCGAGGTGCAGTCGCCGAAACCCGCGACATCGCAGCCCTGCTGCGCGCGGCCAAAGCGGCGAGCAAGGACTGTGCGTGGTCGCTGAGCCCGCAGCAGCGGCAGGCCGTACTTTACCACATCGACAGCGCCTGCGCCCGGGCGTTCCGGCGGCAGGCCCTGTCCGAACATGCCGAAGACGCGCCCCCGTCCAGCTGTGGCCTGCCCGGCCAGAATGACGGCACCGCCGCCCCGGCCCGGCAGGCCTTCGCCGACATCCTGACAGCACCGCCCGGCTGAGCCGCCGCGCGCCGTCTTCTGACCAGAAGTATCCCGGGGGAGGCCGCGCCTTGGCGCGGACGGGGGCAGAGCCCCCTTGTCAGCGCCCCGGGAACAGCCGCGCCCGCCATGCGTTGAGACCCAGAAGCAAATGGAGGTTCTCATGCCCGACAGAGCAAGATCGCAGGACGGCCGCAGCGAAACTCAGGAAATCCTCGACGGCACGCCGGACGCCCCCGGCGCCAGCCAGCAGCAGGGCCGCAAAGGCGGCGAGATGGCCCGCAAGGTCGGCACCCGCGACGAGGAAAAGCGCCATGACGAGACCTCGGCGGGCAAGACCCGTCCGCTCGCACAGGATCAGAACGGCAGCGGCGACAAGGAGAAAGTGTGATGAGCGTGCTCACGCAAGGCACATGGGTTCTGGTGGCGGACGGGGAAAAGGCCCTGTTCCTGCGCAACGACCTTGATGCGGAAAACCCCGATCTCAACGTCGTGCGCATCGAACAGCAGGAAAACCCCTCGGACCGCGAACAGTCCGCCAACCGTCCCGGGCGCGTGGCCGATAACGGGCCGGGCCAGAAATCCGCGCTCGACGATACCGACTGGCATCAGCTGGCCAAGGACCGTTTCGCCGATGATCTGGCCGATATCCTGTATAAACAGGCGCATAAGGGTGCGTTTGACCGCATCGTGCTGGTGGCGCCCCCCGCCACGCTGGGCGAGCTGCGCAGCAAGCTCCACAAGGAGGTGCAGGACAAGGTGGTCGCGGAAATCGACAAGACCCTGACCAACCACCCGATCGACAAGATCGAACGCCTGCTGCACGAGGCGCTGGACGAGGCCTGAGCCCGGCCCATCTTGCCGCCCGGTCCGCCGGGCGGTAAGCCTTCGGGCGAAGACGGGGCCCTCCTGCTCTGTCCGCCGGAGGACCGCCATGTCGCCCGCCCGCCTCGGCGTTCTGGCCATGATCGTCGCCTGCACCCTCTGGGGGCTGGCGCCGCTATATTACAGCGAACTCTCCGATGTTCCGGCGATGGAACTGCTGGCGCACCGCACCCTGTGGTCGGCGCTGGTCTTTGCATTGGTGCTGGGTGCGCAGGGGCGGCTGCACCTGACCCGCGCCCTGCTGACCCATCCCGCCAGACGGCGCGAGACGGTGTTTGCTGCCCTCGCCATCGGCACCAACTGGCTGCTGTACCTGATCGCGGTGCAGCGCGGCTGGGTGACCGAAAGCGCGCTGGGATATTACATCTTCCCGATCTGCGCGGTGCTGCTGGGGGTGGTGATCTACCGCGAAAGGCTGGCGCTGCTGCAATGGCTGGCCGTGGCGCTGGCAGCGGCAGCGGTGCTGGTGCTGGCCGTGGGCCTGGGCAGCCCGCCCTGGATGGCGCTGGCGCTGGCCCTGACCTTCAGCCTCTATGGTCTGGCCAAGAAACGCATCGTGGCGCCCGGGGCGGTTTCGGTCTTTGCCGAGGTGCTGGTGCTGCTGCCGCTCGCGGTTCTGTGGATCGCCGCCGCACAGATCTCGGGGCAGGGGGCTTTTGGTCAGGACTGGACCCGCTCGGCGCTGCTGGCAGGCTCGGGGATCCTCAGCGCGCTGCCGCTGATGCTTTTTGCCGAGGCGGCGCGGCGGGTGGACCTGTCAACGCTGGGGCTTCTGCAATATCTCAACCCGACGCTGCAGGCTCTGGGCGCCGTGCTGATCCTTGGCGAACCCTTCGGCCCTGCCCGTGCCGTCAGCTTCGCGCTGATCTGGGCGGCGCTGGCGCTTTATACCGTCTCGGCGCTGCGTCAGGACAGGGCGCGGCGCAGAAGCGCCATGGCCTCTTCCGCCGAAGCCGCACTCTGAACATAGCCCAGCAGCGACGGCTCGGCAAAACCCTGTCCGGTCACATGCGCCAGCAGCGCGCGCAGCGGATCCCAGAACCCGTCCGCATCCAGCAGCACGATGGGCTTGTCATGCAGGCCAAGCTGGCGCCATGTCAGCGCCTCGAAAAACTCGTCCAGACTGCCCGCGCCGCCGGGCAGCATCACCACCGCATCGGCATTCATCAGCATGACCTTCTTGCGCTCGTGCATGGTCTCGGTGACCACGAAGCGGGTCAGGTCGCGCTTGCCCACCTCCAGCGCCAGCAGATGCGCGGGGATGACGCCGAAGGTGTCGCCGCCCGCCCCCTGCGCCGCGCGCGCCACCTCGCCCATCAGCCCGACATCGCCCGCGCCATAGACCAGCCGCCAGCCCTCTGCCGCCAGCGCGCGGCCAAGCGCCTGTGCCGTTTCCTTATGCGCCGGGTCCCAACCGAAGCGCGAACCGCAATAGACACAGACAGATTTGGAGAGCATGCTGCAGATCCGGAAAATTGCTGTTTTGACCGCTGATAACGGGATTGTTATAGGTGCACAACCACGCTGCGGGCACATCGTCCGCGCGGGCCGGATCAGGGGATGGCATGAACAGGAAGAGCTTGGCAGGCGCAGGGCTGGGCATCGCAGTTGCGGTGGGCGTCCTCTATCTGGCGGGGTTCCTCGCGCCGCTGCCCAAGCCCGAGGATCCCGCCGATCCCGCCGTGGCATCCTCCCCCGCGCCGACCCCCGCGCCGGAGGCGCCGTCTCCCCCGGCAGAGGTCACGACAGCCGATCCCGCCCCCGCCGCGCCGCCGCCCGAACCGGTGGCCACGGTGGCGCAGGACGCGCCTGATCCCGATGCCGCGCCCGCGCTGCCGGAACCGCAGGCGGACACGGAGGTGGCGCAGCCCGCCGTCACCGCTGCCTGGGCGGAGGCCTCC